>DASVNU010000030.1:0-6780 GCA_036383655.1 Sphingomonas sp. | reverse complement strand
TACACGATGGGCGACGTGCTCGCGCGCTATCGGCGGATGAAGGGGATGGAAGTGCTCCATCCGATGGGGTGGGACGCGTTCGGCATGCCGGCCGAGAATGCGGCGATGGAAAAGCACGTCCATCCCGGCGGCTGGACCCGCCAGAATATCGCGACGATGAAGGCGCAGTTGAAGCGGCTGGGCTTCGCGCTCGACTGGTCGCGCGAGATCGCGACCTGCGAGCCCGAATATTACGGCCAGGAACAGGCGCTGTTCCTCGACATGCTCGCCGCCGGGCTGGTCTATCGCCGCGAATCGGCGGTCAATTGGGATCCGGTCGACATGACCGTGCTGGCCAATGAGCAAGTGATCGACGGCCGCGGCTGGCGGTCGGGCGCTTTGGTCGAGAAGCGCAAGCTCAACCAGTGGTTTCTCAAGATCACCCAGTTCGCCGACGAGCTGCTCGACGGGCTGAAGGCGCTCGATCACTGGCCCGACAAGGTCCGGGTGATGCAGGAGAATTGGATCGGCAAGAGCCAGGGGCTGCAATTCGCCTGGTCGCTGTCCGACGGCGGATCGGTCGAGGTGTTCTCGACGCGCCCCGACACGATCTTCGGCGCCAGCTTCATCGCGGTCGCCGCCGATCACCCGATCGCCCAGGTCGCCGCCGCGCGCGATCCCGACGCCGGCAAGTTCATCGAGCTGTGCAAGCAGGGCGGGACCACCGCCGCCGAGCTCGAGACGCAGGAGAAACTGGGTTACGACACCGGCCTCACCGCGACGCATCCCTTTGATCCGGCGTGGCAAATTCCGGTCTATATCGCCAATTTCGTGCTGATGGATTATGGCACCGGCGCGGTGTTCGGCGTGCCCGCGCACGACCAGCGCGACTTCGAATTCGCCACCAAATACCATCTGCCTTTCGAGCCACAGCACATTCCAGAAGGAATCGACTACGCCCCGGAATCTCGGATAGCCTTCGAGCAGGATGAGCACGAAAAAAGCATCTACATCGATTTCAATGTTGAGCCATTTGTCGCCCGATCGGACTCCGAAGAGCCGCAATGGTATCTAGATGATCGGATGAACTCGCTCATCCACGAGCAGTTGGGCGATAGTTATCTACCCACGATAAAAAAGGCGATCTCCGCAGTCATTGCTCGTGCCGAGACTATTGGAATTGGCCAAGGTGTGACCGTCTATCGCCTGCGCGACTGGGGAGTCAGCCGCCAGCGTTACTGGGGCACGCCGATCCCGATCATCCATTGCGCCGCGTGCGGCGTGGTGCCGGTGCCACGCGACCAATTGCCGGTGGTGCTGCCCGAAGATGTCGCGTTCGACATTCCCGGCAACCCGCTCGACCGCCATCCGACCTGGAAGCATGTCGATTGCCCGTCGTGCGGCGGCAAGGCGGTGCGCGAGACCGACACGCTCGACACCTTCGCCGATTCGTCCTGGTATTTCATTCGATTCGCCAGCCAGCCCAAGGACCAGCCGTTCGACCGCAAGATCGCGGAACAATGGTTGCCGGTCGGGCAATATATCGGCGGGGTCGAACATGCGATCCTGCACCTGCTCTATGCGCGGTTCTGGACGCGGGCGCTCAAGCATATGGACATGCTCGACATTGCCGAGCCGTTCGCCGGGCTGTTCACCCAGGGCATGGTGACGCACGAGACGTACAAGTCGGCCGAGGGCAAGTGGCTGTCGCCCGACGACGTGCGTGACGGCAAGGAAATCGCCACGGGGCAGCCGATCACGGTCGGCCGCATCGAAAAGATGTCCAAGTCGAAGAAGAACACGATCGATCCCGAGCCGATCGTCGACCAGTACGGCGCCGACGCGACGCGCTGGTTCATGCTGTCGGATTCGCCGCCCGAGCGCGACCTGCAATGGTCCGAGGCGGGGATCGAGGGCGCCTGGCGCTTCGTCCAGCGCTTGTGGCGGCTGGTCGACGGTATCGAGGAGGGCGAGGGCGCCGACGCCGCGCTCGATCGCAAGCTGGCGCAGACGATCGCCGGCGTCGCGGTCGATATCGAGGCGCTGCAGTTCAACAAATCGGTCGCCAAGCTGTACGAACTGGTCAACGCGATCGAGAAGGCCAAGCCCTCCGCCTCGCGCAGCAATGCGATCCGGACATTGGTCCGCCTGGTCTCGCCGATGACCCCGCACCTCGCCGAGGAAGCCTGGGCGGCGATGGGCGGGTCGGGACTGGTCGCCAATGCCGATTGGCCATCCTATGATCCGGCGTTGCTGGTCGAGGATGAGGTGACGATCGCGGTGCAGGTCAATGGCAAGCTGCGCGATACGCTCGTCATGCCCAAGGGCAGCGACAGGGCAATGGTCGAAGCCGCGGCGCGCGCCAATCCCAACGTGCTCCGCATTCTCGACGGCGCCGAACCGAAGAAGGTGATTGTCGTACCCGATCGTCTGGTCAATCTGGTCGCATGAAACGACTCGCGCTCCTCCTCGCGCTGGCGACCGCCGGCTGCGGCCTCCATCCGCTCTATGAGGGCGGTGCGTCGGGCGCGGTCGCGACCAGCCTGTCGCGAGTCGAGGTCGTCCCGATCGCCGGCAAGAACGGCTATCTGATGTCGAACGCGCTGCGCGACCGGCTTCCCCAGGGCAGCGGCGAGCCGGCGCTCTACCGGCTCGAGGTCAAGCTCGACGATTCAATCACCGGCCTGGGCGTGAAGCGCGACGACACGATTACGCGCGAGCGCCGGTCGTTGCGCGCGCGCTATCAATTGGTCGCCGCATCGAGCGGCGAAGTGCTGCTCGACGCGACCGCGGGGTCGGATGCCGGCATCGACGTGGTCAATTCGGAATATGCCACGATCGCGGCCGAGAACACCGCGCTCGAAAACCTGTCGCAGATCGTCGCCGATCAGATCGTCACGCGGATCGCCGTCTATCAGCGTCGCGCCGCCGCCGCGGCCAAGTGAAAGCATCCGAAAATCAATTAGTTAACTCGCTGGATTCGGCAGCACCCGCGATCCGGCTGTATTTGCTCCACGGCCCCGACGAAGCGGGCGCGATGGACTATGCCGCGCGGTTGGGGCGCGCGCTCGGCGCCGATGCCGATAAGGTCGCGATGGAAGGCGCAGGGTTGCGCGGCGATCCCGGCAAGCTGGTCGACGAGGCACGCTCGCTTGCCCTGTTCGGCGGGCGGCGATGGATTCTGGTTTCCAATGCCGGCGACGAATCGCTCGAAGCCGCGCAGTTGCTGCTCGCCGAGCCGCAAGTCGAGCATCCGGTGGTGATGATCGGCCCGGGGCTGCGCACCACGTCCAAGCTGGTCCAGTTCGCGATCGCCCAGCCGGCGGCGATGAGCTTCGCCTGCTATATCCCCGACGGCGCCAATGCCGACCGCATGGTGGTCGGAATCGCGCGCGAATACGGCCTGCGCCCGACTCCCACCGCGATCCGGCGGTTGATGGCGGCATCGGGCGGCGACCGCAGCGTGATCGCGCGCGAAGTGGAGAAGCTCGCGCTCTATCTCGACGCCGCGACCGACCGGCCGCGCGAACTCGATGACGAGGCGCTCGATGCGTTGGGCGCCGATCTCGGCGAATCGCAGATGTCCGACGTGGTCGACGCCGCGCTCGAAGGGCGCGTCCACGACATTGCGCGCGAACTCGCCCGATTCGCCGATTCGGGCGGCGCGGCTATTCCGCTGCTCCGCCAGATCGTGCGCAAGCTGATGACGCTGGCGGCGATGCGCGCCGAGGTCGATGCCGGCAAGCAGCCATCGGCGGTGGTCAAGGCACGCAAGGTGCATTTCCGCGAGGAGCCGGGGATGATCCGCCAGGTCCAGAAGTGGAAATCGACCGATATCGTCGCCGCGATCGAGCGGTTGCGGCGTGCCGAACGGCAATTGATGGCGCCGGGCGGGGCAGGGGAATTGCTGTCCGACGTGGCGATCACCGAAACGACACGCGCCGCGGCGCGGATGCGGTAGGTTTGATTCACGCGAAGGCGCGAAGATTTTTTCGCGCAGAGGCTCAGAGATTAAAGTGAGCCTCGCTACGCGAGGCTCTTTATTGGTCGTCGAGTTTTAATCCAGCGCTGCCCAGAGCGAAAACCCTCTGCGCACTCCGCGCCTCTGCGCGAAACCAATCTATTCTTCTTTGCGCCTTAGCGCCTTAGCGTGAAAAATATCAAAGCGGTTCGCCGGTCAGCCGCTGGCAGACCATGTCGAGCTGGTCGAGTGTCGAATAGGTGACCGTCAGCGTCCCGCCTTTGGCGCCATAGGTGATCTTCACGGCCAGCCCGATGACGTCGGTCAATTGGCGTTCGAGCGCGGCAATATCGGCGTTGCGTCCGTGGCTGCCACCACCGCCGCCGCCATTACCGCCCGACGTGCCGTCGCTCTTCGCCGCCTTGGCCAGCCGCTCGGTCTCGCGCACCGACAGGCCGCGGGCGACCACGTCGGCGGCGAGACGCTCGACATCGGGCACGCCGATCAGCGCGCGGGCATGCCCCATATCGATCTTGCCCTCGGCCAGCAACGACAGGACAGATTCAGGAAGATCAAGCAATCTCAATAGGTTGGCTATGTGACTGCGCGATTTATGGACCAGTTTCGCCAGCGCTTCCTGGGTATGGCCGAATTCGCTGATCAGCCGCTTATAGGCATCGGCTTCCTCGACCGCGTTGAGGTCGCGGCGCTGGATATTTTCGAGCAGCGCGATCTCGAACGTATCGGCATCGTCGAGTTCGCGAACGATGACCGGAACTTCGTGCAGCCGTGCGCGCTGCGCCGCGCGCCAGCGGCGCTCGCCGGCGACGATCTGGTAATTGCGACCGTGCGGGCGAACCAGGATCGGCTGGAGCACACCGCGCGCAGAGATCGACTGCGCCAATTCCTCGAGCGCGGCTTCGTCGAACACGCGACGCGGCTGGCCGGGTTGCGGTGTCAGCGCGCCGACCGGCAGCATGCGGATGCCCGACGGTGTGTCGCCGCCGCCCGCGGTCGGCACCGCTTCGGGTGCGATGTCGCCGAGCAAGGCGTTGAGGCCACGGCCGAGGCTGGGGCGGGGCTTGCGAGGAGCTTCGGTGGTCATGCCGCGATCGCCGGAGCCGCCGGGGGCAAGCGCCCGATCAACTCGCGCGCCAACGCCATATAGGCTTCGGACCCCGAGCAGCGATAATCGTAGATCAAGGCGGGCAGCCCGTGGCTCGGCGCTTCGGATAGCCGCACGTTGCGCGGGATCACCGTGTCGAACACCACCTTGCCCAGCACCGCGCGGACGTCCGCCGAGACCTGTTCGGTCAGCCGGTTGCGGCGGTCGTACATGGTGAGCGCGACGCCGAGAATCGCCAGGCCCGGGTTGAAGCGCGAGCGGATACGCTCGACCGTCGACAGCAGCTGGCTCAGCCCTTCGAGCGCGAAGAACTCGCATTGCAACGGCACGAGCAAGGAATCGGCCGCGACCATCGCGTTGATCGTGAGCAAGCCGAGCGAGGGAGGGCAGTCGATCAGCACGACATCCCAGCGGTCGCTCGCTACCTCGAGCGCATGGTCGAGCCGGTGCGTGCGCTCCTCATAGTCGACCAATTCGATTTCAGCGCCCGACAAGTCCACCGTCGCCGGCAGGATATCCAGATGAGGTACCGCGGTCGCTATCACCGCCTCAACCACCGAGGCTTCGCCGATCAGGACGTCGTAGCTCGATTTCTTGCGATCCGCGCGGTGGATACCGAGCCCGGTCGAAGCATTGCCTTGCGGGTCGAGGTCGATGATCAGCACGCGCTTGTCGGTTGCCGCGAGCGCGGTGCCCAGGTTGATCGCCGTCGTGGTCTTGCCCACGCCGCCCTTCTGGTTGGCCACGGCAATGACGGTCATCGCGCCCGTACCTCGCGCGCGATCACGATGCTCGATTCAGGATCGGTGATGCTCTGTTCCACGTGGAACATTCCATGCCATCTTTGCTTGGCGCGCGCCACCTCTTCGCGCGCCGATCGCCCCTTTGGTAGCAGCCAAAGTGTCTCATTGCTGGCGCATTGCGCGGCCGACGCGATCACTTGTGCCACTTGCGCGACCGCGCGCGCCGAGATCACCGCGACGGGCTGGCGCACATTCTCGACCTTGCCGGTGATGACCTCGACCTGGGGAAGGGCGAGGGCCTCAGCCGCTTCACGCAGAAAGTCGGCGCGCAAGCGGCGCGGCTCGACCAGGATGAATCGACGTTCGGGCTGCGTGGCAGCAAGCGCTAGTCCGGGAAAACCCGCACCGGTCCCGATATCCAGCCAGTCGCCATTGTCTGGTGCGAGCGCCGCAAGCTGCAGTGAATCGACGATGTGCCGCGACCAGATCGTCTCCAAGGTCGAGCGTGCGATCAGATTCTGCTGGTCGCTTTCGACCGTGACGATCGCCGCGAGATGGTCGAGCCGGGCAACCGCGTCAGCGTCGAACCGCGCCGTTGCCCAGTCGCGTGCCTCATCCTCGGTCATGCCGCCGCTCGCGTCGCGTGGAGCAGGATGGCGGTGAGCGCCGCCGGCGTGATCCCGCGGATGCGTCCCGCCGCCGCCAATGTCGCCGGGCGCGCCGCGGTCAGCCGCTCGACCATCTCGTTCGACAGTCCAGGAATCGCCGTGAAATCGAGATCCTGTCGCAACGCGATGCGTTCGCTCGCACGCAGTTCGGATACCTCCGCTTCCTGGCGCTCGACATAGGGAGCGTAGCGCGCGTCCTCGATCGCTTCCTCGATGACCGGGGTCGACGACCCGGCGAGGGCGGGGGAGACATGCGCAAGCTCGACGCCGGGGAAGCGCAACCATTCGCCCGCCGACCGCCGC
>DASVNU010000029.1:0-2313 GCA_036383655.1 Sphingomonas sp. | reverse complement strand
GCCCCGCCCCGGCCGCCAACGACCCCGATCGCGCCAAGGCGGTCGCCGCGATCCCCAAGCCCGCCGGCAAGGACGCGGTCGACAAGGCGATGTACGCGTACAATTACGCCTATCGCTTGTGGCAGGCCAAATATTATCCCGAGGCCGAGGCGCAATTGCAGGGCTATGCCGGCAAATTCCCCGGCCACCGGCTGGTCAGCCGCGCGCAGAATCTGCTCGGCACGATCTATATGGATGACGGCAACCCCAACCTGGCCGCGCAAATCTATTACGAGAATTATTCCAAGCTGCCCGATGGCGAGCGCGCCGCCGACAGCCTGCTCAACCTGGCCAAGGCGCTGACAATGCTCAAGAAGCCGCGGACCGACATCTGCCGCGTCTATACCGAGTTGGGCGACGTCTATGGCGCCAAGCTGACCGCCGCGCAAAAGGCAGACGCGGACAAGGGCCGTGCCACCAACAAATGCACCTGATCCAGCCGCGCTGACGCGGTTCGCCGGCGACCTTTCGGCCTTATGCGATCCGGCCAGCGCACGCGTGCTGGTCGGCGTGTCGGGCGGGCCGGACAGCGTCGCGTTGCTGTTGCTGGCGCATGCGCTGCTCGGCGAGCGGTGCATGGCGGCGACGGTCGATCACGGCCTGCGCCCCGAAGCGGCGGGTGAGGCCGCGTGGGTGCGGAGTCTGTGCGCCACGCGCAGGATCGATCACGTCATCTTGCGCGGGACGCTGCCCGAGCGGGCGGGACGCACCGCCAACGTCTCGGCGCGGGCGCGCGAATTGCGCTACTGGCTGCTCGAGCAATGCGCCGACTCGATCGGCATGACGCATATCGCCACCGCGCACCATGCCGACGACCAGGTCGAAACGCTGATCATGCGGCTGAACCGCGGCGCCGGCGTGTCGGGCCTGGCCGGGGTGCGCGCGAGTGGGCAGGGAATCGGCGGCCGCGTGATCCGGCCGCTGCTCGGCTGGCGGCGCGTCGAACTTGCCGCGATCGTCGCGGCGGCGGGGATCGACCCGGTCGAGGATCCCAGTAATGTCGACGACCGCTACGACCGCGCGCGATTGAGAAAGGTGCTGGCCAAGGTCGATTGGCTCGACCCAAAGGGCGTCGCGGCGAGTGCCGCGGCACTGGCCGATGCCAAACAGGCGATCGACTGGATGGTGGCCCGATTGGAGGTCGGGCGAATCAAGGAGCGAGGCGAAGACCTGTTCCTGGACGTGCGCGATTTGCCGTTCGAGCTGCTCCGCCGGCTGGTCGAAATCTGCGTCAGGCATTTCGACCCTGACGCCGAGATCCGCGGCTCCGCCTTGGCCCGGATGGTCAAGGCACTGGAATCAGGCGATGCCGCGACGATCGGCGGCGTGATTGCGGCCTCGATTCCGAAGAAAGGCTGGCGCTTTCGCGAAGCCCCGCCGCGTCGATAGCTCTGATCGACGTTGTTCCATTGCCATTAAGGCTTGGTGCCTTATCTTTAAGGGCACGAAAGGTATCTTGCGACGATGAACGACAACGACAAGCAGCCCGGCCCTGACGGCGGCGGCAACAACTGGGCCCGGAACCTGTTGCTCTGGGTGGGTATCGCGGTTGCGCTGGCGGTGCTGGTGGCGATGCTCGGCGATCGCGCGACCACGCCCGCGGGCCAGCAATTGTCCTATTCGGGCTTCGTCGCCAAGGTGAAGGACGGATCGGTCAAGAAGGTCGAGATCGCCGGCACCGCGATCACCGGCACGCTGAAGGACAATAGCACCTTCCGCACCAATGCCGGCGTGTCCGATCCGCAACTGGTTCAGCGCCTGATCGACAACAATGTCGAGGTCGTCGCCAAGCCGGAGGAAACGCCCTCGATCTGGCAATATCTGCTCGTCCAGTCGCTGCCGTTCGTGCTGATGCTGGCGATCGCGTTCTTCGTCATCCGCCAGATGCAGAAATCGTCCGGCTCCGGCGCTATGGGATTCGGCAAGAGCCGCGCCCGCATGCTGACCGAGAAACAGGGCAAGGTGACGTTCGACGACGTCGCCGGCATCGATGAGGCGCGCGAGGAATTGCAGGAGATCGTCGAGTTCCTGAAGGACCCGACCAAGTTCGCCCGGCTGGGCGGCAAGATCCCCAAGGGCGCGTTGCTGGTCGGATCGCCCGGCACCGGCAAGACTTTGCTGGCGCGCGCGATCGCTGGCGAAGCGGGCGTGCCGTTCTTCACCATCTCCGGCTCGGACTTCGTCGAGATGTTCGTCGGCGTCGGCGCCAGCCGCGTGCGCGACATGTTCGAACAGGCCAAGAAATCGGCGCCGTGCATCGTCTTCATCGACGAG
>DASVNU010000028.1:0-16025 GCA_036383655.1 Sphingomonas sp. | reverse complement strand
AATCGCGGCGGTCGCGCTCGCCGGGGCCGGCGCGCTTGGATGGCGCGGCAGGGTCGCGCGGCAGCGATTCCCAGCCGGTCACGCGCTGCTGGATATAGCTGGTGTAGCTGCCCATGTTGGCGGCCTTCACATATTCGCCATCGTTGATGACATCGACGCCGCATTCGATCTGCTTATCAACAACTTCGCGCACCGCCTTGGGCAGCCGCACCGCGATTTCGGCCTGCTTGGTGTCGGCATCGACGAGCAGGGCGTCGAGATCGGCGGGGCGTGGCAGATTCCCGCCGTGAGTGGTCAGGATATGGTCCGTGGAACGCCGCATTGTCTCTTCTCCTAGGTGGTCGTCGCCGGCTTACGGTCGGCGGACGAATTTCTGGATCTGGTGGTCGCCGTGCCCCTCGGGGATCCAGCCGGGGCGGATCGCGAAACTGTAGGGCACTTCGGCAACATAGACGTCGCCATGGCGATCGACCGTGATGCCGTGCGGCGCGATGAAATTGCCGGGCGTGTGACGGTGGTCGGACGAACCGCCCCAGCGATCTAGCACCTTGCCCTCGGCGCTGAGCACCGTGACGCGGCCGGGATGATCCCGGAGCATTTCGCCGAGGACGAAGCTCTTCTTGCCCTTGGGCCGCCACAGCTCGGCAACATAGATGAGGCCGTTGCTGTCGATGGCGATGTCGCACGGGCGTTGAACGTCGGTCCATTGCTCGAGATAGTCGCCGTCGGCGGTGAAGACCTGGATACGGTCATTCTCACGATCGCAGACCAATACGCGCCCTGCGGCGTCGCAGCCGATGCCGTGCGGGAGGTGGAATTCGCCGGGACCGGTGCCGATCTCACCCCATGACTGGATCAGTTCGCCCGCAGCGCTGAAGCGATGGACGCGGCAATTGCCATAGCCGTCAGCGACATAGAGTTCGCCGCTTGGCGCCACCGCGAGGTTGCAGCAGCGATTGAACGGTCCCCCGGGATAGGCGATGCATTCGCAGGCATGGACTTCGTAAGGGGGCTTGGGATCGTAGCCCGTGTCCGATGCCTGGCCGGGCACGCCGAGTGTCATGATCGGCTCGCCTTCGAGGCTGAAGACGCGAATGCTGTGGTCGCCATTATCGACGCAATAGACTCGATCGTCCGGGCCGATCGTCAGGCCATGCGCCATGGTGAAGAGATCGTCGCCCCAACTGCGGACGAAGCTGCCGTCGCGCTCGTAGACCAGGACGCGGTGCGGGAAGCGGACGAACAGATAGACGCGATCCCGCGAATCGACGGCTACCCCCGTGACATCGCGATGCGAAACGCCCGCCGGCAGGCGCTCCCAATCGGCCACCACGTCGAACGCCGGCGCTGTCTTGGTTGGCACACCAGGCATTTCGCTCCCCAGCGGATTATCAAAAAACCAGCCTAGACGTCCGCTCGTCCCTAAGCCAAGCTGACATATATCGTTGCTCGAGCATTTGTACATAGCGAACGACATATGATAAAACCAATTGGCGGACTGGGTGGGTAATCAGCCAATCACCGCACCGGGAGGGGATTTGCATGACGGACACCGGCGCTCGGCCAATCGATGTGGACACGTTCCTGGACGGGCTCAAATTCAGTCGCTTTCATCTGATCGTCCTGATCCTGTGCACGGCCCTGGCCGCGATCGACGGTTATGAATTGTATGTCGTCGGCTGGGTGCTGCCGGTGCTGGCCAAGGATTTCGGCGTGGCGACAACGGCAATCACGTCGGCGCTGGTCGCTCAACAGGTCGGCATGCTCGCCGGCGCGTTCGTCATTCCCCCGCTTGCCGATCGAATCGGACGGCCGCGCGTGCTGCTGTTCTGCTATCTCGGCATGATGCTCAGCGCGCTGGCGATCCTCACCACCAAGTCGCTGCTGCCGTTCACGGTCTGCCGCTTTGCCGCCGGCTTTTGCGGCACCGCGATGATCCCGATCCTGGTCACGCTCGCCTCCGAGACCGCGCCCAGGCGGCTGCGCGCGACAGTCAGCACGATCACGGTCAGCGGCACGATGATCGGCGCGATGCTGGGCTCGCTGATGCAAGGCTTCGTCCTCGCACCGTTCGGGTGGCGCGGCGCGTTCTGGATCGCAGTGGCGCTGCCCGCGATCATGCTTCCCTTGATCTATTTCTTCCTTCCCGAATCGCTGCGGTCGCTGGCCGCACGCAATCCGCATGATCCCGCCATTTCCGCGCTGACCAAGCGGATGCGGCCGTCGGCGTTCGGCGATGCCGACGTCATATTCACCGTAGCGCCCAAGCAAGACCGCCCTCCACTCGCGATCCTGCTCTCCGACATTTTCGGCGGCGGCCAATTGCTCCGGACATTGCTGATGTGGGGAATCGCGATCTCCAGCTTCGTGTTCATCACCGCGGGCGTGTGGAAGACGACGATCTTCAAGGATGTGATCGGACTGTCGCTTCAGCAGGTGGCATTGATCAACGGCGTCAACACTGCCGCCGGCTTTATCGGCATGCTCACGATCGGCTTTTTCATCGATCGATTGGGCTTCAAGCGAGTGATGACCGGCACCTTCCTGCTCGCAGGATTGGCGGCGACAATGGTCGGTCTGCTCGCCCCCGGCGCCGGCATGTACGTCGCGGTCGCCTTCATGGGGATGTGCCAGCATGGTAGCCAGGCCAGCATCCCGGCGCTTGCCGCCGCCCTCTATCCCACCCGCAGCCGCGCCACAGGTGTCGGCTGGACTTATGGCGCCGCCCGCGTCGTATCGATCTGGGCGCCGTTATTCGGCACGTTCGTACTGAGCGAAGGTTTCGGCGCCCTCGGCATCTTCGCGATGCTGGGGGTACCACTGCTATGCGGCGGCCTATTCACTTTCTGGCTGATGAGCCTGAAGGGCGCGCCGCAGGTGATCGCGGTCGGGCATGGGCGCGGCTGAAGCGCGCGTGCCGGCAATCGATGCCCATGCCCATATCTTTACCAGGGCCATGCCCTTCGCGGCGAACGCGCATTCGCGGCCGGACTATGACTATCCGGTCGAGGCCTGGCTTGCCGATCTCGACGCCCATGGCATCGGCCGCGGGGTGATCGCGGCGGCGAGCCTGTTCGATGACGGCAATGTCTATACGCTCGCAGCGCTGGCGGCGCATTCCCGGCTGCGCGCGACGGTGCTCGCCGGGCCGGAGACCAGCGCCCAGCAATTGCGAACACTGGCCGAGCGGGGGGTGGTCGGAGTGCGGCTGACCTGGCGGCGACTCGCCGATCTTCCCAATTTGGCGGACGAGCCGTGGCGCGGGTTTCTGGGTCGGATCGCCGAATGCGGATTGCATGTCGAATTGCTCGCCGGCAGCGCGCAATTGCCGGCGCTGCTGCCGCACTTCACCGGCGTACCGCTGGTGGTCGATCATTTCGGCGTCCCCTCGCGCGATGAGCGCGAACGCCGCGCCGGCACTGACGCACTGCTTCACGCGATTGCCGGCGGCCGAACATGGGTCAAGATTTCGGCGGGCTTTCGCCTGCCCCCTGCCATTGCCGCCGAGTGCGCCGCGCGCTTGCTCGCCGAAGCAGGACCCAAGCGCTTGCTGTGGGGCAGCGACGCGCCGTTCGTGAACCACGAAGCCGGTACCACCTATGCCGACACGCTGGCCTTGTATCATCGCCTTGTCCCCGACGCGGCAACTCGTCGGGCAATAGACGCCACCGCACTCGACCTATATTTCAACATACGGAGCCACATCCCATGAACCGCCGAGAGCGCGCCATCGCCACAGCAGAACTCGAAATGGGGCTCGCCGATTTCTGGCACGACGTGGACAATAATTGGGGCCGCCAGGCGAGCGACTATTATGCCCCGGAGGCCGTCTATCGCTCGGGCGGGCTCAACCTCGAGGGACGCGAGGCGATCCAGGGCTTCTACAGCTGGCGCGAAGGCCGCGGCGCGCGCGTGTCGATCCACGCCTTCACCAATTTCCGCGCCGAATTCGATGAGCAGGGCGGTGCCACCGCGACGTGGTTCATGCTGCTATGGGCCGCCGATGGGGAGGCGCCGCTCGAAAGCCGCGCTCCTACCCGAATCAGCCAGGCGACCGAGAAATTCCGCTGGGACGAAACCGCGGGGCGCTGGCTGTGCACGCTGCGCGAACTCAAGAATCTGTTCCGCGGCGGCGACCAGCTCAACTTCAGCTGAGCCGCGTCAGGCGGTGAACGACGTCACCGTTGCGATCACGAACGCCTCGCTGCGGTCGCCGGCGGTTCGGAGGATTTCGACCCCGGGGGCCAGCACTTCATTGCGGATCGCGAGCTTGTCCTGCGTCGGCACATCGCCGGCATGCGCGCCGTAATCGAGCCGCCCGTCGCCCATCAGCGTGAACGGAAACAGCGTCTCGGGCCGTTTGAAATCGCCGATGCGGCCGAACGCGGGAAACGGGCCGACCGCAGCGCCAGCGGCGTCGACCGTCAGGTCGAGCGCGATCTGCCGGTCGGCGGCGTCCTCTACGCCTTGCGGCAACAGGATCACCCGCACCATATCGCCCACTGAAAATACCTTTCTGAACGTGATGAAAAAAAGGGGACCCTTGCATGGGCCCCCTTATCGTTCGTCGACATCGGATCAGAAGCGCGCCCGCGCTCCGAACATGAAGGCGCGACCGACCTTGTCGTAATATTGGCCGTTCACCGGGCCGTTGAGGATGATGTACGGAACCGGCGGCGGATCCTTGTCGAGCAGGTTGTTGACCGCCCAGAAGAACTCGAACTTCTTATTCTCTCCGACGAAGATCTTTCCGAACAGGTTGAAATAGGTAACCGCCGGCACCCTGTTGTCGTTGATCGTGTTGGTCGGCAGCGTGTTGTACGTCACGTCCTGGACGCCCTTGCTGATGAAGATCGTCTGCAGCGTCAGCTCCCACGCATTGGTGCCCAGGGTCGTGGAAAGATTGCCGCGGAAGTGCGGAATCGAGCCGAGATTGGCCCAGCCATTCTCCCCGGCGCGATCGATCGGGGCGGCGCCGGTGCCCGAATCTACCAACGCACTGAGGACGTAGGTGCCGCTCGCGGCGATGCTCCCGCGGCCGCCCGAGCCCAGAAAGTCGAGCGATGTGCCGTAATTCACGGTCACGTCGATGCCCTTCTGGGCGAAGGCGCCGACATTGAGCGAACCTGCGTTCAGCGCGGTATGGATGCGATCGTTCGGGTTGGGGGTGGAGAGATCCGGCCCATAGGTGAACAGGTTGCAGAAATAAGCTTCGCCGGCGCTGCACAGCGACGCGATGTTCGCCGTCGACAGGTTGGTAATCGCGTCGCCGATCTTGATATTGTAATAATCGACCGAGATGCCGAGGCCGCTCAGCGCACCGCGACCGCGATAGGCCGCGCCGACCGTGAAGGTATTCGAGATTTCAGGCCCGACATTGGGATTGCCCATACTGGTGTTCTGCGGGATCACGGGGCTCTTGGTGACGCCGTCGACGACCATCGTCACCGCATTGGTGACGTTGCTGCCCGGGCTATACAGTTCGTTGATCGCGGGTGCCCGGATGTCGCGCGAACGGGCGACGCGGATGTTCAGCCCGTCGACCGGTTCCCACACCGCGCCGGCCTTCCACGCGGTCTGGCCGCCGACGGTGCTGTAATTGGCGTAGCGGAACGCGCCGTTGACGCCCAGGTTGTGGAGGAACGGCAAATCCTTGGCGAGCGGGACGGTCGCCTCGACATAGCCCTCCTTGACGTTGAACGCGCCCGCATAGGGAACCGCGTTGCCGGCGGTAAGAAAGCCGTTGCTGGCGCCCACCGCGTCGGCGGTCAGCTTCTCGGTTTCGCGGCGATATTCGCCGCCGAACGCCACGGAGACCGGGCCCGCCCAGGTCGAGAAGGGCTCGCCGACGATGTTGGCGGCGGTGGTGAACTGATCGTACTTCACCTTGGCGAGGCCTTCGCCCCAGATATAATTGCGCGCGGCGGCGGTGGTATTGCCTTCGCCGAACAGGTTGAGCGGCTGGCAACCGGCAGCGGCAGCGACGCCATCCCGGACACCGCGGCAGACGATGTTGCCGGAACCGTCGCGGACCGCGTCGATCGCGAAGTTCAGCTTGGCGGTGACCGGGTTGTTGAAGGTCGCCGAGGAATAATAATTGATCCCATAGGATGCATGCGCATCCCATTTCCACGACCCGCCGAGCCGCCCTTGGAAGCCGATTGTGCCGTGCGGGGTCTCATTGGTGATTTCGTAGCGGTTGATGCCGATATCGATGCCGATCCGGCTGATGTTGAAGCTTTGCGTCGTCGCCGGCAGCAATGCCATCACCTGCGCCGGAATGAAGGCGTTGTCTCGACGGATCGCCTGGCTGGACAGGCGGATCGGAACACCATCGAGGATGCCGACGGAACGCGAATAGCCCCCTTCGATATAGCCGGTCAGCGAGTCCGAAAAATCATAATAGAGGCTGCCATAGGCGGTCTCGCGCTCGACCTTGGGAACCAGCGCCGTGCCGGTGATGATCGAGCTGCCTTCGCCGCCGATCATCGTCGAGCCGCCGAAGATCGAGCCCTTCTGGAATGGGCGGATCGTGCCGTCCGGATTGAACGTCATGTTGGTCAGCCCCGGAATGGAACTGATGATGACGCTGCCAGCGCCGAGATTATTGTGGACGTTCTTGGCAAGGATGAAGGCCGGCTGGCCGAAGCCAGCTGTGCCGGCGGTGGTCCGCTGGCCGTTGCTGACGATCATATACTCGTCGCGGCCCCAGTCGCGAGTGTAGATGTCGCCGACGCCGTCATTGTCCGAATAATCGCCGCTGAGGACGATATGGCCCCGATCGCCGTTGAAGCTGGTGCCGGCGATAAAGCCGATGCGCCGGGTACCATAGTCGCCATACTGCGAAACGCCCGCCTGTGCGGTGACCTCGAGGCCCTGATACTTCTTCTTCATGACGATGTTGACGACGCCCGAGATGGCGTCCGAGCCGTACAGCGCCGAGGCGCCGCCGGTGACGACGTCGACGCGCTCGATCATCAGCGTCGGGAACAGGTTGAGATCGGTGGTGGTCGGCACGCCGAGGTTGCTGGCCGGCGCGAACGGCACGACGCGCGACTGATTGACCAGCACCAGCGTGCGCTGGCCGCCCAGAGCGCGCAGATCGGCGGTGGCCGCGGCGGGGCTCGAGGTGTTGGTGGCGTTGGCGCCGGGCGAGCGCGTCGCCTTGAACGCCGGGTTCTGGTTGAGCACCTCCATGACGGTGGTAGCGCCCTGCTTTTCGATCACTTCGGCACCGACGACCTGGGTTGGGGTCGGCGCCTGGAGGCCGTTGGTGGCGGTACGCGACGCGGTGACCACGATCTCACCTTCCTGCGTCTCGGCCTTGTCATCGGCGGCCGCCGCGACCGGTTCGGCCTGGGCGGCGCTGGCCGGCGTTGCGCTCGTCTGCGCGAACGCGGCGCCGCCGGCGAAGGTCGCGGTGGTGAGTGCGGTGGTGGCCATCACGCGATGCAGCCATGATGCGGGACCACGATTCATAAAAAGTGCCATATCAGCCCCCCTCTCCGGGCAATTGCGAGGCCGGCTTTGGCGCCGTTGCTCCCGCTGCATCGCAAGATGCTTGCTAGTTGTTCCCAATCCGCGCCGGGGTCACGCCCGGAGCGCTCGATGGGCCCGCAATCCATTCCGGATTAACGAACGACAGTTGTTTATGGCACATAAGCTAGGCTGACAACCCAAAATCGCAGCCAGGCTGATGTACTGGGTTTGGCCATCACGAATCACCGCGCTATCGGCCCCATCGCCAGCGCATCGCTGTAGATGCTGGCGTCGATCAGCCGCGACAGCGCTTCACGCGACCGTGGGGGGCGTTTGTCCTGCGCGGCCAGCCATTGTTCTTGCGCGACCAACTCATCGAGCAGATCCGCAGGCAGTGCCGCCGGAAAGGAGAGCGTCGGCCACGCACCCGCCACTTCCGCCGCACCAAAGCCTGCGGTCGCCGCGACCAGTGCCTGAGCTGGGGCGGGATCGCGACGAATCCGCGCGCTCGCAATGATCACTGCTCGGACGAACTCGGTGATTCGCCGGCGCTTGGCGGGATCGGCGAGATTCGCCGCGGTGGTATTGAGGTTGAACAATTCGCGATAGACGCCATCGCCGGAGAAGATGACGATATCGTCGCCAAGCACCCGCGCGGCATTGGCACCATATGGCTCCCAGATCGCCACCGCATCGACCTCGCGCCGTTCGAGCGCCAGGGCGATGCCCTCGAGCGGAGACATCCGCACCGGGGTGATATCGGCGTAGCTCAGCCCTTCCTGCGCGAGCATTCGCGCGAGGAAATAGCCGGCCGAAGTGGTCGCCAGCGTCGCGATCCTCTTGCCCTTGAGATCGGCGATCCGCGCGATCCCGGCCGAGCGACGCGCGATGATGCGGTAGCGGCCTTCGGTAACGGTAAGAATGATGCGGATCTCTGGATGCGCGATCGAATAGCGCAGTGCCTGGGTCTCGGCATGCGTGGCAATATCGGCGGGTCCGCCCGTGCCGATCAGATTGGGGATGCCGCCATTGCTGACCACCGCGCCCGCCGGATACAGATCGCGCGCCGCCAGCAGTACCGGCGCGATCTCGATCGTGGCGGTACTGCCCGACACCGCAATTGGTGCGATCGGGGCGTCGGACTCCACGCCGACAAGCGGTGCGCATCCCGCCAGCGCGACCAGCATCACCATCGCGAGAATTGGCCGCTGCCAATCAATCATTAGCGTCTCCTTGCCGGCCGACTATTATAAGCCAGGTTGATTATTGAAAGGGCCGAAGCTCTGCGTGAGCCGGTTGTCACGGCCTATTGCCGGTCCCTGTACGAGACCGTCGTGGAGAAACGGGTGGCGTTCGCGGATATGACGGTGCACCCGCAACCTCAGTCCGACCGATTGCAGCAGCAATAATGGTGCCCGTAGCGTTCATCCGTCGTCCTTGGGATCGATCGCCAAGTCCGAATCGGGGAGCACGACGACGGTCCGATTCCCTTGACCCACTCCAGCTATTGACGGTCCTTGAAAAGCAGGGGCAATCCGCCCTGATCGGAATCCGGGGCCGTCGGAGCCGGTGCGGCGAACACTTGCGCGAACGATGCCGCGTCATCCGGGTTCGGCCAGGCAAGCGCGCCCTTTTTCAACAGTGCATCGAGACCCCGCGAGGGCGCGCCGATCGACCGGACATAGATCGGGACGAACCTCAATCTGTCGAGTTGCTCGACGGCGCCTGTCCAGGCGCCTCCCTTGTCGACCTCCGCACTGATCACCAGCGACGCATCCGCCAGGGCATGGATCAGCTTGTTGCGCTGGATGGCGTGGTCGACATCGAACCCCGCGCCGGGATCATAAGGCGACATCAGCACAAGCCGACCGTCGAGCAGCATATTGCGGTGTTCACGCTGCATCGCCGTCTTTTCCAGGCTGTCCGCCAACACGCCGCACACCTGACCGCCCGCGTCCAACGCACCACGCATTGCCGCTTGATCGATACCCTTGGCGCCGCCCGAGACGATCGCCCGGCCAGCCCGCGCGGCCAGGGCGCCGACCGACTGGGTGTAGTCGATCAGCGCAGGGTCGACGTCGCGTGACCCGACCACCGCCAGACCGCCATTGTCCAACAGACGAATATCGCCACACCCATAGAGCACGGGAGGCGCGTCTTCGCGCAGCCGAACCTTCAGGCGCCTGGGATAGTCGGCATCGGCGCGACTGATCACCCAGATCGCGCGGCTCTGCCAACGCTCGATCGCCTGGCTCAACAGAAAGCCCCGGCCCAACAAATGCTGGAGGCGATCCGCATCCACGACGGTCCGGCAGGAACGCAGGATATCGCCAGCATCCGGACCGAGAAGGTCGGCCGGTTGCCGCTCGATCTCACGCAACTGCCGGGCCAGGCGCTTATAGTCACCGGGTCCCAACAAGTCCGGCGTGGACATGCCACGCCCGACCATCAGCGGTGCGGTCAGCAACAGGATCGCTTGCGTATTGGGGGAGAGTCTCGCCATCATTCGCCCTGCCCGGTCTGAGAAAGCGCCATCGGCCACACCTCACCGCTGCCGTTCGATCGCAGCAGCCAGGCCGATACCGTCAGCGTCCAGCGGGAATCGACCAGGTCGTCGATCAGCAGCACCGGTCCAGGCGGTATCGGCTCGCCGCTCAGCGCCAGCGAGCCATCCACATTTCGCGCCTGTTGCGTGCTGTTCGCCATCGTCCGCTGCTCGGGCCTGTTCTCGGTCCTCACCAGCACCCCGTGAAACGGCAGGTCCAACGCCGCTGCCAGACGCCGCGCAAAATCGGGCACGAGATCGGGGTGTCTCAACGACGGCACACAGGTGACCCAGCCTGGCGCCGGCTGCGGATTCCAGTTGCGCACCATCGCGGCACAGGCGGCGACCAGCTCATCGGCAAAACGACCATCCCGGTGTTTCCCCTGGCGAACCAGCCCGCCCCAGCCGGCATCCCCCAGGATGCACAACGCCTTGCCCGGCTGCGCCAGATGCTTTGGCTGGATGCGACCGTTGGTCCGGTATCGCGGCATGCCGCCGATCGGCCATTGCTTGCGTGGCTCGATGGGTAAATTGGTTCGCCGCAAAAATGCGATCGCTTCCCTGATCAGGCCCTGGTCCACCTCGGTCGACAAGGCAGGCAATGCCGGTTCGGTCACAAGGCTCGGGTCGCCGTCGAGCGCGTCGATCAGGAAGCCCATATGCTGGCCGAACGCCAGGCCGACATAGGCCTGCATCTGTTGCTGCTCGTCTCGCCTCAAGGCGGTGAGCCGCGCCGCGCGTTCCCAAAAACTGTCGGCCAGGGTCGCCGCCGTCAGCTGCCACTTGGTGCCCTGCTTCGCGATCGGCGCCGGCGATTCGAGCGACAACAAGGCGATCGTCTTGTCGACCCGCCCCTTGCTGAGATTGACCCTGGTCAGCAGCTCGGGAACGGACAATCCGCCGGCTTCCTGTTCCAGCGCGCCAAGGACATCGGCAACCTCCTGTTGCGTCGGGAAGGCGCTGCGAATGAACCAATCGGTGATGTCATCCTCTTCCTGGCCACTGAGGAGCACGCCGTAAGCGGCATCGAGCGCACGTCCCGCCCGCCCGACCTGCTGGTAATAAGCGACCACCGACCCCGGCATCTGATAGTGGATCACGAACGCGAGATCGGGCTTGTCATAGCCCATGCCCAACGCGGTCGTGGCGACCAGCGCCTTGACCTGGTTGTCGAGCAACGCCTGCTCTAGCGCCTCGCGACGGTCGCCCGTTTCGCCGGTATAAGCCGCTACGGCGAAGCCTCGCGTCTGCAGCCATGAGGCAACCTGATTGGCGTCACGCACCGTCAACGTATAGATAATGCCATGACCCTGCAGCGTCGCGAGCTGCCCGGCGAGCCAGGCCAGGCGTTCGGCCTGGCTGGGCAGCCGGATCGTTTGCAACGACAGCGAATTGCGGTTCAGATCGCCTCGCGACACCCCGAGATTGGGTCCAAGCACCGTCGTTAGATCGTCCATCACGCGGTTGTTGGCCGTGGCCGTGGTCGCCAGCAGCCGCACATTGGCGGGCAGCGTCCTGACGATCCGTTCGAGCAGCCGATAATGCGGGCGGAAATCATGCCCCCAGTCGGAAATGCAATGTGCCTCGTCGATGACCAGCAGGGAAATCCGGGCGGCGATCCCCGCCAGAACCTGCGTGCGAAATCGTTCGTTCGCGAGCCGCTCGGGCGAGATCAGCAATATATCCACGTCACCCCGGGCCAGTCCGGCCTCGACCTCGCTCCACTCGTCGAGATTATCCGAATTGATCGTGGCGGCGCGAACCCCCATGCGCGCCGCCGCCGCGATCTGGTTGCGCATCAGCGCGAGCAGCGGCGAGATCAGCAGCGCGGGGCCGGCGCCCGCGTCGCGCAGCAATTTGCAGGCGATGAAATAGACGAAACTCTTTCCCCAACCGGTCTTCTGGACAACCAGCAAGCGGCCTCGCCCTTCGACGACGTAGCGAATGGCATCTTCCTGCCCGTCCCGAAAAACGGCGTCGGCTCGACCGGAGCCGATCCTGAGCAATTCCAGGGCGCGCGCCGCATCGTACTCCATGACTTTGCCCGCCCCCTTCCGGTCATTCCCGGTCTCGATACTCCCCGGGCTCAAGGTGCCGGTCCTTCATCCGCGCGTCGTCCGACCGCACTCTTATCTGGTCGGCGCGGCACTCGGCTTGGCCCGCCGGAAGCCGCCTTTTGGCTGCGGCACGCCGCTCACCGTGAAGGTGCCGCCGGGCTGGAGCGTGATGACATATTCGCCCTGGTCGTCACAGGTCACCAACCACACCGGACGCCCGCCGTCACGCGGCTGGTCGACGATCGAGACGATCTGCTGGCAGGTGAAATCGGCGTCGTAGATCGCCCGGAACAGTGCGATGCGGCGCTGCACCGGCGTCAGCGCGCGGATCTTCGCCTCGACCGGGTCGGGCGTCGCCGCCGCGCCGGGCGCCTGGGCATTTCCGCTCCCGCTCGATCCGGCACCATTGCATCCCGCGAGCAGGGTCGCCAGCACCAGCACCATCTGACCGCTCTTCATGCTTCGTCTCCTTCGCCTGCCCGTATAACGCCCATCCGGTCCCGGTCGTGCCATCCCTCGATCGCCAGCGTGCCGCCGGCATAAGCGGGATCATCGGTCACCTCGGCCATGCACCAGGCCGGCACCGCGACGGCGGCCAACGCAGCCCCATCGTCGGCCGAAACCTCGGCGAGCACCAGCCCGGACAACGCGCCTTCGAACACGTCGATCGCGAACCCGTCGCCCACATCATGGCGCCGCTTGGTCAGGCGCGCGGCGGACAATGCCGCGAGCATCGTGTGTTCGGCGGCGTCGAGATAGATGTTGGTCATCGGTCGCGACGACAGGCCGGCGCCGGGATATTTCTTGCCCAGCTTGAACACCGGCGCCACTCCCGGCGCGGTCACCTTGCGCAGCCGCAGGTGCGTGCCGGGCAGGTAGCGATCCTCGATCAGCCGCGCCGTCGCCGGATCGAGCGCGGGCATCAGCGCGGTGTCGACGAGGAACCGCCGCTCGTGTTCGACGATGCTGTATTTCGGGCTGTAGTTGGGCGCGGTCAGATGCCGTCCGCGACGACCTCTCGGCCCGCCGCCTCCAGCCGCGCGGTGAGGTCGGCGATGGTGGTGTCGACCAATGCCTGATCGGGGCTGCGCACCACGAAATTGGCGCCGACGCGACCGTCGCGGAAGAATGGATAGCTGCCGATCGCGACGCCCTCATGCGCCCGTTCCGCCTCGCGCAATATGTCGGCGACCTCGCTTTCGGGCACCCAGCAGCCGATCGAGCGGCTGATCACCGGGCGTCCGCCCTCGAGCTTGCCGGTCAGCCCGTCGAGCATCCCAGCGGTGATGTGCGGCACCCCCGCCATGACGAACAGATTGCCGATGCGGATGCCCGGCGCGCCCGACATCCGGTTCTCGATCAGATCGGCGCCTTCGGGCACCCGCGCCATCCGCTTGCGCGCCTCGGTCAGCCCGCCGCGGCTTTCGTAATAACGCTCGAGCGTCGCCAGCGCCTTGGGATGAAAGGTGACGCCCACGCCAAGCGCCTCGGCGATCGCGTCGACGGTGATGTCGTCATGCGTCGGGCCGATCCCGCCGGTGGTGAAGAGATAGTCGTTGCGCGCGCGCAGCTGATTGACTGCCTCGACGATCGCTGCGGTCACGTCGCCGACGACGCGGACCTCGGCCAGGCGGATGCCCTGGACGTTGAGCCAGGCCGCGATTTGCGCGACATTCTTGTCCTGGGTGCGCCCCGACAGGATTTCGTCGCCAATCACGACGAGCGCCGCGGTCCAGATGCGTTCTGCGATCATCGCGCGATCCTGTAGCGGCAAGCGCTCGCGCTCGCCACGGCAAAGCGAGTCAGATCGTCGTGCGGCGCCCGAAGGTGCGGATCGGGGGTCCGACCGGACGCGCGGGATCGGGCGCCAGTTGCGGCCGCGCCGCCTGTCCCCGGTCGAACCGGCCAACGCGGGTCAGCACCCTGCGGGGTGCCCAATATTGGCCAGTATAGGCGCGCCCCGCTTCCGCCACCGCGGCGGCACTGCAGCTCGGGCACTCGGCCAGGCGATAGCGGAAGTCGATTGCGCCGATGCCGCGCGCGTCGGATTCGGACTCCATCATGCGCAATGCGATCAGCCGCGCGGCGGGCTCGGCGGGCAGGCTGCGATAGCGTTGCTCGAACACGCGCGGATCATCATAGCGCAGCTTGCCCGACAGGCTGTCGTGCATATGGCCCTGGCAGCGCTCGCACCAGATCGCCGACGGCAGCTTGGCGGCAAAGCCGTAGCTCGCGACGGCATAAGCGGCCATCTGGAACAGCTCCATCAGATAGCCGAGCGAACCGACATGGACGACGGCCGATTCGCCTCCGCCGTGCGAGAAGTCGATCCGTGCATGACCGAGCGTGGCGCGAAGATAGGCGACGAAATCCATCGAGCGGTGCAGCGGCATGCCCTCATATTCGGCACTCCAATAACCGAGAAAGCGGATGCCGATTGCGGTCAAGACCGCGATGAAGACCGCGAACAGGACGAGATTGGGTGTCGATGGCTGCTTCGCCCGACGCCCGGCGGCGTAGAAGCCCCAGCCGCCGACGATCCCCAGATCGAACGCGCCCAACGGCAGGATCAGATTGACCCAGAGTTTGAGCACGTCGACGGCGAATAGCCGGTGGAATGCATACCAGCACAGGACCGCGAACGCCTGAGTCGCGATGCCGCCGATGATCGTCGCCGCGAACCCTGACCTCATGCCCCGACCTTCCCGATGATCGGCGCCAATCTCGCGGCAAAGCGTCAATATCCGGTAATCGCGGGCAGATGCTCGCAACGCGGCGCATCTCGGACTATATTGGCCGGATGACCGAATATGTGACTGTCACCAGCGACATGAACCTCGCGCGCAACGGCGCGATCAAACTCTATGGCCGCGACGCGTTCGACGGCATGCACCGCGCCGGCCGCCTCGCCGCCGAGACGCTCGACATGCTCGTGCCGCACGTCGTGCCGGGCGTGACCACCGCCGAGCTCGACGATCTAATCCGCAATTTCATGATCGCCGGCGGCGCCGCGCCCGCAACGCTCGGCTATCGCGGCTATACGCATTCGAGCTGCATCTCGATCAACCATGTGGTGTGCCACGGCATCCCGTCCGATCGGCAACTCAAGGATGGCGACATCGTCAATATCGACGTGACGCCGTTGCTCGACGGCTGGCATGGCGACACCAGCCGCATGTACCTGGTCGGCGACAATGTGCCGATCAAGGCGAAGCGGCTGGTCGACGTGACCTATGAATGCCTGATGCTCGGGATCGAGCAGGCCAGGCCGGGCAACACGATGGGCGATGTCGCGCATGCCATCCAGACGCATGCCGAACGCCATCGCTTCGGCGTGGTGCGCGATTTCTGCGGGCACGGCGTCGGCAAGCTGTTCCACGACGCGCCCGAGGTCGTCCATGTCGGCCGCCCGGGTACCGGGCCCGAGCTCAAGCCGGGCATGATCTTCACGATCGAGCCGATGATCAACATCGGCAAGCCCGACGTGAAACTGCTCGACGACGGCTGGACCGCGGTAACCCGCGACCGCTCGCTGTCGGCGCAGTTCGAACATTCGATCGGCATCACCGAGGACGGCTGCGAGATTTTCACGGCCAGCCCCAAGGGGTTCGACCAGCCGCCCTATTGAGCGCCGGCGAGAGTTTGGCGGTCGAATCGAGTTGAACTCTCCATCGTCACCCCGGCCTTGTGCCGGGGTCCGCGCTTCCCCACCGACCGTCTTCCGTGTTGCGCGGCAGACCCCGGCACAAGGCCGGGGTGACGATTGGAGTGTGAGCGTCGGACGAACGTTCCTCACCGCGTAGTATTGGCCAAACACTCTCCAACTTGACTTGGCAGGAGCAAAGTTGGAGCGCTTGACCATGCACGCGCTTTCCGAATGCCAGTCGCCCGCCGGCGCCGCGTTCGCGAAAATCCGGGAGTCAGCCGAGCCCGTCGTCCTGCGC
>DASVNU010000027.1:0-26727 GCA_036383655.1 Sphingomonas sp. | reverse complement strand
GCCCGCGATTGGGTGACTCCCGACGGACGCATCCGGCTCCAGGTCTTTCCCAGCGGCGACGGCAACGACAATCGCGTGATCCGCCGGTTCCGGGCCGCCGTCGCCGGCGTGACACCGGCGATATCCGGGCTGCCGGTCGCGACGCAGGCGGCCGCCAATACCGTGGCCGGCGCCTTCGTCCAGGCCGGTGTCCTGGCTTTTCTGTTGGTGAGCGCGCTGCTGTTCCTGGTGCTCCGCAACCTGCGTGAGGTGGCGTTCACGCTGGCGCCAGTCGTGCTGTCGATCTTCCTGACATTGGGCAGCTGCGTGCTGATCGGCCAGCCGATCAATTTCGCCAATATCATTGCTTTCCCGCTGCTGTTCGGCGTCGGGGTCGCCTTCCACATCTATTTCGTGATGGCGTGGCGCGCCGGGGCGACCGGATTGCTTCAATCCAGTCTGGCCCGCGCCGTGATGTTCAGCGCACTCGCCACCGGTACCGCGTTCGGCAGTCTGTGGCTGTCACGGCACCCCGGTACGGCGAGCATGGGTGAGATCCTGATGATCTCGCTTATCTGGACCCTGATTTGCGCCCTGATTTTCGAGCCCGCGTTGCTCGGGCCGCCAAGGCGGGCATCAGCCTGAAGCCTGGACGATCGCCGCTTCGGTCGTCAGCAGCAGCCCCGCGACCGACGCGGCATCCTGCAGCGCGGACCGGACGACCAAGGTCGGGTCGATCACGCCGGACTGGACGAGATTCTCATAGACTTCGGTCTGGGCATTGAAGCCCATGTCCAGATCATTGCCCTCGATCAGTTTCGCGCAGACCACGCCGCCGTCATGGCCGGCATTCTCGGCGATCTGGCGCAGCGGCGCCGATAGCGCCTGGCGAATGATGTCGATGCCGCGATTCTGATCGTCATTGTCGCCGGTCAGGCCGGCCAGCGCGCTGGCCGCGTGGAGCAGGGCGGTGCCGCCACCGGGAAGCACGCCTTCCTCCACCGCGGCGCGCGTGGCGTGGAGCGCATCGTCGACGCGGTCCTTGCGTTCGAGCATCTCGACTTCGGTCGATGCGCCGACCCGGATGATCGCAACGCCGCCCGAAAGCTTCGCCAGCCGCTCCTGGAGCTTTTCCTGGTCATACTCGCTGGTGGTATTCTCGATCTGCTGCCGGATGGCCTCGACCCGGGCGGCGATGACCGCCGGATCGCCCGCGCCGTCGACGATCGTCGTGTCGTCCTTGTCGATCGAGACGCGCCGCGCGGTGCCGAGCATGTCGAGCGTCACACCCTCGAGCTTGATGCCGAGGTCTTCGCTCACGACCATGCCCTTGGTCAGGATCGCGATATCCTCGAGCATCGCCTTGCGGCGATCGCCGAAGCCCGGCGCCTTGACTGCCGCGACCTTGAGGCCGCCACGCAGCTTGTTGACGACGAGCGTCGCCAGCGCGTCGCCTTCGATATCCTCGGCGATGATCAGCAACGGCCTGGCCGACTGGGCGGCGGCTTCGAGAATGGGCAGCAACGCTTCGAGCTTCGACAGCTTCTTCTCATGGATCAGGATGTACGGATCCTCGAGCTCGACCCTCATCTTGTCGGCATTGGTCACGAAATAGGGGCTGAGATAGCCGCGATCGAACTGCATGCCCTCGACGATTTCGAGCTCGAATTCCATGCCCTGCGCGTCTTCGACCGAAATCACGCCTTCCTTGCCGACCTTGTCCATCGCCTTGGCGATCATTCGGCCGATTTCCTCGTCGCCATTGGCGGAAACGATGCCGACCTGCGCGATCTCGTCATTGTTGGCGACCGGCCTGGAGCGCGTCGCCAGATGGTCGACGACGCGGACGACGGCGAGGTCGATGCCGCGCTTGACGTCCATCGGGTTGATCCCCGCCGAGACCGATTTGAGTCCCTCGCGGACGATCGCCTGGGCGAGCACGGTGGCGGTGGTGGTGCCGTCGCCGGCATGATCCTGGGTTCGTGAGGCGACCGCGCGCATCATCTGCGCGCCGAGATTCTCGAACCTATCCTTGAGCTCGATTTCCTTGGCGACGGTGACGCCGTCCTTGGTGATCCTGGGAGCACCATAGCCCTTGTCGATAACCACGTTGCGGCCCTTGGGGCCGAGCGTGGTCTTGACCGCATCCGCGAGCAGATCGATCCCGCGCGTGATCGCCTCGCGCGCATCGCGCGAGAATTTGATGTCTTTGGCTGGCATGAGATCGCGCCGTTCGGTTGCTGGAACGCGACGGGAGCGTCGCTATCACAACCGAAGCCAGCGCTGCGATCTGCGAATTGGCACTAGGGAAGCCTGAGTGCCAGTGAGCCCCATGTGGGGGCGATGGCAATTATAAGCAAGACGGTGTGAGGCTGGCGATAATGTTGGTTCGGGAAAAGGCGTCGACTGTTTACGGCACCTCGACCTTGACCGCCGATCGGTCGGCCGCCGTCTTGGCTAATTTCCGGTCGAAACTCAGAAAAGCAGTGCAGCCCGCCGCTTTTGCGAGATGCAGAGCGTCGGCAAAGTCCATGCCGCTTTCCATCCAGTCGAGCGCCTGGGCCAGCACCGGCGGCTCCTCGACGGTGACGCCGGGCAGCCCGGCTAGTCCGCGTAGCGCGGCGGCGATCCGCGGCGGGGCGAAGTCGTAGCCACTGCGCAACACCCATTCGCTCTCCAGCATCACCGTTCGCGCGATGAAGATGTCGCCCGCCTCGATCGCGTCGCGCGCCGCCTTTGCCTGGCGCTTGTCGTCGGCGACGAGGAAGCGGACGACGACGTTGGTATCAATCGCGCGCACGACGTTTCGCTTCGGCGGCGATGGCGGCATCCATTTCCTCGATCGACTTGGCCTTGCCGTCGAACCCGAGCGATCCGAACATCGCATCCACATTGGTCTCGGCAAACATCGGCGCCGCCTTCAGAAGTACGCCCTCGGCGGTGTCTTCCACCGTCAGCCGCGTTCCGCTCGGCCAATGCCGCTGCTCGCGGATCGCCTTGGGCAGGATCACCTGGCCCTTGGTCGATACGATCGTCGTCAGCCCTTCCGGTGTCGCCGGCATGGCGCATCTCCTCTGGTAAGACGGCGGTAAGATAATATGGTCGAGCGCGATCCGCAAGGCAGATGCGGACCGGCCTTGGGTTTATGCGGGCAGGCGGGGGGCTAGTCCGGCTCGACTCCCCGCCGCCAGCATCAGTCCGCCGGCTCCAGCTTGTCCGCGGTGCGCAACTCGAAATCGCTGGCATCGTGGCGTTCGTGAAGCTGTTCGGACGGCTCGCCCATCACGCGATTGACGATACGGCCGCGCTTCACCGCGGGGCGCTCGAAAATCTGTTCGGTCCAGCGGATCACGTTTTTATACTCCTGCACCTGCAGGAATTCGCCGGCGCCATAGACCAGTCCCTTGACCAAGGCG
The DNA here is from genome assembly GCA_036383655.1 of Sphingomonas sp. Taxonomy (GTDB): domain Bacteria; phylum Pseudomonadota; class Alphaproteobacteria; order Sphingomonadales; family Sphingomonadaceae; genus Sphingomonas. The sequence continues at coordinate 23,332 of DASVNU010000027.1, read as the reverse complement.
CCGTACCAGGGCGCGGTCGCCATATCGGCGATCGTATAGTCCTTGCCGCCAAGATACTCGCTTTCCGCCAGACGCCGGTCGAGCACGTCCAGCTGGCGCTTCACTTCCATCGCGTAGCGGTTGATCGGATATTCCTGCTTGAACGGCGCATAGGCATAGAAATGCCCGAACCCGCCGCCGAGGAACGGCGTGCTGCCCATCTGCCACATCAGCCAGGACAGGACTTCGGCGCGGGCGGGATAGTCCTTGGGCAGGAATTCGCCGAATTTCTCGGCCAGGTAGATCAGGATCGCACCCGATTCGAACACGCGCACCGGGGCGGCCGGGTCGGTGTGATCCATCAGCGCGGGGATCTTGGAATTGGGGTTGGCCGAGACGAAGCCGCTGCCGAACTGGTCGCCCTGGTTGATGCGGATCAGCCAGGCGTCATATTCGGCGCCGGCGTGGCCGAGCGCGAGCAATTCCTCGAGCATCACCGTCACCTTCACCCCATTGGGCGTGGCGAGCGAATAGAGCTGCAGCGGGTGCTTGCCGACCGGCAGATCCTTGTCGTGCGTCGGCCCGGCGATCGGCCGGTTGATGTTGGCGAACGCGCCGCCGTTTTCCTTGTCCCAGGTCCAGATGGCAGGCGGAATATAGTCGGTCGGCTCGCTCATCGATGTAGCTCCACGCTCTCGCGGCCGGGAGTCGCCGGCCGTGCCGTCGCTAGCTAGGAAGCCCGATCGGGTTTCGCCACCTCGCGGGCGCCGTTAGCCTTTAGCTATCCATTCGCTCGATGATGATCGCCGGCGCCATGCCGCCCGCCGCGCACATCGTGACCAGCCCATAGCGGCCGCCGGTGCGCTCGAGTTCATCGACGATCGTGCCGATCAGCATCGCGCCGGTCGCGCCGATCGGGTGTCCGAGCGCGATCGCGCCACCGTTGACGTTCACCTTCGCGCGATCGAGGTCGAGGTCGCGGATGAACTTTTCGGCGACCACGGCAAAGGCTTCGTTGATTTCCCAAAGGTCGATATCGTCCTTGGTCAGCCCCGCGCGGGCCAGCACCTTTTTCGCGGCGGGGACGGGCGCGTTGAGCATCAGCGTCGGATCGTCCCCGATATTGGCGGTGGCAACCACGCGCGCACGCGGCTTGAGGCCGTGCTTCTCCGCATAATCCCTGGAAGCGATCAGGACCGCCGCGGCGCCATCCACCACACCCGATGAATTGCCGGCATGGTGCATATGCTCGATCTGGAGGTCGGGATAGCGGCGGTTGATCTGTTGCCGGAAGGTCGTGCCCTTGTCGTCATACGGCCAGTCGGCCAACGCGGCGAACGCGGGCTTGAGCTGGGCCAGACCTTCGGCGGTGGTTTCGGGGCGTGGATATTCGTCCCGGGCGAGCAGCACATGGCCGTCGTCATCGGTGACCGGCACGATCGACTTGTCGAACCGGCCCTCGGCGATCGCGCGCGCCGCCTTGCGCTGGCTATCCAGGCCGAAGGCATCGAGTTCCTCGCGCGTGATCCCTTCCATGGTCGCGATGGCGTCGCCGCAAATCCCCTGGTGCGACTGCGGGTGGCTGGCATCGAGTCGTTCGTTGAGCGATCCCATCAGCGCGAGCGGCATTCCGGCCGCCTGTTCCTGCGCGGCGACGGTGCCGGTATAGCTCATCATCTCGGTGCCGCCGGCGATGACCAGATCTTCCATCCCGCTCATCACTTGTGCCGCGGCCAGGCTGACGCTGGTGATACCGCCACCGCAGAAGCGGTCGAGCGTCACGCCGCTCGCGGTGATGTCATAGCCGGCGTCGAGCGCGGCCATGCGGCCCAGGTCGCCGCCCTGCTTGCCCTTTTGCGTCGACGTCGACCAGATGATGTCCTCGACATCCGCGGTATCGAGATCGTTGCGCTCTTTGATCGCCTTGAGGACGGTCGCCGCGAGATGCTGGGGATGAAGGTGCGCCAGCGCGCCCTTGCCGGCTTTGCCGATCCCGCGCGGGGTGCGAACGGCGTCGATGATATAGGCTTCGGACACGTCAGACTCCCGATGAAGAAGGGGTTGGCATGGGCACGTTTCTGCGCGATTGCAAGCCAAGTTAAACGATCGACTAATTAACCGCAGCTTACCTCCGAAAGGCCTGTCGCGCATGCTCGACCTCTCCACCCGCGCCATCTTCGATGAAGAACACGCCATGTTCCGCGACACGGTGCGACGGCTGTTCGCCGATATCCTGCTGCCCAATCTCGACCGTTATGAGCATGAGGGGATCGTCGACCGCGATTTCTGGCTGGCCTGTGGTGAGGCGGGGCTGCTCTGCCCGACGGTGGACGAGCGCTATGGCGGGCTCGGGCTCGATTTTCGCTACAACGTGATCGTGGCCGAAGAACTCGGTTATGCCGGCTCGTCGGCCGGGATCACGTTGCAGAGCGACATCGTTGCCGATTATATCCAAGTCTATGGCTCGGGGGAGCAGAAGGCGAAATATCTGCCCGGCATGATCTCGGGCGCGGTGATCACGGCGATCGCGATGACCGAACCCGGCACCGGCTCGGATCTGCAGGCGGTGCGCACCACGGCGCGGCGCGACGGCGACGATCTGGTCGTCAACGGCAGCAAGACCTACATCACCAACGGGCAGAATGCCGATCTGGTCATCGTCGTCGCGAAAACCGATCCGGGGGCCGGGTCGAAGGGCATGTCGCTGGTGCTGGTCGAGGCCGACAGACCGGGTTTTGCGCGCGGACGCAATCTGGACAAGGTCGGGCAGCATTCGGCGGATACGTCGGAACTGTTCTTCGAGGATGTGCGCGTGCCGGCGAGCAACGTGCTGGGCGAGCCGGGCCGGGGGTTCGCCTATCTGATGAACCAGCTGCCGCAGGAACGGCTGTCGATCGCAGTGTCGGCGCAGGCAGTGGCACAACGCGCTTATGACGAGGCAGTCGCCTTCACCAGGGAGCGTGGCGCGTTCGGCAAGAAGGTGATCGATTTCCAGAACACGCGGTTCGCGCTCGCCGAGATGAAGACGCAATTACAGGTCGGTTGGGCGCATCTCGACTGGGCGATCGCGCGCCACCTTCGCGGCGAGCTGACCGCGGTCGAGGCGTCGGCCGCGAAGCTGTTCCACAGCGAGATGCAGGGCAAGGTGACCGACATGGCGCTGCAGCTGCACGGCGGTGCCGGCTATATGAACGAATATCTCGTCGCGCGGTTGTGGCGCGACGCGCGGGTGACGCGCATTTTCGGCGGCACCAACGAGATCATGAAGGAGGTGATCGGGCGGTCGATCTAGCGGGTTTTCAGCCCGGCCGGCGCTAATTCTATCCTTGGGGGAGCTCGATCAGCAGCCCGTGGAGCACGATGTCGAGCAAGGTCGCGGTATAGCGACGGCGCAAATCATCATCGATCCCGTCGATGCCGAAGGCGACACGCAGGATGTGCTGGCCGAAGAACAATTGATCGCACGCGCCGAGGACGACGAAATAGAACAGCATCGGATCGATCGGCCTGAACCGGCCGCCGGCGATCGCGCCTTCGAGGAGTTCCCTTTGCGTGTCGGCGAGCGGCTTGGACACCGTCGCCGCAACTTGCTGGCCGTATATCGGGTCTTCCAGCATCACGTGGATCAGCCGGTTGATGTACGGATAGCGGAAATAGATGTTGATGATCGCCTTGATGTGCAGCTTGAGCTTCTCGACCGGATCGAGGTCCATGCCGACCAGCCCGCGCATCTGCTCCAGCGCCATCCCAAGCACGTCGCTGACCAGCGCGAACATCAGCCCCTGCTTGTTGCCGAAATAATATTTGACCAGCGCGGCGTTGAGGCCGGAGCGCTGCGCGATCTCGCTCAGCGAAATCTCGATCGTGCCGCGCTCGGCCATCAACTCGCCGGCGGTGCGCAGCAAACGCGTGCGCGACTCCTCGCGATTGCGCGAGGGGGACTTGCGGCTCTTGGTCTGCGCCATCGTCGCTCCTCTCGCGGCCGTCATTGGCGGTCGATCATCGCGGCGTCCTGCGGATCGCGCGGAGTCACAATGTCTGCCCGTCGTCGATGGTGAACACCGATCCGGTCACCGAGGCGCTGATATCCGCGCACAGATAGAGGACGATCGGATCGAGCGCGTCGATCTCCATGATCCGGCCGCGCGGAAAGCTGGCCAGCAGCGCGCGGCCCTTGTCCATCTCCAGCCAGTCGTCGGTCAGTTCGGTGCGCATATAGCCGGGGCAAACCACGTTGACGTTGACGCCCTTGCTCGCCCAGTCGCGCGCCATCGTCCGGCCAAGCTGGTTCACCGCAGCCTTGGAGGCGCTGTACACCGGGTTGCCGGGCTGGATGTAGCTCGCGGTGACCGACGAGATCAGCACGATCCTGCCGTGCTGACGCTCGGCCGAGCGGTGCGCGATCATCCGCCGGGCCGCCTCGCGCGCGGTCAGGAACACGCCGCGCGTGTTGACCGCGAACATGTTGTCGAAATCCTCAACCGCCAGCCCGAGCGCGCTGCCGCCGATACCGATGCCGGCATTGGCGATCACGCTGTCGATCTCGCCAAATGCCGCCTCGGCCGTGTCGAAGCCGGCGATCACCGAAGCTTCGTCCGCGACGTCCATCGCGATCGCCAGCGCGCGGCCGGCGCCGTGCTCGGCGTCGATCGCGGCACAGGTTTGCTCGAGCATCGCGGTGCGCCGCGCCGCCAGGACGACGCGGGCGCCGCAGGCGGCCGCGGTACTCGCGAAATGGCGGCCGATGCCCGATGACGCGCCGGTGACCAGGATAGTACGGTTGGAAAGATCGGCCTGCATATGCCCCTGTCGGTTGCCCTCGGCCCGAGTTACGAGCGCCGCCGACAAAAAGTCAAACGATCGTTTAATTAGGCGCCGGATCGGGATGGGCGTGGCGCCAATCGCGGGCGATTTTCTTGGCCAGGCTCCATTTATGGACCTCGGTCGGGCCGTCATAGATGCGGAAGGCGCGGATTTCGCGATAGAATTGTTCGACCATCGTATCGCGTGAAACGCCGGTACCGCCCATCACCTGAACGCAGCGGTCGGCGACGCGGCTCAGCGCTTCGCTCACCGCGACCTTGGTCATCGAGCTTTCGACCGTGCCGAGATCGCCGCTGTCGAGCACGCGCGCGCACCAGTCGATCATCAGCTCGGCCTGTTTCAGGTCGATCATGTTATCGGCCAGCATGAAGCCAACACCTTCATGATCGATCAGCGTCTTGCCGAAGGCGCGACGGCGATTGGCGTAATCGCTGGCGATCTCGTTGGCGCGCACGGCGGCGCCGTACCAGCGCATGCAATGCGACAGCCGCGCCGGGCTCAGCCGGATCTGGGCATAGCGGAACCCCTCGCCGGGCTGGCCGAGCATCTGGTCGGCGGGCAGGCGAAGGTCCTCGATCGTGATCTCGGCGTGACCGCCCGGCATCGAGCTGTCGATCGATTCAGGCACGCGCGTGATGCGTATCGCGGGATCGGGCAAATCGACCACAAACATGCAGGCGCCGTCTTCGGATTTGGCCATGATGATGCCGACCCCCGCGCCATCCGCGCCGGTGATGAAGCGCTTCTTGCCGTTGATAACCCAGTGATTGCCGTCCGGCCGGCAGGTGGTGAGCATCATCGACGGGTCCGACCCGGCGCCGCCCTCGCTAGCCGGCTCGGTCATGAAAAAGGCCGAACGCGTGGTCCCGTCGACCAGCCGTTTCAGGAAACGTTGCTGCAGTTCCGGGCTGCCGACGTGACTGAGCAGATACATATTGCCCTCGTCGGGCGCGGCGGTGTTGCAGGCGAGCGGCCCCAGGATCGACAGCCCCGATTTCTCGAGGATGAGCGCGGTGTCGAGCTGGCTGAAATGCGTGCCGTCGGGCTTGATGTGCGGCGTCAGCACCCCGGCATCGCGCGCCAGTCCGCGCATTTCCTGGACGAGCGCATCGGTTGGCCCGTGGCTGTCGTGGCGAGGGTCGCCCTCATAGGGGACGATCCGATCGCGCACGAACGCTTCCACCCGCGTCGCCATCTCCAAGGCTTCCGGAGAGTGATTGGCGGGGCTCGGGCTGGTCATTATTAATTCCTCGATTAAATTTCGACGACCTGTGTCTGCGCGGAGCGGACGAGTCAATCGAGGCCGCCGATCGGCGGCCGCGCGGAACCGCCGGGTTCGCGGGTGGACCACGGCGATGATCAGTTGATCAGGGCGAGTGTTCCGACAGGTGCCTGGCGGCACGATAGCCGAAGGTCATCGCCGGCCCCAGGGTCACGCCCGGACCGGGATAAACCCCGACCGTCGGGTTCGCCATGTCATTGCCCACCGCGTACAGGCCCTCGATCGGCGCGCCGGCATCGTCGAGCACTTGCGCATCAGGATTGGTGCGGATGCCGACCGAGGTGCCGATATCGCCTGGCACCAGCCGCACCGCGTAGAACGGCGCCTGGTCGAGCGGCGCGAGCGACGGGCAGGGCTGGTGCGCGGGGTCGCCCATCGCGCGCTGATAGGCGGTCGATCCGCGATGGAAATCGGGGTCCTCGCCGCGCGCGGCATTGGCGTTGAACCGCGCGACCGTCGCTGTCAGCCGGGTGGGATCGAGCTCGAGTTTGGTCGCCAGCGCCTCGATTGTCGGCGCGCTGACCAGATAGCCGTTCTTCAGCCACTTGCCGAACGGTACCGGATGCGGGCGTACCGGGCCGAGGCCATAGCGCCGGAAGGCGCGATGGTCGGCGATCAGATAGACTTCCTGGCGTTGCTGTCCGTCCAGCGTCGCGAGGATCTGCGGCACGAAATCCTGGTACGAGATCGACTCGTTGGCGAAGCGCCCGGCCTGCTGGTTGACCGTGATCATCCCCGGCTTGTTGCGGTCGGCAAGGTGCGGGAACAAGGCGACGCCGCCGTCGGCCTGCGGCACCCGGCTCATCGGCACCCAGGTCGCGGGCTGGAACATGTCGCCATTGATCGACCCGCCTGCCGCCTCGGTCAGCCGCGCCGCGTCGCCGGTGACCCCGTCGACGGTCAGGCTCCAGCCGGTCGCGCCGCTGGCATTGGGCAGGAAATGCTCGGCCCGCCGCGTCATGTCGCGCGAGAAGCCGCCGGTCGCGAACACCACGCCGCGACGTGCGCGGATCGCTATCGGTTCGCCCATTTGGCTGGCTTCGACGCCGACGACGCGTTGGTCTTCCCTCAGCAAGCCGGTCACCGCGGTCGACAGCAGGATCGGGATGTCGAGCGCGATCGCCTTTTCCGCCAGCCGCGCGATCAAGGCATTGCCACTCGACAGTTCGGTGCCGCGCCGGAAACCGCGCAGGCGGTCGGCGGCATAACGAACGATCCGCCCTGCGACGTAAACGAAGGATTTGAGGCTGCGCGTGACGGTCAGATAGGCGCCCATCTTCTCGCCGTCGATCATCATCCGCCCGAACAGCATGGTATCGCCGATCGGCCACTTGAGGTCGCGAAAGCGCTTGCCGAGCCGGCGCCCGTCATACGAAAGGGGGCGCAAGCCACGGCCGCCGAGCGTCGCGCCCTCTATTTCGCTGTGATAGTCGGGGAAGGGCGCCAGCGCCTTGAACGCGACCGCGCCTTCCTCGGTCAGCCGATCGACCATTTCCGGGCCGGAGGTCAGATAGGCCTCGATCATCGCCTCGTCATAACGATTGCCGAGCTCGTGCCGCAGATAGGTGCGCACCGCGTCGGGATCGTCAGGCGCGCCGGCATCCGCGGCGTAGCGATTGCCGGGGATCCAGGGGATGCCGCCGGACAAGGCGGTGGTGCCGCCGAAGGCCGAATCCTTCTCGACCATCACGACGTCTAGCCCGAGCAGTTTCGCGGTGATCGCGGCGGTGAAGCCCGCTGCACCCGACCCGGCGATGACAACATCGCAGATGCGTTCCTGTTCGCTCATCCCGTTCGCTATCCTTGTCGCTATCGCATGTTCGCACGGGACCGCCGGTCACAGGCCATGGCGCAGCATGTCCTTGGCGATGACGAGTTGCTGGATCTGGGTCGTGCCCTCGTAGATGCGCAGCACGCGGACATCGCGGTACATCCGCTCGACCGGCACGCCGCGCATATAGCCTGTGCCGCCATGGACCTGGACCGCGCGATCGGCGACGCGGCCGACCATTTCGGACGCCAGCATTTTCGCGCACGATGCCTCTCGGGAGACCCGTTCGCCGGCATCATAGCGCGCTGCGGTCTCGCGGATCAGCGCGCGCGCCGCCGCCATCTCCGCCATGCTGTCGGCGAGCATTGCCTGCACCAGCTGGAATTCGGCGATCGGCTGACCGAATGCCTCGCGTTGCTGGGCGAAGGTCAGCATCTCGTCGATCAGCCGCTGTGCCTGGCCGACGCAAACGCCGGCGACATGGACGCGGCCACGGTCGAGCACTTTCATCGCGGTGGCAAAGCCGCGCCCCTCGACCCCGCCCAGGATGGCGTCGGCGGGCACGCGCACGTCGTCGAGGAGGATGTCGGCGGTGGCGGCGCCTTGCTGCCCCATCTTGTGGTCGGCCGGACCGACCGTCAGGCCGGGCGTGTCGGCGGGGACCAGAAAGGCCGTGAGGTGGCCGTTCTTGGGCAGCTTTTCCGGGCTTGTCCGCGCGATCACGGTGATGAGGCCGGCGTGCGGGGCGTTGCTGATGAAGCGCTTGGTGCCATTGAGCACATAATCGTCGCCGTCGCGCCGGGCCGTGGTGCGGAGCGCCGCGCTATCCGATCCCGACCCCGGCTCGGTCAGCGCGAAGCTGGTCACGACGTCGCCGCTCGCGATGCGCGGCAGCCACAGGGCGCGCTGCTCGGGCGTGCCGTCGATCACCAGCCCTTGCGACCCCACGCCCAGATTCATCGCCAGGATCGAGCGGAAGGCGAGCGACGCCCAGGTCAGCTCGAACACGATCTCGATTTCCTGGGGCAGCGACAGGCCGAGCCCGCCGAACTGTTCGGGCACGGTCAGCCCGAACAATCCCATCGCGCGCATCTCCTCGACCACCTCGGGTGGCAGGCGATCATGCTCGGCGACCCACTCCTCGAGCGGCACGAGGCGCTCGCGGACATAGCGGCGGACCGCTTCCTTCAGCGCGGCCATCGTCTCGCCATCGAGCGCCATCAGTAGCGCCCACCGGTCACGTGGATGACTTCGCCGGTCATGTAGCCGGCAAGATCGGAGGCGACGAAGGCGATCGTGTCGGCAATGTCCTCGACCCGGCCGATGCGCGGGATAGGCATGGTCTTTTCGGCATTCTCGCGGATCTTCTCGTAATGCGGCAGGCTGGTGACCGCGGCGGTGCCGACGATCCCGGGTGCGACCGCGTTGACGGTGATGAAGTTGCGCCCATTCTCCAGCGCCATAGCCTTGGTGAAGCCGATCAGCCCGGCCTTCGCCGCCGAATAATTGGCCTGTCCCGGGTTGCCGAGATGCGCGCGCGACGAGACGTTGACGATGCGGCCCCATTGCGCCTCGGCCATCGCCGGGATGACCGCGCGGGTGCACAGGAACGCACCTTTCAGCACGACGTCGACGACCGCGTCCCAATCCTCCTCGCGCATCCTGGTGATACGCATGTCGCGGGTGAAACCGGCATTGTTGACCAGGATGTGGATGCCGCCGAACGCCTCCCGGCACCGCGCCGCCATCGCCTCGACCGCGTCGCCGTCGGTGACGTCGGCCAGGATCGCCTCGCAAATGCCCCCGGCCGCGCGGATCGCGCTCGCCTGCTCGTCCAGTCCCGCCTGGGTGACGTCCGCGAGCAGCACCCGCGCGCCTTCCGCCGCCAGCCGCGCGGCAGTGGCGGCGCCGATTCCGTTCCCCGCGCCGGTGACGATCGCCGCGCGATCCTTGATGCCCAGATCCATGCGTCAGTCTCTCAGATGCTGCGGCCCGCGCTCGCCCAATAGGGTTCGCGCAACAGGCGTTTCTTGATCTTGCCGGTTTCCTCGCGCGGCAGCGTGTCGCGGAATTCGACGTGGCGCGGGACTTTGAACCCGGCGATCCGATTGCGCAGCTCGTCCTGCACCTGCCCCGCGGTCAGCGTGATGCCGGGCTCGAGTTGGACGATCGCCAGCAGCGCCTCGCTATATTCCTCGTCGGGCACCCCGAACACCGCGCAATCGGCGACCCCCGGAACGGTCAGCAGCGCGGATTCGATCTCGGCCGGATAGATGTTGACCCCGCCCGAGATCACCAGGTCGCGCTTGCGGTCGCACAGATAGAGCCAGCCGCCCTGCAGATAGCCGAGATCGCCCGACGCCAGCAGGCCGTCATGGTCGAGCGCGTCGCGATCGCCCTGGCGATTGAGATAGGTGAAATCGGGAAAATTGGAATTGCGCGTCATGATCTCGCCGATCGCTCCGTCGGGCAGATCGGCGCCATCATCGCCGCGGATGCGGATGGTCATAGTGTCGATCGCGTGGCCGACCGTACCGGGATGGTCGAGCCATTCCCCGCTGGTCACCTGGGTGATCGGTCCGGCCTCGGTCGAGCCGTAATATTCGAGGATCACCGGGCCCAGCCATTCGATCATCGCGCGCTTGAGATCGGGCGCGCAGGGGCCGCCGGCGTGGAGCACGACCTCGAGCGTCGACACGTCGTAGCGCGCACGCACCTCGGCGGGCAACGCGAGCAGCCGCTTGAACATCGCCGGCACGGCATAGACGTGCGTGATACGGTGGTCGGCGATGTCGGCGAGCATCCCTTCGGCATCGAACTTGGGCGGCAGCACCAGCAGGTCGCCATAGGCAGCGCCGCGATGCGCGAAGAGGTTCGGCGCGTTGTGGTACATCGGCGCCGGGACCAGCACGCGGGCGTGTGGTCCGAGCCCGAACACGCTCGCGCGCATGCGATCGTTGGCCGCCGCCTGTTCGGCCGATGCGGTCTGTCGGCGCACGCCCTTGGGATGGCCGCTGGTGCCCGACGTGTAGATCAACGTCTCGGTCGCAGGGGCAGGGGGACCGGCATAGGGGGCATGCGCGCCGATCCACGCGCGCCATTCGGGCATGCCATGGGGCGCCGCGGCCTGGTCGGGCGGGACGCGATAGGCGGCGGCGATGGCTGGCGGCACCGGCACCGCGACGGTGGGGCAGTCAGCCCGGCCGCCCATGGCGTGCAGCAGATCGGCATGCGCGACCAGCAGCACCGCTTCACAATCGTCGAGCACATAGCGCGCCTCGTCGGGCGACGAATGCCAGTTGATCGGCACGCAATAGGCGCCGAGCCGCCGGCACCCCAGGCTTGCTTCGAGGAACGGCACATCGTTACGCATCAGCAAGGCGACGCAATCGCCGGCCCCGACACCGAGCGCGGCGAACGCGCTCGCGGCGCGCAGCACGCGGTCGCTCAGGGTCGCCGCGGACAGCGTTTCGTCGGGCGTGATGACGGTCAGGCCGGCGGCGATCATTCCTCTACCCCAAGATGAATCGATGTTCTTTGTCGTTCCCTTAGCCAGCGAAAGAATAAATGAAAATCATTTTCGCGATTGTGCTATTCGATGCAAAATGCTCTGGATTGCACTGGGTTGGAGAATCGCGATGGCGGGACGGCAAGGGCAGGCGAAGGGCGATGCGCCCGATGGCGACGACAGCCAGTTCGTCACCGCGATCGCGCGCGGCCTCGACGTGCTCGACGTTTGCGCACGCGCCGGCAAGCCGCTCGGCAATGGCGAGATCGCGGCGGCGACCGGCCTGTCGGCGCCGACCGTCTCGCGCGTCGCCTATACGCTTTATTCGCTCGGCTATCTGACTTTCCTGCCGCGCGAGCGGGCCTATGCGCCGGGCGCGCGGGCGGCGGGTCTGGCCGCCACGCTGTTGCGCCGGATCGACATTCGCGAACTGGCGCGGCCGGAGATGGACGCGCTGGCGCGCGACGCGCATTTCAATGTCGGGCTGGGCACGCTCGATGGCGATCTGATGGTTTATATCGACGCCTTCGAAGGGGATGCGCTGGTCGGGCTGCGGCTACGCGCGGGGTCGCACATTCCGGTGCTGACCAGCGCAATGGGGCGTGCCTACCTCGCCGCGCTCGAACCCGAGCCGCGCGCCGCGATCATCGACCGCTTGCGCCCGCGCCACGGCGACGAATGGCCGACCGTTCTCGCCGGTATTCGCCAGGCCGAACGCGATATCGCCGATCGTGGATATTGCATCAGCGCGGGCGATTGGCAGAAAGACATCAATGGCATCGCGGTGCCGATCGTCGAGCCCGGCACCGGCTGCGTCTATGCGATCAACCTTGGCGGTCCGGCCTATATGCTGAGCGAGACGAGCCTGCGCGACATGCTCGCGCCGCGCCTGCTGGCGATCGCCGATCGGCTGCGTTCGCAACTCGGCGACGCTTGACGAAAATCATTTTCACGTCTTGATGCGCGGCGCGCCGACAACCCGATCGTCGGGAGTCGCGCCGGAGGAATCGATGGACGTCCATATCGTCGGCATCGGGGTTACCCCGCTCGGCAAGCACCTCGATGCGAGCGTCAAGCAATTGACCGCGCGTGCGGTCGATGCCGCGCTCGCCGATGCCGGGATCGCGCGCGACGCGATCGGCGCGGCGTGGTTTTGCAACACGCGTCAGGGCGCGCTGGAGGGTCAGCACGGCGTGCGCGGGCAGGCGGCGTTGCGCGCTTATGGTTTCCAGAACATCCCGATCTTCAACACCGACAATGCCTGTGCGAGTTCGAGTTCGGGGCTGTTTCAGGCCTATGCGGCGGTCAAGGCCGGGCTGGTCGATGTGGCGCTCGTCGTCGGCGCGGAGAAGATGAACTATCCCGAGCGGCGCGAGGCGATGTTCGAGGCGTTCAAGGGCAGCTGGGACCGCGATCTCGCCGATGAGCATATGGCGCGGCTGATCGCGATGGGCGCGACGATGCCGGTGCCCGACGAGTTTCGCGAGGGTGCGCCCGAACGTTCGGTGTTCATGGACATTTATGCCGCTCAGGCGCGCTTCCACATGGAGCGGTTCGGCACGACGCAGCGGCAGATCGCCGAGGTTGCCGCCAAGAACCACAACCATTCGGTGCTCAATCCGATCGCGCAATATCGCTTCCCGATGACGGTTGACGCGGTGCTGGCCGATAAATTGGTGGTCTGGCCGCTGACTCGCGCGATGTGCGCGCCGATGAGCGACGGCGCGGCGGCATTGATCATCGCGTCCGCCGACCGCCTGTCGGGGCTCGACGCGAAACGCGCGGTGCGCGTCCGGGGCATGGGGGTGAGCAGCAGCAGCGACCGATCTCCCGATGACTATGACCACCATCTGACTCGCGTCGCCGGGACCATGGCGTACGAACGCGCAGGGGTCGGACCCGACGACATCGACCTCGCCGAGCTCCATGATGCCTCGGCGATCGCCGAGATCCTTCATTCCGAGAATATGGGCTTCTGCGCTTATGGCGATGGCGGCGCGTTGGTCGAAAGCGGCGCGACGGCGCTCGGGGGACGATTGCCGGTCAACGTCTCGGGCGGCCTCTTGTCCAAGGGGCATCCGATCGGCGCGACCGGGGCGATCCAATTGGTCGAGCTGGTGACGCAATTGCGCGGCGAGGCGGGCGAGCGGCAAGTGCCCGGCGCCCGGCTGGCGCTCGCCGAAAACGGCGGCGGCTTCCATGGCATCGAGGAAGCGGCCTGCGTCGTCACCATCCTGGAGGGCCCCAGCGCGTGACGTTCGACGCCAAGCGCCTCCGCCACTGGCACGTCGCCGATACCGAACAATTGCTGACTCGCCGCGATACCGCCTTTTACGCGCTGTCGACGGGTTTTGGCGCCGATCCGCTCGATCGGGCGATCCTGCCGTTCGTCGATCCGGTTCGTCCCGATTTGCGCGCGTCGCCCTCGCTGGCGCTCGTGCTGGCCTATCCCGGTTTCTGGATCGCCGATCCTGCGCTGGGCGTGGATGTCGCACGCGTTCTTCATCTCGACCAGTCGATCGAGATCGTGCGACCGTTGCCGATCGAGGGCGTGATCACCGGCAGGACGACGATCCTCGACGTCATCGACCGCGGCGAAGGGCGCGGCGCGCTGGTCGTCAGCGACCGCGTGCTGTCGTGTGACGGCGAGCGGTTCGCGCGCCTGGTCCAGACGCTTCTATTACGCAGCGAGGGTGGATTCGGGGCATCGCCTGGGATCGTTCCGCCCCGCCGCCGTGTCCCGGAAACCACTCCGGATCAGATTATCCGCTTTTCGCTGCCCGAAGACGCCGCCCTGTTTTACCGGCTGAACGGCGATTTTAATCCGCTGCACAGCGACCCGGATCTGGCGAGCCGCGCCGGCTTCGCGCGTCCGATCATGCACGGCATGGGCACATTCGGATTCGTCACCCGCCATTTGATCGCGCACGCCTGTCGGGGTGAGCCCGACCGCCTTGCGTCGATCGCCATGCGGTTCGCGGCGCCCGGTTTCCCCGGGGACCGATTCGCCCTCCATATCTGGAGCGGCGGCGCCTTCGCGTTGGTCGCCGAGGACGGCCGCCGTGTGATCGACGACGGGGTGTTCGCCCTCCGCTAGGTCGATGCCGGTGTCGATGGCGAGAACGCTTTTCGCAAAATTGTATTCAATCTACTTGAATTTGCCCAACCGTTGGGCGAAGGTTGCCCTAGAAAACCCTTGGGAAGGGGTTGTGTTGGAGCAAGGGGGTTGAGTCCGATTGTGCGCAACCTGGCAACTCTACGAGTTGCCTAAGCGCGGCGCTCAATATCGGACTTGGATGTCATGACGGCCGCAGATACTTCGCCATCCGATATGCCGACCGCTAGCGGTGGGGCGCTCAGCGACATCCGAGTGGTGGAACTCGGCCAGCTCATCGCCGGGCCGTTCTGCGGGCAATTGCTCGGCGACATGGGGGCGGAGGTCGTCAAGATCGAACCGCCGGGTCAGGGCGACCCGATGCGTGACTGGGGCCAGGGCGATCGACCCACCTGGTGGCGCGTGATCGCGCGCAACAAATATTCGGTGGCGGCCGACCTGCGCTCTGCCGAAGGTCAGGCCTTCGCCCGCGAATTGATCGCCAAGGCCGATATCCTGGTCGAGAATTTCCGACCCGGCACGCTCGAACGCTGGGGATTGGCGCCTGACAAATTGTTGGCGGAAAATCCGCGGCTGATCATCGTGCGCGTCTCGGGCTATGGTCAGACGGGACCCTATGCCAGCCGTGCCGGATTCGGCGGGATTGGCGAAGCGATGGGCGGGTGGCGCGGCATCGTCGGCGATCCCGACCGCGCGCCGTCGCGGATGGGCGTATCGATCGGCGATACGCTGGCCGCGACCTATGGTTGCATGGGGGCGCTGGCCGCGCTGCACGATCGCGAGCGCACCGGCCAGGGCCAGATCATCGACGCGTCGCTCTACGAAAGCGTGTTGCAGGTGATGGAGGGGCTGATCCCCGAATGGGCGATCGCCGGCCATAAGCGCGAGCGGACCGGATCGAAATTGCCCGGCATCGCGCCGTCCAACGTCTATCGCTGCAAGGATGGCGATTATTTGATCGGCGCGAACCAGGACACGGTATTCGCTCGGCTGTGCGAGGCAATGGGGCAGGCCGAGCTGGCGAGCGATCCCCGCTACGCGACGCATATCGAACGCGGCAAGCGGCAGGAGGAACTCGACGCTTTGGTCGAAGGCTGGACCTCGCGCCACATCATCGCCGAGGTGGAGGCCGCGATGATCGAGCATGGCGTACCCGCCGGGCGTATTTTCGACGCTGAGGATATGCTGGCCGATCCGCATTTCGCGGCGCGCGAGGCGATCGTCACGGTCGACGACCCCGATCTGGGGCCGACGCCGATGCAGGCGGCCTTCCCCAAACTCTCGCGCACGCCATCGGGCGTACGCCGGCCGGCGCCGGGCAAGGTTGGCCAGGACACGGCGGAGATCACCGAGCGCTGGCTCGGCAGAAAAGGCTAGCCGGCCGGGCGCATCGTTCGCGTCACCGCGCTGGTTCGCATGCGGCCGAGCCGCTGGTTGAGCCAGACCGCGGAGTCGACCAGCCGATCGAGATCGAGCCCCAGCCCGCCGTTGATCGCATAGGCCAGATCTTCGGTGGCGACATTGCCGGCCGATCCCGGCGCGAATGGACAGCCGCCCGTACCGCCGATCGACGCATCGAGCACGGTGGCGCCCGCGCTGATCGCCGCCAAGCCGTTGGCGACGCCCATGCCGCGCGTGTCGTGCAGATGGACGCGGACCGGCACATCGCCGATCGCCTCGCGCACCCGGATGACCAGCTGCTCGACCTGATACGGTTTCGCGATGCCGATCGTGTCGGCCAGGGCGACTTCGTGACTCCCCGCGTCGGCCAGCTGCCGTGCCATCGCCACGACGCGGTCAGGGTCGGTCGGCCCCTCGAACGGACAGCCCCAGGCGACCGCGATCGTGGCTTGCGCCGATCGCCCTTGCTCGCGGGCAAAGCGCAAACCGTCGCACGCCATGTCGAGTGATTCGTCGCTGGTCTGGCCCTGGTTCTTCATCCCGAACGTGTCGCTGGCGATGCACACCAGCCCGATCTCGTCGACCGCGGTCTCGAGCGCGCGGAGCACGCCGCGCTTGTTGAGCACGAGGCCGATGTAGGTCGCGCCGCTGTTCCTCGGCAGCCCGGCGATGACCGCTTCGGCATCGGCCATTTGCGGGACGCGCGCCGGGTTGACGAAGCTCGCCACCTCGATCCGTCTGGCGCCCGCCGCGATCGCGCGTTCGACCAGGGCGATCTTGTCGGCGACCGCCAAAATCGTCGGCTCGTTCTGCAGGCCGTCGCGCGGCGAGACTTCGACCAATTGGATGTCAGGCATTGGCGTCGATGATCCCCGTGGCGATGTCAGGCGATATGGGGTGCGGTGCAGCGGATTGCTGCCCCTTGCTCAGGATGCCGGCAAGCCGCCAATGCGCGAACGAGGCGAACGCTGCCGGCACCAGCAACAGCCCAAGTGCGATGCGAAGGCTCTCGACACCCTGGCTCGCCTTCAGCGCATCGCTCAGCACGCCGACGAACAGCGGTCCCAGACCCAGTCCGACGATGTTGAACATCAACAGCAGCGTCGCGCTGACCGTCGCGCGCGCCGAGCGCGGCCCGAGTTCCTGCGCCAGCGCGAGCGAGGCCGGGGTGAACACGGTGCAGGCTGCCATCGGGATCAGCATCAGCGCCAGCGATACGCGCCAGTCGCCGATGAACACCGCCGCGCCGAACAATGGGATCAAGATCGCGGTGCAGATCGCCGGCACCATCGCATAACCGCGGATCGACCGGCGCACCCACCAGTTCACCAGCGCGCCGCCGCCGACCATGCCGACCCCCATCGTGATCCCCGCGGCCGGCGCGAACCATTGGCCGATCGCCGACAGCGGCATGTGCTGCACGCGCATCAGGAAGGCGGGAATCCAGTTGAGCATGCCGTAGCTCAGGAACGCCGAGGCGCCGCTCGCGATCGACACTTGACGCAGGCCGGGATTGGCGACGAACAGCTTGAGCGTCTCCCCGAGGGATACCGGTTGCGGCGGGGTGGCCTCGGCATCGAAATGGCCGCGACCGGGCTCGCGCACGGTCAGCCACAGGAAAATTGCCGCGACCAGCCCGATCACGCCGAGCAGTTCGAACGCCGCGCGCCAGCCGATATGCGCCGCCGCCCAGCCGCCGAACGCCGCGCCGGCGAACACACCGACCGGGCCGTTGAGCGTGAACAAGCCGATCACCAATGGGCGCCGTTCGCGCGGGAAATAATCGGCCAGCACCGACAGCGACGGCGCGGTGCCGCCAGCCTCTCCGACTCCCACGCCGAAGCGGACGAACGCCATCGCGGTGAATCCCCGCACGCTGCCCATCGCGGCGGTAAACCCGCTCCAGATCGCGCAAGCGATCGCGATCAGCCGGATACGATTCCAGCGATCGGCCATCAGTGCGGCGGGCAGGCCGAACACGCCATAGAAGAGCGAGAAGGCGAGACCGGTCAGCAACCCGAACTGGCTGTCGCTGAAATGGAGCTCGGCGCGAATCGGCTCGATCAGGACCGACAGGATCTGGCGGTCGACGAAATTGAGCGTGCCGACGACGACCAGCACGATCAGCGCGAAAACGCCGCCCCTGCCGGCATTCCCTTGCGATGGCGTTGCGCGTGTTTGCATCCAATATACCCCGTTATCCGCGTCTATTATCGCGCATTGCGTCACTTTTGCATGCGAAATGCTTTTGTGGCGAGGATTTTTTGTCTACAGCCTGGGTTTAGGGAAACGTCCGGGCGGAAACCGGCGAAGGAGAGGGCGCTTGGCGATCAGGATCGGGATCATCGTCGGCAGCGTGCGATCGGGGTCGCACAACCAGGCGCTCGCGGACTGTATCGCCAGCGCCCTGCGTGCACGGCATGCCGAGCTGTGGCGGCCCGACGCGG
Organism: Sphingomonas sp.; assembly: GCA_036383655.1. Taxonomy (GTDB): domain Bacteria; phylum Pseudomonadota; class Alphaproteobacteria; order Sphingomonadales; family Sphingomonadaceae; genus Sphingomonas. The sequence continues at coordinate 5,005 of DASVNU010000027.1, read as the reverse complement.
CGGCGCTCGACCTGCCGATCTATCATGGCGATCGCGAGCGCGACGACTTTCCGCCGGCCGCCAAGGTGTTGAAGCACGAGCTCGCTGCCTGTGCCGGGCTGGTGCTGGTGTCGCCCGAATATAATGGGTCGACGTCGCCGCTGATGAAGAACGTGATCGACTGGACATCGCGGTCGACCGGCGACGAGCCTCCGCTGGCGATGAGCGCCTTTCGCGGCAAGCCGCTCGCGCTCGCCAGCGCGTCGATCGGGCCCTATGGCGGGGTCCGGGCGCTCGGCCACCTGCGCCAGATCGTGCAGGCGCTGCAGGCGATCGCGCTTCCCGAGGAAATCCGCGTGCCGGTCGCGTCGACCGCGTTCGAGGCCGACGGCAGGCTGGCCAATCCGACGGCGGCGGCCCAACTCGAGCTGGTCGTCGATCGCCTGCTCGACCTCGCCGGGCGCCTCGCATGAAGGCGCCCGAGCCCGTTCAGGCCAGCCCGAAATGGCGCTAGTAGCTCGGACCCCAATCGGCGCGCATCGCGTCGACCAGCGCGGCCAGCCGGTCGGCGCCGATCCGGTCGACCAGCGCGCGCGTCATCTCCCCCAGCGCCTCCTGCGCATCGTGGCGCATATTCTCCCCGAACGCGGTGAGCTCGACCACCTTGTAGCGCCCGTCGCTGGGATCATCGGCAAGCCGCAAGATGCCGAGCGCGACCATCTGATTGATCGTGACATGGACCGCCTGGCGCGACACGCCGACCTGGCGCGCGATATCGGCGGGACGGCGGATACCACCGGTGACGTTGATCATCACCATCGACTGCGCCCGGCTGACGTCGGGCCAACCGCGATTGTGCAGCCGCGCCTGCAGACCCTCGTCAAGCCATACCAGCCGCTGAAATACGCGCTGCATGAGGTCGGAGGCCGCGGTGGCGTCGTTCACGATCGGGCAGGCGCTGGTCGAAGGGTCATCCGCCATCGGTTACCCGAAGCTTGGCCCTTTTCAACCCCTCGGCCGGACCGGCCAGATCGTTCGGAGGATGATGCCGCATGCGTGGCTTGATGCAGGACTGGCCGCTGACCGTCGACAAGCTGCTGGATCATGCCGCGCGCTGGCATGGCGATCGCGAGATCGTGTCGCGCGATGCCGAGGGACGCGTGACGCGCTCGACCTATCTCGACGTCCATGCCGATGCCAAGCGGGTGACCAACGCGCTGCGCCGGATGGGCGTGCACTTGGGCGACCGCGTCGCGACGATGGGCTGGAACAGCGCGCGGCATCTGTCCGCCTGGTACGGCATCCAGGCGATGGGCGCGGTCTGCCACACGCTCAACCCGCGGCTGTTTCTCGAACAAATCGCCTATATCGCCAATCACGGCGGCGACCGCATGCTGATCGCCGATCCATCGTGCGCCGAGCTGGTCGACCAATTGTTGCCGCTGGTGCCGTCAATCCGCGAGGTGATCTTCTTCTGCTCACGCGAGGAACTGCCGACCATCAGCCGGCCCGTGATCGCGTTCGACGATTGGATCGCGGGCGAGAACGACGAGGCCGCATGGGGCGGGTTCGACGAGAATACCGCCTGCGGCCTGTGCTATACCAGCGGGACGACGGGCAATCCCAAGGGCGTGCTCTATTCGCACCGCTCCAATTACATCCATGCGCTGATGACCCTGCAGCGCGATGCGCTCGCGCTCAACGCGCGCGACAGCGTGCTGCTGATCGTGCCGATGTATCATGCCAATGCCTGGGGCATCGTCTATTCGGCGCCGGCGGTTGGCGCCAAGCTGGTATTGCCCGGACAACGGCTCGACGGCGCATCGCTGCAGAAGTTGATCGCTGACGAAGGCTGCACCTATTCGACCGCGGTGCCGACCGTGTGGCAGTCACTGCTGACCTATCTGGAGGAAAGCGGCACCGATACCAATAGGCTCGAACGTGTCGTGATCGGTGGTTCGGCCTGCCCGGAATCGATCATCCGCATCTTCGGCGAGCGCTATGGCGTCAACGTCATCCAGGGCTGGGGCATGACCGAGACCAGCCCGCTCTGCACCGTCTCGGTGCCCAACGCGACGGTGGCGGCGATGAGCGACGAGGCGCAGATGGCCTACAAGCTCAAGCAGGGGCGGTTGCTCACTGGGCTCGACATCAAGATCACCGACGACGAGGGTCAGCGCTTGCCTCACGACGGGAAGACGCCGGGCCGGCTCAAGATCAAGGGTCCGACGATCGCCGCCGCCTATTTCGGCGGCGAGGGCGGCGAAATGCTCGATGAAGAGGGCTTTTTCGACACTGGCGATGTGTCGACGATCGATCCGCTCGGCTACATGCAGATCACCGACCGCGCCAAGGACATCGTCAAGTCGGGCGGCGAGTGGATCAGTTCGATCGAGATCGAGAATATCGTCGTCGGCCATCCCAAGGTCGCGCTCGCCGCGGTGATCGGCGTGGTCCATCCGAAATGGGACGAGCGCCCGATCCTGCTGGTCACGCTTCGCCCGGGCGAAGCGGCAGAGCCGCACGAATTCCGCGCGTATCTGGACGACAAGATCGCGCGCTGGTGGATGCCCGACGACGTGCTGATCGTCGACGACATCCCGCTCGGGCCGACCGGCAAGATCGACAAGAAACGCATCCGCGCCGGGCTGGAAGGTTACAAGCTGCCGTTCGAGGTGACGCGGTGAGAACAAGAACGACGCGCTGAAAAACAAGGACCAGGAGAGAGACACATGGCCAAGGGCGACACTATCGACGGGCTCGACGCGCGATTCATCGGGCGTGCCTCGCCCACCGCACCGCGGATCATGGCGGGCGGCCATCCGTGCCAGGGGATCTACTGGACCGAGGCGGGCAAGCGGCCCAAGACCGCGATCATCGCCACGCATTACAATGTCGATTTCACCGAACATTATATCGGGCCCTATTTCGCGCGCCGCGGGTTCGGTTTCCTTGGCTGGAACACGCGCTATCGCGGGTTCGAGGATCAATTCCTGCTCGAACATGCGTTGATCGATATCGGCGTCGGCACGCGCTGGCTGCGCGAGGAAGCGGGGGTCGAGCGGATCGTCATCCTCGGCAATTCGGGCGGCGGTTCGCTGATGGGCGCCTATCAGGGTGAAGCGACCGCCCCGACCCTGGCGGCGGGGATGAGCGGCGGCGCGCAGGACGCCTTGTCGGCGTTGATCAAGGCCGACCTCTACATCTCCTTGAACGCGCATCAGGGACGGCCCGAAGTGCTGACCGACTGGATGGACCCGTCGGTGATCGACGAGACCGACCCGACCGGCACCGATCCCGATCTCGACCCGTTCAACCCCGATCACGGCCCGCCCTACAGTGCCGAGTTCATCGAGCGCTATCGCGCGGCGCAGCGCGAGCGCAATCATCGCATCACGCGCTTCGCCCAGGCCGAGCTGGAGCGCCTCAACGCGCATGGCATACCCGACCGCTTGTTTCCGATGTTCCGCTGCTGGGCCGATTTGCGGATGATCGACCCGAGCATCGATCCCTCCGACCGCACGCCCAACCAATGCTATCGCGGCGATCCCAAGGTCGCCAACCGCTCGCCGTCGATCGGCCGGGTCAATTTCTGCAAGACCTGGCTGTCGATGTGGAGCCTGGAGACCTCCAAATGCATGGGCAAGCCGCATCTCGAGAAATTCGATATCCCGTCGCTGGTGGTGCAGGGAACCGGCGATACCGGCGTGTTCCCCGCTGATGCGCATGCCATCCATCAATTCATCGGCGCGAGCGACAAGCAACTCGAACTGCTACCCGGTGCCCATTATTTCGAGGACAGCACCGACCATCGCGAAAAGGTGGCCGACCTCATGGCAGATTGGATCAATGCCCGACTCTGACCCTTCTTCGCTCGTGGAGCGGCTGTTGCATGAGGCCGGGTTGCTTGCTTCTGGCACCGCCGCCGACATCGTGCCGTTGACCGGCGGGGTGTCGTGCGAGGCGTGGCGCGCAACCACCGCGCGTGGCGATTATGTGGTCAAGGCCGCCTTGCCCCAGCTTCGTGTCGCCGCCGAATGGCACGCCCCGGTCGAGCGCGCCGAGACCGAGGCGCGCTGGTTCGCCGAGGCCGGCGCGATCGTGCCCGAGGCGGTGCCGCATCTGGTGGCGAGTTTTCCGGCCGATCATGCGCTGATCACCGACTTCGTCGCGGCGCCGGTGTGGAAGCAGGAGATGATCGCCGGGCGCGTCGATCCGGCGGTGGCGCGGCAGGTCGGCGAGCGGATCGCGCGCGTGCATCGCGCGACCGCGAGTGACGCGCGGGTCGCCGCCAGCTTCGCCGATCATGCCGCTTTCCACGCGCTGCGCGTCGAACCGTTCCTGCTCTATCCGGCCGAGCGACTGGAACAGGTCCGGACCCCGTTGTGCGCGCTTGCCGCCGATCTCGCCGCGCGGCGTGAGGCGCTAGTCCATGGCGATGTCAGTCCCAAGAACATTCTCGTCGGCGAAAGCGGGCCGATCATCATAGACGCCGAATGCGCGGTCTATGGAGATCCGGCTTTCGATCCGGCGTTCTGCCTGACGCATCTGCTGCTCAAGGCTCTGTGGCTGGCGGATTATCGTGGAGCATTGCTGGCCGCTTCCCGGGAATTGGTCGCGGGGTATGCCCCATCGCCCGAGATCGAGCGGCGCATCGCGCATCTGGTGTCGGCGCTGCTGCTTGCGCGCGTCGAGGGCCGCTCACCGGTTGAATATCTTTCCGACCGCAATCGCGCGATCGTTCGCGCTGCGGCTATCAATCTCCTGCTTCATCCCAAGGACAACATGACCGATCTGATTTCCGCCTGGCAGGACACGCTGGCATGAGCGCGCGCATCGCAATGATCCGCGCGCGCCAGGTCTGGGATTCGCGCGCGCGCCCGACCGTCGAGGCAGAGGTTCATCTCGAGAGCGGCGCGATCGGGCGCGGTATCGCGCCGGCCGGCGCGTCACGCGGCGCGCACGAGGCGATCGACCTGCGCGATGGCGGCGAGCGGTTTGCCGGCTTTGGCGTCGATACCGCGGT
>DASVNU010000026.1:0-4264 GCA_036383655.1 Sphingomonas sp. | reverse complement strand
CCCGCAACGGCGGGGGCGGGACGCAAGATTCCCCCCCCGCTCGCGGGAGGGGCTAAGGGAGGGCGTGTCGGAAAGACGCGTCCGCTATAAACAGACCCTCCCCCAACCCCTCCCGCAAGCGGGAGGGGAACCCGTCACGGCAACGCTACAAATTCTTCGAATGTCCGGTCATGGCGCCGTCGCCGCCAACCTGCTAGCGCTTCGGCATGCCGCTTACCGCCGCAGCTTCCGCGCGAGAAATCCTGGTCCGCCTGCACGATGTGATGGCGGCGCGATCGTCCGCGCAGGCGAAGCTCGACGCGGTCGCGCGGATCATCGGCGAGGCGCTGGATAGCGAGGTCTGCTCGATCTATCTGTTGCGCGAAGGGCTGCTCGAACTCTTTGCCACGCGCGGCCTCGACCAGGCAGCGGTCCACGTCACCAAACTGGCGCCGGGCGAGGGCCTGGTCGGCACGATCGCGCAGAATGTCGAGACGCTGAATCTGGACGAGGCGGCATCGCATCCCGACTTCGCCTATCGCCCCGAAACCGGTGAGGACGAATTCCACTCTTTCGCCGGGGTGCCGATCATCCGCCGCGAACAGGCGGTCGGCGTGCTGGCGGTGCAGCATGCCGAGCCGCGCAAATATGACGATGTCGAGATAGAGGCGCTGCAGACGGTCGCGATGGTGCTCAGCGAATTGATCGCCAATGCCGGCCTGATCGACCAGCGCGGCGACGGTGCCCAGCGCCCGCAGTCGACCGCGGCGACACGGCTGGAAGGTCTCAAGCTGGTCGAGGGGATGGCGGTCGGCCACGCCGTCTATCACCAGCCGCGCATCACCATCGAGCATACGGTCGCCGAGGACACCGAGGCCGAGCGCCACCGCGTCTACGCCGCGTTCGACAAGATGCGCGAGCAGATCGACCGCATGGCGCAACAGGCCGAATTCGGGGTCGATGGCGAGCATGAAGAGGTGCTCGCGACCTACAAGATGTTCGCATACGACGAGGGCTGGTCGCGGCGGATCAACGAGGCGATCGATTCCGGCCTGACCGCCGAGGCCGCGATCGAGCGCGTCCAGCAGCGCACGCGGATGCGGATGCGCCAGATCGGCGACCCGCTGCTCCAGGATCGGATGCACGATCTCGAGGATCTGGCCAACCGCCTGCTCCGCATCGTGTCCGGTCAGATGGGCACCGCGGCGCAACTCGGCCTGCGGCAGGACACGATCCTGATCGCGCGCAACCTGGGGCCGGCCGAATTGCTCGAATACGACCGGCGGCGGCTGAAGGGCGTGGTGCTTGAGGAAGGATCGCTGACCGCGCACGTGACGATCGTCGCGCGAGCGATGGGCGTGCCGGTGTTGGGGCGCGTGCGCAACGTTCGCCAGACGATCGGCGACGGCGATATGCTGTTGCTCGACGTGACCGAGGCGGGATCGGTGCTGGTCCGCCCGTCGCAGGCGATGGAAGAGGCGTTCGACGCCAAATTGCTGATCCGCCAGAAACGCCGCGCGGTGTTCGCGGCGCTGAAGTCGGAGGCGCCGATCACGCTCGACGGCGAGCGGATGACGGTGATGGTCAATGCCGGCCTGCGCGACGACGTCGCCGCGCTCGACGTCACCGGCGCCGACGGCATCGGATTGTTCCGCACCGAATTCCAATTCCTGGTGTCGGCCACCCTGCCGCAGCGCGAGCGGCAATTGCGGCTGTACAAGGACGTGCTCGACGCAGCCGGCGACAAGCCGGTGGTGTTCCGCACGGTCGATATCGGCGGCGACAAGGCGCTGCCCTATCTCAACCATCACGACGAGGATGAGGAAAATCCGGCGATGGGCTGGCGTGCGCTGAGGCTCGCGCTCGAACGCGGCGGGCTGATGAAGGCGCAGGCGCGCGCGCTGATCGAGGCCGCCGGGGGCCGGACATTGAACGTCATGTTCCCGATGGTCAGCGAGGCATGGGAGCTCGACCAGGCCAAGGCCTTGTTCGAGGCGCAGCGCGAGTGGCTGGGCAAGCGCGGCAAGCGCCTGCCGAACGAGATCCGCTATGGCGCGATGCTCGAAGTGCCGGCTTTGGCCGAGCAACTCGACCTGCTGCTGCCCAACATCCAGTTCCTGTCGGTCGGCACCAACGACCTGACCCAGTTCCTGTTTGCCGCCGATCGCGCCAATCCCAAGCTGGCCGAGCGCTATGACTGGCTGTCGCCATCGATCCTGCGCTTCCTCAAGCGCGTGGTGGCGCCGTGCGACGCGGCGGGAGTCGCGCTGACCGTGTGCGGTGAGATGGGCGGGCGGCCGCTGGAGGCGATGGCGTTGCTCGCGCTGGGCATCGACCGGCTGTCGATCACCCCGGCGGCGGTCGGCCCGATCAAGGCGATGGTGCGCAGCCTCGATCGTAGCAAGGCGATGCGCTTCATGGACGGGCTGCTGGCCAAGCCGCCGCGCGACATTCGCGGGGTGCTGACCGACTGGGCGGCCAAAAACCATGTCGAGCTGGCCTGAGCCGGGGCGAAAACGCGCTAACGAGCCGTTGACAGTCTTACCCGCTTTGGCCGACAGCCGTCACCGGCGGATGGCGATTCAAGGTCGCAACCCCCTATCCGCCGGAGATGGTAATGGACGAGGACGAAGCGACGGGCGCACCAGATCAGGCGTCGCTATTCCCCAAGACCGTGGGCGACAAGCTGCGCGAGGCGCGTGAGGGGCTGGGGCTGACGCTGGCCGACATCGCCAGCAAGACGCGCGTGCCGATGCGGCATTTGGAAGCGATCGAGAACAACCGGCTGGAGGGGATGGCGTCGCCGGCCTATGCGATCGGCTTTACCAAGACCTATGCGCGCGCGGTCGGGCTCGACGACCGGGCGATCGCCGCCGAATTGCGCCAGAGCCCGCAAATGCCGGTATCGCCAGCCGCCAGGTTCGAGGAATATGAGCCGACCGACCCGCGCCGCGTGCCGTCGGGCGGCATGGCCGGGATCGCCGCGATCATCGCGTTGGTGCTGCTGGTCGGCGTCGGCATCTGGTACGGGACGACATGGTTGCGCGGCACGGGCGAGGAGCCCGCGGCGCTGACCACGCCCGACGCATCGGCGACCGTCGCCGCCGCGCCCGAGGCGACTCCCACGCCGGCCATCGGCGGCCAGGTGGTGCTGACCGCGACCGACAGCGTGTGGCTGCGCGTCTATGACGCGAGCGGCAAGACGCTGATCGAGAAGACGATGCAGCCGGGCGAGCAATATTCGCTGCCGACCGACGCCGCCAACCCGATGATCAATATCGGCCGGCCCGACAAAGTGCAGGTGACGATCAACGGATCGGCGGTACCGGCGCTGGGCGACGGCAAGCGCGCGATCAAGGACGTCCCGATCAGCGCCGCCGCGTTGCAGGCGCGCGGGACCACGACACCGGCGGCCGCCCCGACCCCCGCCGCGGCTCCCGCCACCGCCGCACCGACGACCGACGCGAAGCCAGGCAAGCGTGCAGGATCGAGCGAGGTGCCCGATTTCTTCCGCCAGCCCAGCGACAAGCCCACCGCTTCGGCGACGCCCGATCCGGTGCCGTCGCCCGCTGCGGCGCCGACATCGGCGCCTTAAGAGCGGCATCAGCGTGGCGCGATGAAAATACGCTTCCCCGGCGAAGGCCGGGGCCCAGCTTCGGCGACGTGGCAAGGGCATCCCGCCGCTGCCATTGCATCGCAACTGGGCCCCGGCCTTCGCCGGGGAAGCGTTTAAGCTCGATGGATTAAACCCTCGCCGCACAGTGGCGCAGGGGCACATTCCGGGTTAGGTTAACCGCAGCGGGACAATCTGGGGATGAGTATGCGTAGTTTGTTGACGACGGTCATGATCGCCGCGGCGGGCCTGGCGATCGTGGTACCGGCGCATGCGCAGGACCGGACGGTCGACGCGCGGCTGGGCCAGCTCGAAAAGCGGATGAACACGGTCGAGCGCGCGGTGTCGCGCACATCGGGACCGCTGGTCCAGCCCGAGATCGGCCCCGACAACGCGCCGGTCGTCGCCCCCGGCACGCCGGCCAGCGCGCCGCTCGCCGACCTGGAACAGCGGGTGACGTCGGTCGAGACCGAATTGTCGAGCTTCACCGGCCGGCTGGAGACCGACGAGCACAAATTGCAGCAGCTCGAAGGCGATTTCGCCGCGTACAAGCGCGCCACCGATGCGCGGCTGAAGGCGCTGGAGGATCGCGCCGCACCGCCGCCCGGAGATGCCGATCCCGCCGCCGTGACCGACGGCCCGGCGCCGGCCCGGCCGGGCACCCGACCGCCC
>DASVNU010000025.1:0-8418 GCA_036383655.1 Sphingomonas sp. | reverse complement strand
GCCCAGCCCCAACGTCCGCGCGCTGTTTCAGTACGAATGGCTGCGCGACAGGTCCGATTCCATTCCGTCGGTCAATATCAACGACGAGTACAAGGGTTCTTCGCCCTTCGTCACCGACCTGCTCGGCCTCGTCCGGCGCAATCCGAACAGCAGCGATCCGCTCGACAATGCGGCGATCACCAACCGCGCGGGCAACCTCCTGAAGATGGGGCTGGGCCAGCGGATCAACGTCGACGGCTTCTATGGGAACATCGATTTCGATACCGGAATCGGTACGATAACCTCGGTCACAGGCTATCGCATCCAGAAGTCGCGGCTTCCCAACACCTTCCCCGGTGCGGTGGCCATCGCCGCCGACGGCGAGCCGCTGTCCTTCTTCGACGCGACCCGCGATGACGATCGCAAGACCTTCCAGCAAGAACTGCGCTTCGCGAGCAAGCTCAACGGACCGTTCGACTTTGTCGCGGGCGGCTTCTTCCAACGCGACACGGTGGACTTCTGCGTTGCCCAGACGCTCGGCTTCCTCGACCTGACCTCGGGCCCACTGCCTTTCGGCAACTGGAACAACACGCCCTACCTGCTGTGCAACGCCCAGAAATCCCGCTCGGTGGCGGCCTTCGTCGAAGGCACCTACAAGATCACGCCTGAGCTGACCTTTACCGCCGGCGCGCGCTATACCTGGGAAGACAAGACCTGGCGCGGACGCCAGCAGGCTTTCATCCCGACGCTGAACGGCGGCTTCGACCCGACCATCACGCTCAACGATGCGCTCGACGCCAGCGTCTATAATTACCCGGCTGGTGTCGTGGAAGTGAAGTCCAGCGCCCGCAAACCCACCTGGCGCGCCAGCCTTGGCTATCAGGCCACGCCCGAGGTGTTCACCTATGCAACCTATTCGCGCGGCTTCAAGAGCGGCGGCTTCAACGACCAGATCGGCGGCTTCGCGCCGTTCGGTACCGATCTCGACGCCTTCCGCACCGCCGCCCGCGCGACCAAGCCCGAAACTGCGGACAGCTATGAAATCGGCGTGAAGAGCGAGTTCTTCGACCGCCGACTGCGGTTCAACCTAACCGGCTTCCACGTGAAGTACCAAGATCTCCAAAAGCAGCTGAACGTCCCGTTGATCGTCAACGGCCAGCCCAACCAGGTGACCCTGTTCGTCAACGCCGCCAACGCCGTGGTCGATGGTTTCGAACTGGAGACATCGGCGGTACCGGTACAAGGCCTGACGCTGCGCGGCGTGGTCGGCTACCAGAACGCGCGCTACAAGAAATACGACGCGCCCGGCGCCGGCTACAACCTTGCCGACGCGCCGCTCGACCGTGCGCCGAAATGGCAATGGACGATCGACGGAACTTACCAAGTGCCGGTCGGCGACTGGAAAGTAACGCTCAACGGCAACGTCGCCTATACCGGCCGCAACCTCAACACCCAGGACATCAACGACCCCCTGGGCAACACCTTCCTCGACGCGCGCACGCTGGTGAACGCCTCGATCACGCTCGCCGATGCGGAAGACCGCTACTTCATCCGCGCGATCGGCCGCAACCTGACCGACAAGCGTTACAAGATCTCGGTCCAGAACGTCGCCGGGCTCTGGGAAAATGCCCAATACGGACAGCCGCGCTTCTACGGCGTCGAGGTCGGCTTCAAGTTCGGCCAATGACCATGGCCCGCGGTTTGGTCGCCGCGGTCCGAGACCGTGCGGGGGATCTCTCCCTCCCCCGCACGGTCCGTTCAGGCGGCGAGCATGTCGTCCATGCAGACGGTGTCGAGTTCGAGCACATGGGTGACACGCCCCATCGCCATCCAGGCGGCGATGCTCAGCGTGAGGTCGACGATCTCGGCATCGTCGAAAGCGGCGTGAAGCCGCTGCCAATAGGTTTCATCCTCGGCGAAACCGTGCGGGTCGTTTGCCATGCGCTCGGCATGTTCGATCGCCAGTCGCTCGCGATCGGAGAACACACCGGCGGAGCGCCAGTCGGCAACCGCGGTATAGAAGGTTTCATCCGGCGCTTCGCCGCCGCGCGCGACGATCGATTGCTCGGCATCACCGCCGGCAGCATCGAGATAGGCATCGACGTGCCGCGCGGCGCGCATTCCCTGACAGACCATGCAACCGTTGATCTGCGCGGTGCGATAGCGCGCAGCCTCGAGCACTCGCAGCGGCAGGCGCGACGACTGATAGACCGCGCGCGCGAAATTTCCGCCCGCCGCACCGATCTCAGGAACGTAGTTTCCCAGAACGTAGCCGAGCGGATCACCCGCATTCGCTTCTGGAACCGGAACACGAGCCATTTCAACTCTCCTTTATGAGCGCCCCCACAATGTATCGCATCATTTTATTTTAAATAGACACAAAATACAGGAAAATTTACTCGGCAAGTTACGCCAATCCAGTGACGCGCTGAATGCCTATTCATGTCATAGTTACAATACTCGACCTGGCTTCAAAGCATTACCTCATCAATGCGAGCGCTCATCTTCTACCTTCGCAGCCATCAACTCCGGAGACCGTCCCTTGTCGCCCCGTTCCCGATTTTCGATTGCCGTTCTCGCCCTCGGCGCACTGACTACCGTCGCGGCTTGCAGTGTCGTCGGCGGCCGTTCGCCCGAAGCCCAGTTGCTCGACAACGCCGACGGGCATGATTGGCCCGGCTTCGGGCGCACTTATGGCGAACAGCATTTCAGCCCGCTGGCCGAGATCAGCGATCGCACCGTCGGCAAGCTCGGCCTCGCCTGGTCGATGGACCTCGAACCCGGCAACTCGGTCACGGGCCCGATCGCGATCGGCGGCACGCTTTATTTCGCGCGGTTCTACAGTGTGGTGAACGCGGTCGACGCGGCGACCGGCAAGCTGCTGTGGACTTTCGATCCCAAGGCGCCCGAGGCCTCGGGCGAGCGGCTGCGCCAGGACTGGGGCAGCCGCGGCATCGCCTCGTGGAACTGCAAGATCTACACCGCGACGCAGGACGGCCGGCTGATCGCGCTAGACGCCAAGACCGGTAAGCCGGTGTGGACGGCACAGACGATCGACCAGGGCGAGCCCCGCTTCATCAGCGGCCCGCCCCGGGTGTTCGACGGCAAGGTCATCATCGGCAACGGCGGCGCGGACGTCGCTGCGATCCGCGGCTACGTCACAGCCTATGACGCCGAAACCGGCAAGCGCTTGTGGCGCTTCTGGACTGTTCCGGGCGACCCGAAGAAGGGCTTCGAGAACCCGGCCATGGAAATGGCCGCGAAGACCTGGTCGGGCGAATGGTGGACCAAGGGCGGCGGCGGTACGGTCTGGAATTCGTTCAGCTATGATCGCGAAAGCGATACCATCTACCTCGGCACCGGCAACGGCAGTCCGTGGAACCGCAAGGTCCGCAGCGAGGGCAAAGGGGACAACCTGTTCCTCTGCTCGATCGTCGCGCTCGACGCGAAGACCGGCTCCTACAAGTGGCATTACCAGATCAATCCCGGCGAGAGCTGGGACTTCAACGCCTCGATGGACATGGAACTGGCCGATCTCACAATCGCGGGCCAGCCGCGCAAGGTTCTGATGACAGCGCCGAAGAACGGCTTCCTCTATGTCATCGATCGGCTTACCGGGAAGCTGATCTCGGCCAAGCCCTATGTTCCCGTCACCTGGGCGAAGGGGATCGACCTTCAGACCGGACGGCCGATCGAGAACCCCGGCATCCGCTACGAGGACGGCCCGACAACTTTCTCCCCCACGCCGATCGGCGCGCACAGCTGGCTGCCGATGGCATTCAGCCCGCAATCGGGGCTCGTCTATATCCCGGCTATCGATCTCAAGGTCACCTACGACGATAGCGGCATCAAGCGCGAGACTTGGCAGCGCACGCCGGGCATGGCGCTCGACTATGCCGTGAATACCCAGATCGGCCTCCCCGCGGGCGACGCGGAAAGCGCGAGCGCGCTGGTCGCCTGGGATCCGGTGAACCAGCGCCAGGTGTGGCGCGTGCCGACTCCGCTCCACTTCAATGGCGGCGTGCTGGCAACTGCGGGCAACCTGGTCTTTCAGGGCCAGATGGACGACCGCTTCAGCGCTTACGACGCGCGCAACGGCAAGCGGCTCTGGTCGTTCGACGCGAAGGCGCCGGTCATCGCCCCGCCGATCACCTATACCGCCGGCGGCCGGCAATATATAACGGTGCTCACCGGCAACGGCACGAGCGCCGCGTTCCTGAGTACGCTGCTGGCGCGCTACGGCATCGATTATCGAACTCAGGCGCGGCGGGTGCTTACTTTCGCCATCGGCGGCAAGGCGACATTGCCGGCGAAGCAGCTCTATCGGCCCGTCGCGGTCGACGACCCCGATTTCCGCGCCGATGCCGCGGCGGCGGTACGCGGCGAAAAGATCTTCGGTGCGCGCTGCGTGGTCTGCCACGGCGCCGGCGTCATCGCGGCGGGCGTCGCGCCAGACCTGCGGACTTCGGGCGTGATTGTCTCGCCCGAAACCTTCGACCAAGTCGTCCACGAGGGGATGCTGGTGCCCCAGGGCATGCCGCGCTTCGAGGAACTGAGCGCTCCCGACCGGGCCGACCTGCGCCAGTTCCTGCGGACGGCGGCTAACGGGCTGAGGCAGGCCAAGCCCATCCGTTAGCCTTTACAGGTCAGAACGTGCGGACCGGGTCGTGCCCATCCCAGTCGCGCGATGCATCCCTGATGTTGTCGAACATGTCGCGCATCGGCTGATAGGCGTCGATGATCTCGACCATCGTGCCGGGATAGAGCGTATCGGTTTCGAGATAGGCAAAGCGCGAGAACGGCAACTCGCCTTCGATCACAACGCGGATGCCGGCGGCACGCGCGGCCGCCATCTGCGCATCGTAGTCGGTGGCATAGGTGCCGAGGTGGTGCAGGCCGCGACGCCCCGCATCGAGGAAGTCCCGATAGGGCGACGGATCAGGGCCCGGCACGATCACCTCGATCATCGTGTCCCCGCTGAAAGATATCGCGGCGTGGGTGAGGATGTCGGTTGCTTCGCTCGGCTGGTCGTCGCGCGTCATCCAGGCGAACTCGAGCGGCGTCGGGAAAAGATAGAACGGCCCCACGCCGAGCAACTTGGTCATATGGTCCAGGAAAGGGTCGAGATCGGGCACCACATAGGCGATCTGGAAGGTCGGACCGAACAGCCTGCTCATCGCATTCTCCTGCTGCACCGCAGGTCGTCGTGCCCGCGCGTCATGCTGTCCAACATGGCACTGCAATCGCCTATTGTAAAACAATCATGTTTGTCTTTAATATGCCACTCGAAGGGTCCATCAGAGGCCATACGCGAAGAGGAGAAAGGCCGTGACCTATCCCTATCTGTTGTGGGACGTGCATGCCGGCGAAAGGCATCCGTTCAACGCCCTGGCGCCGCAGATCGACAACGGCACGAGCCGTCCCTCGCCGCTGCGTTATCATGATCGCGATTTCGCGCGCGAAGAGTGGGAAAAGGTCTTCACCAAGACCTGGCTGCTCGCTTGCCCGGTATCGGACGTGAAGGAGCCCGGCGACTTCGCGCGCTTCGACATCGGCGCGGAAAGCTTCATTGTCGTGCGCGGCGACGACGGCGAAGTCCATGCGCACTACAATGTCTGCCCGCATCGCGGTTCACGACTCGTAGAGGCCGACACCGGCAGCATCAGCCGGTTCAGCTGCCCGTTCCATAGCTGGAAGTTCAGCCTGGAGGGCAAGAACCAGGAAGTCACCGATCGCGAGACCTTCCGGCCCGAAGTGCTGTGCCACGACCTCAACCTGACCTCGGTCCGCTGCGAGGTGGCGGCGGGGCTCGTGTTCATTTCGATGGCCCCCGATATCCAGCCGCTGAAGGACTGGCTGGCGCCGATCCTGCCGCACCTCGAGCTCTACCGGATCGAGGACATGCACGTCGTCCAGCATCGACGGTCGGACTGGCGCGCCAACTGGAAAGGCGGCGTCGACGCCTTCGCCGAAATCTACCACCTCCATGCCGTCCACCCGCAGACGCAGTGCCTGATGGACGATCGCACCCAGATCGACCTCTGGCCGGGCGGCTTGAGCCGGCAGTTCGTACCTTTCGCGCAGCCCTCGCCGCGGTTCGAGGACCAGGACAGCATCAATCCCGGCATCGCCATGATGCTGCAGGACGCGGGGATCGATCCTGCCACGTTCTCGGGTACCGCGCACGAGACGCGTGCCGCGGTCCAGCAGGCCAAGCGCGCACGTTCCGCCGAACATGGCCTTGGCTACGAACGGTTCAGCGATAGCCAGCTCAGCGACTCGACTGTCTATTCGGTGTTCCCGAATGGCCAGATCGGCTGCCATCCGGAAGCCGTGTTCCTGCACCGCTTCCTCCCGCACCCCAGCGATCCCGGCAAGTTCACCTATGACACGATCATTCTCTACGCCCATGTCGACGCGCCCGGCTATGCGCCGCCGGCCTGGATGGGGCTTAGCGAGGAGATCGACGTCAGCGGCGAAACCCGGCCCGATGTCGTCCACACGGGGCTCGGCGAACCACCGGGCATGGGCGAGGTGCTCGATCAGGACTCAGACCTGCTTCCGGTAGTCCAGGCAGGCGCTCGATCGCGCGGCTTCCGCGGCCCGCTGTGGAGCGAGCAGGAAGCGCGGCTGCGCCATTTCCACGCCGAACTCGACCGCATGATGCAAAGCTAAGGGAAACCGGACGATGAATTACGATCCCCGCTCGTGGAAAGTCCATGCCGGCTCGACGCACAGCTTCGACACGCCCGCTCCCCATATCGACAACGGCGCCGACCGGCCCGATCCCGCGCGCTACTATGACCCGGCATTCACCCGGACCGAATGGGACAAGGTGTTCACCAAAGCCTGGCTGCTCGCCGGCCCCGCGAGCGACGTGCGCGAGCCCGGCGGCTGGATGAAGTTCGACATCGGCGCGGAGAGCTTCATCATCGTCCGTGCC
The DNA here is from genome assembly GCA_036383655.1 of Sphingomonas sp. Lineage (GTDB taxonomy): Bacteria > Pseudomonadota > Alphaproteobacteria > Sphingomonadales > Sphingomonadaceae > Sphingomonas. Next base: position 1,496 of record DASVNU010000025.1, on the reverse strand, counting down.
GACGATGGCGCGCTCAAGGCGCACTACAATGTCTGCCCCCATCGCGGCAGCCGGCTGGTGATGGGCGACGTCGGGTCGCAATCGAGCTTCACCTGCCCGTTCCACAGCTGGCGCTTCGCTCTGGATGGCAAGAACCAGCAGGTCACCGACCGCGAGACCTTCCGGCCCCAAGTGCTGTGCCACGATATCAACCTGGCGTCGGTGCAGGTCGAAGAGGCGGCCGGGCTGGTCTTCATCGCCATGGATCCCGGCGTCGAGCCGCTGGCCGACTATCTCGGCCCGATCCTGCCGATGCTGGAAACCTACCAGATCGACCTGATGCACCCGGTGCAGCACCGGCGATCGGATTGGGCCGCAAACTGGAAGGGCGGGATCGACGCCTTCTACGAAAGCTACCATCTCCACGCGATCCATCCCCAGACGATGGGGATCATCGACGATCGGACCCATATCGACCTCTATCCGGGCGGGATGAGCCGCCAGTTCGTGCCCTTCGCGCAGCCCAATTCGCATTTCCCCGATCAGGATGTCGTCAATCCGGACATCGCCGTGCTGCTCGCCGATGCCGGCCTCGATCCCGCGACGTGGAAGGGCAGTGCGCAGGAAAGCCGCGCGGCGATCGCCGCCGCCAAGCGCGATCGCGCGGCGCGGCTAGGGCTCGACTACGATCGTTTCAGCGACGCGCAGCTTACCGACAGCACGATCTTCGGCGTCTTCCCCAATGCCCAGATCGGCTGCCACCCCGAGGCCGTGTTCCTCCACCGCTTCAAGCCGCATGCCGACGACCCTAACCAGTTCACTTACGACACGATCATCATGTACCGGCACATCGACGTGCCCGGCTATGGCGCGCCGGGTTGGATGGGCCTGTCCGACGAAGTGGACATGACCGGTGAGACCCGGCCCGACGTGGTGCACACTGGGCTCGGCGAGCCGCCAGGCATGGGCGAAGTGCTCGACCAGGATTCGGACCTGCTGCCGATAGTGCAGGCCGGCGCGCGGTCGCGGGGCTTCCGCGGGCCGCTATGGGGCGAGCAGGAAGCGCGGCTGCGTCATTTCCACGCGACGCTCGATCGTTGGATCGGGTAAGGGAGTCCGATGACCGAAGATCCTTTCGTCGCCGCCGTTCCGCACCGCAGCTTCGAGGATTTGCAACTGGGCGAGTTCCGCCGTTCGCGCGAGAAGCAGGTCACCGAGGAGGAAATCCTCGCCTTCGCCCGCGCCTACGATCCGCAGTGGTTTCACGCCGACGCCGAGCTCGCGCGGCAATCTGTGTTCGGCAATGTCGTCGCCAGCGGCATCCACGTCCTCGCCATGTGGCGCCAGCTCGACCACGAGATCAATAGCGACATCGATTTCGTCTGCGGGATCGGCTGGGACGAATTGCGACTCAAGAAGGCGGTCCGGCCGGGCGACACCATCCACGTCACGTCGGAGATCGTCGCGCTGACGCCCTCGACCACGCGTCAGGATCGCGGCACGGCGCTGACCCGCTA
>DASVNU010000024.1:0-12634 GCA_036383655.1 Sphingomonas sp. | reverse complement strand
TCGCACCAATTCGGGCCGTTTCCCCCACACGATCTGCGGCGTGGTCAAGCAGCCGGGGCAATTCTCGTTCGTCCGTGGCGGCGCGATCCCGGCGATTCGCTCGGCCGCGCAATATCACACCGCGATGGCCATCGCGCAGGTTGCGATGGACAAGGAATGGGACAATCCGACCCCCGGCGCGCTCTATTTCCACGCCCGCCGCGTCTCGCCGGGTTGGGCGCGACCGCGCGTCGCGACGATCGGCAACCACATCTTTTTCCGGTAAACCGGTTGCCCAGCGCAGCTGAAAAAGCGCCATCGGGGCTTCCCGATGTTCCGGTGATGTTCTAAAGCGAGGGGATGCTCGAGGCATCTCCCCGCTGTCCGCCTATTGGCTCCGAGGCGCTGTGCGCGGCTGATGTCGCGCGCGGCGTCATTCGAATGCTCGCGCGCCATGATCTCGCGGCGATGACCGAAGTGCCGCTCGACGGCGGCCGCCGTGCGGACATCATGGCGATCGATTCGCGCGGTTCTATCGTCATCGTCGAGATCAAGGTGTCACGCGCCGATCTGCTCGGCGACGGCAAATGGTTCGACTATCTCGACCATTGCGACCGTTTCTTCTGGGCGGTGCCCGACGGGTTCGACCATGGCCCGCTGCACGGCGAGGCGTTCCTGCCCGAACGCTCGGGCGTGATCATCGCCGACCGCTACGACGCCGCGATCCTGCGCGAGGCGGCAACGCATCCATTGAGCGCGCCGGGGCGTAAGCGCTGCACCTTGGCCTTCGCGCGACGCGCTGCGCGGCGAGCTAGCGGGCTTGCGGACCCCGAGCTGGGGTTCCTGTTGCAGGCCGAGTGATTTTTTGATTCACGCAAAGGCGCGAAGGCGCAAAGATTTTTTCGCGCAGAGACGCAGAGAACGCAGAGATTTTTAGAGAGCCTCGCTTCGCGAGGCTCGCATTCGATCATCGCATGTGAGTCTGATCGGTACGCAGGGTTGAAACACCTCTGCACCCTCCGCGCCTCTGCGCGAATTCAATCCACTCTTCTTTGCGCCTCCGCGCCTCCGCGTGACTCAAATATCAATGTCGGAAATGGCGCATGCCCGTGAACACCATCGCCAGCCCGGCCTCATCAGCGGCGGCGATAACCTCATCGTCGCGGATCGAGCCGCCCGGCTGGATCACCGCGGTCGCTCCCGCCTCGACCGCCGTCAGCAAGCCATCGGCAAACGGGAAGAAGGCGTCCGACGCGACCGCCGAGCCGATCGTGCGCGGCGTTGACCAGCCCGCCTTGTCGGCGGCGTCCTTGGCCTTCCACGCCGCGATCCGCGCCGATTCGAGCCGGTTCATCTGCCCCGCGCCGACGCCCGCCGTCGCCCCATCCTTGGCATAGACGATCGCGTTCGACTTGACGTGCTTGGCGACGGTCCAGGCGAACAGGCAGTCGGCGAGCTCCTGCGGGGTCGGCTGGCGCTTGGTCACGGTCTTCAAATCTGCGGCAGTGACGCGGCCATTGTCGCGGCCCTGGATCAGCCAGCCGCCGGTGATCGCCTTGGCGTCGAACCCGCCGCGCGCCGGATCGGGCAATTCGCCGGTCAGCAACAGGCGCAAATTCTTCTTCGCCGCGAACAGAGCAAGCGCTTCCTCATCGGCATCGGGCGCGACCACCACTTCGGTGAAGATCCCGGTGATCTGGCGCGCGGTCGCGGCGTCGAGCGGCCGGTTGACCGCGATGATCCCGCCGAACGCCGACACCGTGTCGCAGGCGAACGCCTCGGCATAAGCGGTGTCGAGGCTCGCGGCGGTGGCGACGCCGCACGGATTGGCGTGCTTGACGATGACGCAGGTCGGCTCGGCGTCGCGGAATTCGGCGACCAGTTGCAGCGCGGCGTCGGCGTCGTTGAGATTGTTGTAGCTGAGTTCCTTGCCCTGCACCTGCCGCGCCTGGCCGATGCCGCGCGTCGATGGCCCGGCATGACGGTAAAAGGCGGCCTGCTGGTGCGGATTCTCGCCATAGCGCAGCGCGGTCGGCTGGTTGAGGACGAGCGGCAGCGTCTCGGGGAACATCTGGCCCTGATCGGCGAAGCCGAACCAGCTCGCGATCATCGAATCATAGGTCGCGGTCGCGGCGAACGCCTTGGCGGCGAGCTTCTTGCGCTCCTCCAAGGTCGTCTCGCCTTTTTCGAGCAAGGCGTAATCGGCGGGATCGGTGACGATCGCGACGAAGGCGTGGTTCTTGGCCGCCGAGCGCACCATCGACGGGCCGCCGATATCGATATTCTCGATGATCTCGTCGCGGCCGGCGCCCTTGGCCACGGTCTGCGCGAAGGGATAGAGATTGACCACGACCAGATCGATCGCGCCGATCGCGTGATCCGCCATCGCCTTGGCGTGCTCGGGATCGTCGCGCACCGCGAGCAGGCCGCCATGGACCATCGGATGGAGCGTCTTGACCCGGCCGTCCATCATCTCGGGGAAACCGGTCAGGTCCGACACGTCGCGGACGGTCAGCCCGGCATCGCGCAGCGCCTTGGCAGTGCCGCCGGTCGATACCAGTTCGACGCCTTTGGCCGCGAGTCCGGTCGCGAGCTCGACGATTCCGGTCTTGTCCGAAACGGACAGCAGCGCCCGCCGGATGGGGACGATGTCGGTGGCCATGGCGAATTCCTGTGCTGGGGCTGGTCGCGGCCCCCATTGCCGATCAGGTCGCGCGCTTCAAGGCCCAGCTGATATTCTCGCCGCCCGCCGCCGCCTCGCCGCTCACCACCAATTGCTGGGTGGAGACCGGTCGCCCGTCGGGGTCGATCCACAGGCTCTCCTCGATCGCCAGCGCGCCGCCGCGGCAGCGGAATTGCCACAGTCTTCCCGAGGGCAAGCGCAAAAGTGCCGCCATGCCGTCAGCGGTAGGGGCTGCTTCGACCCCCGCCCCCAGATGGAAGCGGATCGCAAACGGGATCGTGCCGACCTTGCGCTTGCGCCCCGCCGGCAGCAGCATGTCGTCGCCGCGCAGCTCGCGGCCGTCGCCCGCCAGCAGCAATTGGCGGCGATGGAGGAAACCGAACCGCCGGGCATAACCGTCATGGCTCGCTTCCAATCGGCTCGCGCCGTTGCTTTCCTGCCGCGCCAGTTCGACCTCGGCGACGCCTTTGCCCAATGTCCCGTCGACATGGATCGCGGTCGAATTGCTGTCGCCGACGATCAGCGTCGAATGCGCGGCCGTGGTGCGTAGTCCTTCGGCCAGCGTCGCCGGAATCTGCACAATCGCCGCGCGCGCGCCGCCGCAATTGACGATCAGCCGTTCGGCGCCGTCGGACATTTCGAACGCCAGCGTCGAGGCGCAGCCGCCCTCGGACAGCCGCGATACCGGCGGCGGGGCGGCATCGACGATCACCACCGCCTCGGCCTGTGCCAGCCGCTGATAGCCCCAGTCGCGCGCCTGGCGCAGCGGCCGCGCGCGCACCCCCGTCGCCGCGATGATCTCGTCGATCCGCTCGCCGCGAATCGGGCCGCCGCCTTGCCAGCTCGACAGGCCATGGTCGCCGTGACACACGCCCTGCAGCGCGGGGACCATCCGACCGAGCGCGGCGGAGAGCGTTGCGGGCGGTGCCAGTCGCCGCGCGGTATAGACCTCGCGCAGCGCGGTCAGCAGCATGATGATGTCGACCTGCGCCAGCGGCGCGCGCGCGATCGCGCCGCCATCCTCATACACCGCGCCTTCGATCGCTCTTTCCAGCCCGTCCTCACCGATCTGCCGCCGCGGATCGCCGCCAGGGATCAACAGCCCGGCGCAGACCACCCCGCACCATGCCGCGATCCGCGCGACCCCGGCGGGCGCCTTGTCGGCGCTGCGGTCGAGGTGACGCGCGCCGCGCGCCAGCGTGTTGAGCACCTTGCTGCGATAGACCAGGTCGGACGACGACAGGATCAGCGGCGCGTGCGCGGTCCACAGGAGAATGCGACGGCCCCATAATTCCGACGTCCAGGCGGGTTCGCTGACCTTGTCGGCATGGACTTCGAGCCACAGGCGCATGATCGTCTCGGCGATGGGTACGCCGACCGCGCGCGTCGCCACCGTCGACAGATCGCGCAGCCAGGCGAAGCTGTGGAGGTGATCGCCCAGCGGCTTCGACCAGCCGGGCTTGGCGAAATCCAAATCGGCGATCGCCACGCCCTCGCCGCGAAACACGATCCGTCCGTCGAGCAGGGAATTGCCGCGGCGCGGATCGCCGACGAACGGGTCCTCGGGGACGGCGACCAGCTTGAGCGGATGGCGGCCGCGCAGGCGGAAGGCATGGAGCGGGGTGCGCCAGGCGAGCTTGCGGAAGCGTTCGGCGACCCGGTCGGCGAGCGAGAGGCCGGCGCTGCTTCCGATGCGGATCAGCCGCTTGCCTTCGTCGATGCCGTCTGGCGCGCGCTCCTCGGTCACCCGCCCCTCAACGCCGCGATATTGGCGGCATAGGCGCTCGGCCCGCCGCGGAAAGTGGCGGTGCCCGCGACCAGCGCGTCGGCGCCCGCCGCGATCACCTGGGGCGCGGTCTCGCGGTCGATGCCGCCATCGACCTCGAGATCGACGTCGAGCCCCTGCTTGTCGATCATCTTGCGGATCGCTTCGATCTTGCGCAGCGCCGAATGGATGAAGCTCTGCCCGCCGAAGCCGGGGTTGACGCTCATCACCAGTACCAGATCGACTTCCTCGATCAGATAGTCGAGCGCCTTGGCCGGGGTCTGTGGGGTCAGCACGACACCGGCGCGCTTGCCCAGGCTGCGGATGTGGCGAAGGCTGCGATGCGTATGCGGCCCCGCCTCGACATGGATCGAGATGGTGTCGGCGCCCGCTTCGGCGAACTGGTCGAGATAGGGATCGACTGGCGCGATCATCAGATGGACGTCGAGCGGTTTGGCGGTGTGTGGGCGGATCGCCTTCACCACTTGTGGTCCGATCGTGATGTTGGGGACGAAATGTCCATCCATTACATCGACATGAATCCAGTCGGCGCCGGCGGTGTCGATCGCGCGCACTTCCTCGCCCAGTTTGGCGAAATCGGCACTCAGGATCGACGGCGCAATACGGACGGGCTTGGACATGGCTTACTCTTTGGAGTTCGGTGCCAGCCCGCTCCCCCACCCGGCCTCCCAATCACGGTACTCTGTGGGAGGCCGGGTGGGGGAGCGGGCTGGCACCGCCGAAATGCGCTCTTTCGCGCATTTCCAAACAGGCTCTAACCGGCCCTCGCGAATCGGGCAATGAAGAAGCCGTCACAGCCTCCCTGGTCCGCCAACGCACCGGGCAGAATACGGATCCAGCCGCGCGGATCGGGGGCGATTCCGGCTGGCAGTTCGTCGGCGCGGACCGGGTCGATCGCGAAATCGGGGTTGGCGGCGAGAAACGTTTCGACCTGTTCCTCGCCTTCCTCGCGCTCGAGCGAGCAAGTCGCATAGACCAGCTTGCCGCCCTTCTTCACCCAGCCCGCCGCCTGGACCAGCAACTGGCGCTGCAGATGCGCTGCTTCCTCGATGATCGCGGGGTGGATGCGGTGGATCACGTCGGGATGGCGGCGGAAGATGCCGGTCGCGCTGCACGGCGCATCGAGCAGCACGGCGTCGACCGGCGCCGGCGGCGACCAGAAAGCGACGTCGGCGGCGACGATCTCGGCCGTCAGATGCGTGCGCGCCAGATTGTCGCGGAGTCGTGCCAGACGACTTTCCGAGGCGTCGATCGCGGTGACCGCCCAGCCGGCGGCGGCGAGCTGCATCGTCTTGCCGCCAGGCGCGGCGCAAGCGTCGATCGCGCTCCCAGCCCCCGGGCCGAGCAGGCGCGCCGGGATCGCGGCGGACAAATCCTGCACCCACCAGTCGCCTTCGGCAAAGCCGGGAAGGTCGGGGATCGCGGTACCCCGCGGCAGCCGGCGCTGGCCGGGCATCGGTTCGAGGCCTTCGGGCCCCTCTTCCCCGCGCAACGTCAGGTCGACCGGCGGCGGCTCGGCGATCGCGCGCCGCGCCGCTTGCACCATGTCGTCGCCCCACGCCGCCTGCCAGCGCAGGGTGACCGCGTCGGGCAAGGCCGGGGGGTCGGGCAAGCTCGCCTTGCGCCGGTCGAGCGTGCCGAACACGCCGTGGACGAGCTTGCGCGGGCCGCCGTCGACCAATGGCAGCACGGTCGAGATCGCCGCATGCCCCGGCGTGCCGAGCCGCAGCGCCTGGGCCAGCGCGATCCTGAGCGCGAACCGCGCCTTGGCGTCATGCGGTAACGGCCGCTGCGTCGCCGAATCGATCAGCGCGTCGAGGTCGGGCAGATGCCGCAGCACTTCCGCGGCGATGGCGCGCGCGAGTGCGCGGTCGTTGTCGGCCTTCAGGCTGGACAGCACGCGCGGTGCTGCCTGATCGATCGTCTCGCCGCGGCGCAGGACGGCATCGAGCAGGCGAAGCGCCGCCTGGCGGGCGGGAACGCCGGGGGGCAGCGGGGGATTAGACAAGAAGCAAATATCCGATCGTGAGAAGCGCGGCGATCGCGGCAAGCCAGACGATCAGCCCGAGGAGGACGGCTGGTACATAGCCGACCGGGCGACCGGGCCGAAGGACTTTCAGAACAAGCGCCCCCGTCCCCCAGACCAGCCCGTCGAGGATCGTCTCGATGAAAAGATCTGCGATGAACCCGCCCAAACACCCTCCGGCCTTTGCCTATTGCGCCAACGCGCCGACGCGCCAATGTGGAGGTCGGACTAACAGCGTTCAATCATCGGACCAACCATGCCCCGCCCCCCGCACGTGAAACCGCCCGTTTACCTGACCCCGAACCCGCCGGTGCCCGAGCCCGAAAAGGTCGAGCCGTCCGAGGACGATCCGCTGGGCGAGGACCCGACGCGCTATGGCGACTGGACGTTGAAGGGCATCGCGGTCGATTTTTAGCGGACGACCCGCTTTTTTCCCTCGTCACCCCGGCCTTGTGCCGGGGTCTGCCGCGCGGCACGCGATGGCTTCTCCCATTGAGGACATCGCCCGCCGCCCGGCGGATGCCGGGACAAGCCCGGCATGACGAGCAGAGCCTGACGGCTGCCCGCCTAAGCAATCGCCCCGCGCAGCACCGCGCGCACGCCGCCCGCGCTCGAATCGTATTCGATCGAACTCTTCAGGCTCTGCGCCATCGCGCGGATCAGCCGGCTGCCCAGCCCCGACCCTTGCGTGCGCGGCTCGGGACCCATGCCTACCCCGTCATCCTCCACCGCCAGGACATAAGCATCGTCGCTCCCGTCGCGGGTCAGCGACACGCGCACTTCACCGGGGCTCGACGGGCCATAAGCATATTTGAACGCGTTGGAGACGAGCTCGTTGACGATCACCCCCATCGACACCGCGCGGTCGGTCGGCAGGCGGATGGAGTCGGCGGTCAGCGTCAGCGCGCGCTTGGGCTTGTCGCTCGCCCAGGCCTCGCCGAGCTCGTCGACCAGCGCCTCTAGATAATCCTTCATGTCGACGCCTTCGACATCATCGGTCGTATAGAGCCGGCGATGGACCTGGGCGATCGCGTCGATGCGGCGCTCGGTATCCTCGAGCGCCTGGCGCGCCAGCGGATCGGCCAGCGCGCCCGCCTGCAACCGGATCATCGCGGTGACCAGCTGGAGCGAATTGGCGACGCGGTGGTTGACCTCGTGCAGCAACGCTTCCAGCCGCGCGTTCGACGCGCGCAACCTGTCCTCGGCGAGCGCCTTGTCGCGTTCGAGCGCGTGGCGCGCGCGGACCTGGTCGAGCGTCGCGGCCAACAGATCGAAGAAATCGCTGCCCACCGTCTTGACGATATAATCGGCGGCGCCGGCCTTGAGCGCGGCGACCGCGATCCGGCCTTCCTCCGACCCGGTGACGTACACCACTGCGGGGGGATCAGGCAGCTTGCGCAGCCGCTTGAGCGTTTCCAGCCCGTCCATCCCGGGCATGTAATGGTCGACCGCGATCAGGTCGAAATGCTCGGCCTCGGCCAGCCTGACACCCTCGCTGCCGCCATCGGCGCAAGTCACGTCGAAGCCGCGCCGCGTCAGCGCGCGCTGCGCGAGCGTGCGCAGCCCGGCATCGTCGTCGATATAAAGAACGCGGCGGAGCGTATCGGGCATCAATGCGCCGCGACGTCCGGAACCTGGATCACCGACAGGAACAGGCCGAGCTGACGGATCGCCTGGGCGAAGCTTTCGTAATTGACCGGCTTGGTGATGTAGACGTTGCAGCCGAGATCGTAGCAGCGCTGGATCTCGACCTTGTCGTCGGTGGTGGTCAGCACGACGACCGGGGTGCGCTTGAGCGGGCTGTCCTCCGACTTGATCCTGCTCAGGATGTCGGTGCCCGACATGTCGGGCAGGTTGAGGTCGAGCAGGATCAGCGCCGGGCCATTGAGCGCGGGTCCGTTCTTGTCGTGATACAGATACTCGAGCGCGGTCGTCCCGTCGGTGAAATGGGTGATGTCGTTGAGGATACCCGCGCGGCGGATATTCTTCTCGATCAGCCGGGCATGGCCCTCGTCGTCCTCGATCATGACGATGGAGACGCTGCGATGGTCGTTCATGATGTGGATCCCGTATCCGAAAGCTGCGCGGGCAGCGAAAGGGTGAAAATGGTGCCTGTTCCCAGAGTGGATGTCACGTCGATCGTCCCGCCGAGGCGATGGACCAATGCGCGGACGTGCGCGAGCCCGATCCCCTCGCCCGGCTGATCCTGCGCGCCCGATCGACGGAACAGCTCGAAGATGCGCTCATGGTCGGACGCCGCGATGCCGCGGCCATTGTCGGCGACCTCGATGATGTGGCGATCGCGATCGCTGTGGCCGCGAATGACGATCCGGCCGGGACGATCGGGCGACAGATATTTGATCGCATTCTCGACCAGGTTGGACAGCAATTGCTCGATCGCCAGCCGGTCGCCGACCAGGCTGGGCAACGGCGCCTCGATGACGATCTCGGCGCCGCGATCGTCGGCCAGATGCTTCAGGCTGCCGCGGACATTCTCGGCAATCTCGACGATCGACAAAGGTTCGGGATTGAGCACGCGCCGCCCTTCGCGCGACAGCCGCAGGATGGCGTTGATCAGCCGGTCCATCTTCTGCGTCGAGGTGCGGATGAACCCGATCGCCTCAGGCAGATCCTCGCGCGCGGCGACCCGCGCTTCGTCGGTCAGGATGCCGGGCGCGCGCTTTTCCGCGGTGTCGATGAGCTCGCGCAGGGTCGCGGTCGCGGCATCGAGTTCGGCGGTGAAGCCCATCACGTTGACCAGGGGCGACCGCAAATCGTGGCTGACGATATAGGCGAAGCGCTGGATTTCCTCATTGGCGCGCATCAGGTCGGCGGTGCGCTCGACTACCGCGCCTTCGAGGTCGGTGTTGAGCAATTGCAGCCGATCGCGCGCCGCGCCGAGATCGTGCGTATAGCGCAGCACCGTCGCGACCGACAGCGCGGCGATCAGCACGATCAGCACGCCGGCGACCGCCAGGATCGCGTAGAAGGTGTCGATCGTCGCTTGCTGGGCATCGTCGCGCTGCTGGAGCAAGGCGTGCTCGTCGCGCGCCATCGCCGACAGCAATTCGCGCAGGCCGCGCATCCGGCGGGCATTGGTCTCGGCGGTGAACGAGGCGATCGCGTCGTCGCGCCGCCCCGCTTTGGTCAACGCGATCGTCTCGTCCTGCCGCGCCTGGATAGCGGCGAGGCGGTTGCGCAGATCGGCGACCCGCGTCCGCTGGACGGGGTTGTCCGCGGTCAACGCACCCAGCCGGTCGATCGCCGGCGCGATTTGCCCGCGTGAGGCGTGTTGCGCGTCGAGATAGAAAGGGTCGCCGGTCAACAGGTAACCGCGCCGCGGCGTCTCGGCCTGTTCGATCAGCGCCCGCACCTGGCCGATCGACACCTCGGCCTGATAGCTGTGCGCGACCCATTTGGCATGGTCGGTGGCGCGGGCGACGACCCAGATCGTGGCGATGCTCGCCACCAGCAATCCCGCGAACCCCGCGATCATGCAGGCAACGAGGAATCGCCTCGCCCACCCCTCAGGTGCACCCAGACGTTGAACGATTACCCCCGCCATCGGACGGTGCTTTAAGCCCGCTTCGGGCAAAGGGCCAGCAGCACTGCCTTAACCCCGATCAATAGGGATCGCCCGTTCAGAGCAACAGCCCTTGCAGATTGGCGCGCCCGACCGCGCCGCCGCCGCGCCGTCGGGCGAGTTCGGTTTCCGCGGTGAAGCGCACGTCGGGGTCGCGATCGGTCAGGAACCCGGCCAGGCTGTCCTCGGCGATCTCGCTCCATTCCTTGCCGCGATCGGGGCCGTAGCGCACGCGCGGCAGCAGCCCGGGTTGTTTCGACCATTCGATCAGTTGCGCGACCGACGCCTCGTTGAGCATGTCGCGCAAATGGTGCGCGGTGACATAGGCGTCGGGGAACGCGCGGTGCGCGGGCAGGCCGCGGTCATGCTCCAGCCCCTCGGGTTTGCGCCAATAGCGCAGCACCTGGTTGGAGAAACTCGGGCTATCGGGCCACAGCCGGAGCGCGCATTTCCACGTGCAGATCCAGTCGGCGCCGTGAGTCAGCGTCGGGGTGCAGAATTGCTCCTCGAAATCGGCGCGGTGCGCGGCGAGCGCGAGCCGGCGCGGATAGGGATCGAGCACCGGACGCGCGACGTCGATCCAATAAGGCGCATCGGCGACCTGTTCGTCGAGAATATGGTGGATCGCCTGGGTGATCGGCGGGATCGGCCGGCCGGGATTGACCATCCGGCTGCCACCCTCGCCATATATCTCCCAGCGCCCGTCGGCGCCGAGCGCGACATCCTGCCAGCCTATTTCGAGCACACCGTGTTGCGGCGGCGCGCTGCCGGTGGTTTCGAGGTCGATGACACGGATGATTGAGGGGGAAGGCATTCGGGCTAGATGGGCGTTTTGGTCCTGAAAAGCCACCGGGGCCGTACTTCCTAACCGTCATCCCCGCGAAAGCGGGGACCCATCTCGAGCATGTGCCTCAACTACACGCGGCGCAATCTGTTGGCCATCCGGGAGATGGGTCCCCGCGTTCGCGGGGATGACGGCAATTAGGCGTCTAGTGCCCCGCTTGCGGCCCGCGCTCCAGCCCGCTTGCCGCCAGCTGCGCGTCGATCTGCGCGAGCAGGCGGTCGAGCGCGGGCTGGTCCTTGGCCTCGGCGCGCGCGACCAGCACGTCCTGCGTGTTCGACGCGCGCAGCAGCCACCAGCCGTCGGACGTGTTGACCCGCGCGCCGTCGGTGCGATTGACGTCGGCGCCCTCGGTCTCGAGCCGGTCGAGCACTTCGTCGATCACCGCGAACTTGCGTGATTCATCGACCTGAAAGCGCATCTCGGGCGTGTTGACCATCGCCGGCATCGCGTCCTTGATCGCGTTCATCGACTTGCCGATCATGTGCACCGCACGGATCAGCCGGACCGCGGCATATTGCGCGTCGTCAAAACCGTAGAATTCGTGCGCGAAGAAGATGTGGCCCGACATCTCGCCCGCCAGCGGCGCGCCGGTTTCCTTCATCTTGGTCTTGATCAGCGAATGGCCGGTCTTCCACATCAGCGGATGCCCGCCCAGCTCGGCGATGCGGTCGTACAGCGCCTGGCTCGCCTTGACGTCGGCGATGATCGTCGCGCCCGGCAATTCCCTCAACACCGGTTCGGCCAGGATCGACAATATCTGGTCGCCCCAGATCACCCGTCCCTGACCGTCGATCGCGCCGATGCGGTCGCCATCGCCATCGAACGCCAGCCCGAAATCGAGCCCCTTCTCGGCCACCAGCGTCTTCAGCTGCGCCAGATTCTTTTCCTCGGTCGGATCGGGATGATGGTTGGGGAAAGTACCATCGACCTCGGTGAACAGCAGATGATGCTCGCCCGGCAGCAATTTGGTCAGCTTCTCGATCACCGGTCCCGAGGCGCCGTTGCCCGCGTCCCAGCCGATCCGGTACGCGCCGCCCGAATAGCCCGCCATCAGCCGGCCGACATAATCGTCGACGATATCGACGTCGGAAACTTCGCCCTCGCCCTCTTCCCAATCGCCCTCGGCCGCCATCCTGCCGAGTTTCTGGATATCCTCGCCGAAGAACGGCAAGTGCTGCAGCACCATCTTGAAGCCGTTATATTCGGCCGGATTGTGGCTGCCGGTGATCTGGATGCCGGCATCGACTTCCAGCTCGGCCTCGGCCCAGTAAAGCTGCGGGGTCGGGCCCATGCCGGTGCGAACAACGCTGACCCCTGACGCGGTCAGCCCCTCGACCAGGCTGGCTTCCATCGCCGGCGACGAGGTGCGGCCATCGCGGCCGACCGCGACGCGGGTGCCGCCGGCGCGGCGCACGATCGTGCCGAAGGTGCGGCCGATCGCGCGGGCATCGTCGGTCGACAGGGTTTTGCCGACAACGCCGCCGATGTCATATTCGCGCAGGGACGAGGGATCGAAACGGTGAGTCATGGGGGCTCCGCTCAGGTTGATGCGCGCCCAATCGCCGAGGGCGCGAAAAGTTCAATCCCTGGGTTTCAACAGGATGTCACGCGCTTCGTTGACGCGCCGCGCCAGTTCGTCGGTGCCGCCGTGATCGGGGTGGACGTTGCGTAGCAGGCGGCGATGCGCGACGCGAATCTCATCGCGGCTGGCGCCAGGATCGAGCCCCAGTACG
>DASVNU010000023.1:0-8762 GCA_036383655.1 Sphingomonas sp. | reverse complement strand
CGCCTCGCGCGCCTGGGCAGCAAGGTCCGGATCGCTCTCGACCGCGACGACCCCGGCGACCAGCTCGGCGAGCACCGCGGCGGTATAGCCGCCTGCGGCGCCGATCAGCAGCACCTTGTCGGTCGGCTCCAGATAGGCCTCGGTCAACAGCTTGCCGGTCGCGATCGGCAGATTGAGATAACGACCATTGCCGATCGCGACGGCGGTGTCGCGATACGCCAGCCGGCGTGTCCCTGCCGGCACGAAAGCCTCGCGCGGCACTCGCCCCATTGCGGTCACCACACGCGGATCGTTGACCGCGTTGGTGCGCAACTGACTTTGCACCATGGCATGGCGCATCGCCTCGAAGCTGGTGGCGTCGCCGGTCGTTTCTGGCGCCAAGTTGTTCATAGCCCGCCCCAATCGCATAACTGTTTTACGTATGCAACACACTTAATGCCGCTCGGCTCCTATATGGTGCGCCGCGCCGCACGCCAACCCGCAATAGCGCATTAAATTATATGCATCATATAAAGCCCCTGTTGACTTGAGGCGGTCCGATGCGCAAAGCCCCGCGCCTTACCACGCTTCCGAGGCCCGTTGGCGGAGTGGTTACGCACCGGACTGCAAATCCGTTTACGCCGGTTCGATTCCGGCACGGGCCTCCATTCTCGCACGTTGCGCCAACGTGATCGGGGAGCGATCAGGGTAATCTTTTCCCCATCGAGGCCTGCAGCACCGCATACCATTCGGCGCGCGTCCATTCGACCTTGAAAGCATCGCGCGCCTCGCGAATTCGCTCGACACGCTGACTGCCGACGATCGGAATCACGCGGGCTGGATGCGCCATCAGCCAGGCATAAGTCGCCGCCGCGGCCGAAACGCCGTGTTGCGCGCCCTTGTTCGCCAACAATGTTGCAACCGGCCCGTCCTCGCCCAGCCTGCCCCCGCCCAGCGGCGACCAGGCCAGGACCGCGTGACCGCGCATCATCGCAAGGTCCAGCGTGCCATCCCACAGCGGATCGGTGTGGAGCGGCGAGAATTCGGGCTGTGTGCTTGCCAGCGGAATCGTCAGCAAACTCTCCAGCGCCGCCACTTGCGCCGGCGTGAAGTTGGAGACACCGACCGCGCGCGTTTTGCCGCTGGCGACCATCTTCTCGAGCGTTGCCGCGAGTTCCTGTGGGTGCGCGAGCAGATCGGGGCGATGGACCTGCCAAAGCTCTACCTGGTCGACGCAGAGGCGTTTGAGCGACGCGTCGAGCGCGCGCTCGAGATAGGCCGGGCTCGAATCGTACGGTATGCCCGGGATGATCCCGCCCTTGGTCGCCAGCACCATGCGCACACGCAAGTCGGGCGCGTCGGACAGCACGCGGCCGAGCGCCGCCTCGGCATCGCCGAATCCGCCGGTGCCGTCGAAGCCGTAGATATCAGCGGTGTCAAACAGCGTGATCCCGCAGTCGAGCGCCGCGTCGATCAGCGCGCGGGCGCCGGCGAGGTCATCGCCGCGAAGCCGCCACATCCCCCAGGCGATGGGCGAGACGAGGATGCCGCTCTTGCCGAGCGGACGCGATTCAGGGGAAAGACGCTCAATCATGGCCGCGCTCTTGCCACGAGCGGCGGCGGGCTGAAATGTCTAAAGAATCACGCCATCCTCGCCGCCGGCGAGAATGCGCCCCATCGCCTCGAACAAGGCATCCATCGCCACCGGTTTGAACAGTACTTCGTTGGCGCCCGCCGCGATGCAGCGTTCGCGCAGGTCGATCGCCGTATCGGCGGTAACGACGATAATCGGCAGCTTTGCCTTGGCATCGGGGCGCGCGCGAATGTGCTCGATCGCGGTGATGCCGTCCATCCCCGGCATGCGCAGGTCGACCAGCGCCATGTCGAAATCGCGCTCCGCGATCAGCTTCAGGCCGATCTCCGCGCTTTCGGCCTCGGTCATCGCCGCGCCCGCCACGTCGAGCATGTCGGCCACGACCCGCCGATTCATCGGATCGTCCTCGATGAAAAGCACGTTCATCGCGGCACACCGGTCCGGGCCGGGGGGCAAGGCGTATCAGATAGCATGGTTGGTCCCCCTATCCGCCTATGCAGCCCGACTATCAACATCTTCATGCGCTACCGAAACGATGGTTTGTACCAACGCAGCGCCGGCAATCGGCTTGGCGATCAGTTGATCTACGCCCGCTGCGGTTAACCGGGTGCGGTCGGCCGCATCCGGGTTTGTCCATAGCAACGACACCGGCGCACCGGTCAGGCGTG
Organism: Sphingomonas sp.; assembly: GCA_036383655.1. Lineage (GTDB taxonomy): Bacteria > Pseudomonadota > Alphaproteobacteria > Sphingomonadales > Sphingomonadaceae > Sphingomonas. The sequence goes on along the minus strand of DASVNU010000023.1, from coordinate 6,521 downwards.
CGATCGCGGCGTCGACGTCACCATCCATGGCGATCGTCGCTTCGTCGGTAACGACCCGATGCACGCCGCCCGCTTCAATGATCGTTGCCGCTTCGTCGATCGACCCCGCGACCTTCAAACTGGGGAAGCGCGGCGCGAACAAGGTCTTCAGCATCGCGCGGCTGATCGGGTTCTTGTCGAGGACTAGCAGTGCCTTGCCATGGTCGCCCTCGACCGCCGCGGCTTCGTCTTCCTCGACGCGGACCAGCGGGACGGCCAGGGTGAAGGTCGACCCTTCGCCCGGAATGCTTGCCACGGTGACGTCGCCGCCCATCGCCCGCGCGATATTGCGGCAGATCGCCAGACCCAATCCGGTGCCGCCGAACTGGCGCGTGGTGCCGGCGTCGGCCTGACGGAACGACTCGAAGATGAGATCGAGCTTGTCCGGCGGGATGCCGATCCCCGTATCGCGGATTTCGATGATCACTTGTTCCCCGTCGGCCCCATGAATCACCCCCGACCGGACGTGAATATGTCCATTCTGGGTGAATTTCAGCGCATTGGAAAGCAGATTGAACGCAATCTGTCGCAAACGCGCCGGATCGCTTTCGATCCGGGATGGCGCCTCGCTGACGTCGAGGTCGAATTCGACACCCTTGGCAGCCGACTGGTCCTGCCACATGCGCGACACGTCGCGCAGCATCGCCGCCAGATCGACCGGCGCGCGTTCGATCGTCAGATTGCCGGTTTCCATCTTGGCGACGTCGAGGATGTCGTCGACCAGCGCGCGCATCGACACCCCCGCCCCGTGCACCACTCCGATACGATCGCGCAGCGCGGGATCGAGCCGTCGGTCGGCCAGCATCACCTGGGTCATTCCCAGGATGCCGTTGAGCGGCGTGCGAATCTCGTGGCTGGTGGTGGCCAGGAATTCGGTCTTGGCGGCCAGCGCCTTGCCGAGGGCCGCGTTGCTCGCTTCCAGGTCGACATTGGCCGCGCGGACTTCGTTGCGGCTGCGGCGGATCGTGACGAGGCCGAACCCGAGCATGCCGACGATCACCACCGCGGTGACGCCCGATCCGACGAAAATCCAGAATTGCGTGTTGGCCCGCGCTTTTTCATATTCCGCGCGCCGGTTGGCCTCGTCGCGCTGCAGCTTGGCGATCTTGAGACTTTGATTGGCCGAATCGAATCGCGCCGCCATCAGCGCCGTCGAGTGCGACGACACCAGCTTGGCATTGTCGTCATCGAGCTTCTTCAGCGCGACCAGGTGGATCAGCGCGTGCTGCGAATCGCCCAGCCGCTCGTAGATCGCGAAGGCGGTCTTATGCGCGCGCCACCACACCATGGTCGGGTTACCGATATCGACGCCGGCAAAGGCGCGTTCGATCATCGTCCGCGCCTGGTCGACCTTGCCCCGTTGCAAAGCGGCCTGCGCCGCGACTGCCCAGAATTGCGCGCTGGAGCCGTCGCTGTCGCCCTTGCGCAGCAGCTGGAATCCCTGCGCGATCATCCGGTCGGCGGCGTCGAGGTCGCCCGCCAGCAATTCGTTGCGCGCGGCGTTGCGCAGGATCTGCGCTTCGAGCACCGGGCTATCCATCGTCTGCGCGAGCTTGAGTGCGGCGCGGAAATCGCGTTCGGCATCGCCGTAGCGCGCCAATTCCATCAACGCGTCGGCGCGATTGTTGTGGATCGATACCAGCAGTTGCGGGTCGCCCTGATAGATATCGAGCGCCTGCCCGTAATATTTGAGCGCGGTACTATAGTCGTTGGCCTCCTGATACAGCGCGGCGATGCTCAGCAACGCGATCGATTGGCTGCGCGTATCGTCGATCTCGCGATAGATTTCGAAGGCCGACTGATAATCGGCCAGCGCCGTCGCCACGCTCGCCGACGCGGCATGATAGCCCGCGCGCGACCGCAGCACGTCGCCCTTGAGCTTGCTTGCCTTGGTGTCCTTGAGCGCGGCGAATGCCGCATCGAGCAGCGGTCCCGCCGCGACAATGTCATTGAGGCGAAGATGCGCCTCACCTTCCAGCCATTGCGCGGTGGCGATATCGACGACGCGATCCTGCCCGCCGAGCCGTTCGGCGATCGCGCGGGCATCCTTGGCCTTGGCGATGGTTTTTGCCGGGTCGGTGAGCATCGTCGCCTTGGCGTCGCCGATGACGCTCTCGAACCGCGCGACCGGATCCGCTTGCGCGGACGCGGCGACGGGCATCGCCAGAAAGGTGACCAGGATCAACAGCAGCGCGACGAACCGGCGAGTCATGACGCGACAGCAATGACCTCCGCAGCGTTAAAACGGCTTTAAGAATATCAGGCGAGGCGGCGGAACGCGGCGGCGCGGAAGCTCGCGCGCGCCGAATCGACCAACGCGGCATCCTTGTGATCGCGCAGGAACTGGCGGAACGCTTCGATCTCGACCGGACGGCTGATCAGATAGCCCTGGATCATGTCGCATCCCATGACGCTGAGCAGCGCCAGCGCCGCCGGCGTTTCGACGCCCTCCGCGGTCACTTCCATTTCCAGCGCGTGCGCCAGATCGATGGTCGAGCGAACGATCAACGGGTCGCGGTTGCTGCTGGTCAGCTGCAAAACGAACATCTTGTCGATCTTGAGCTCGCGCGCGGGAAGCTGCTTGAGATAGGCGAGACTCGACAGCCCGGCGCCGTAATCGTCGATGGCGATCGCGATGCCGTGGTCGGCGAAGATATTCAGATTGGCGATCGCGCTGACCGGGTCGCGGATGACCGAGGTTTCGGTGATCTCGAACCCGAGCGGAACGCCCGCATTGCTCACCATCTCGCACGCCCGCTTCACGAACGAGGCGTTACTCAGCAATTGGCCGGAGATGTTGACGAAGATCGTGATCTCCTGGCCGTCGGCCCGGAGATAATGCTGGTCGGTGATGACCTGTTCGATCGTCCACAGTGTCAGCCGGTCGATATCGCGCGAGGTTTCGGCCAGCGGAATGAAATCGCTCGGCAGGATCAATCCGCGCGTGGGGTGGCTCCAGCGTACCAGCGCCTCGGCGCTCGCGATCTCCTGCCGGCGGACATGGACCTTGGGCTGATATTGCAGGAACAGCTCGCCGCGATCGATCGCACCCTTGAGCTCGCGCTTCAACGCCAGCTTGTCGACCATCGGATCAATCCGCGACAGATCGCGCAGCACCAACTGGCTCTCGTTGCGCGACTGGACCAGCGCATCCTCCGCCTCCTCGGCGAGGCGGACGTCGTCCAGCGTGCCCGGCGGGCCGGCGGCGATGCCGATCGCCAGATCGATGTGATGACGCTCGCCGTCGAGGTCGAACGGCTCGGCCAGCGCCTCGGTCAGGCGGTCGGAGAATTGTTGAAGCTGCGCGGTGTCGGCGACGCAGGTTTCGACCTCGACGGTCCATCGGCCGATCACCGTCGCCACCACGCCGGGCATCGCGCCGGCGATTCGATCGGCGATATCGAACGCGATGTCGTTCGACCGCGCGACGCCGAGATGGCGGCGCAGGAACGCCTGATTGGTCATCTGCGCGAGCGCTTGCACCGCCCATGGCTTCGTGGCCGAGACCTGGGCGAACGGGGTCGCGGCGCCACGCATGCGACTCCGCGATGCGGACGGATGGCCGGACTGGCCAACCGGCTCTTCTACCGGGCTCATCGGGGTGCGGTCGCGCGCCATCAAGACTCTGCTACCTCAAGGGCCTGAAAGAACTCTTAAGCCCGCGAGCCTCGAGCTGAGGGAAAACACGTAACTGTCCGGAATCGCGTTTGCTTTTGGGTTAAAAAACTATTAAGAAACTCCCCGTGCCCGGGGTGGGCGCAATAGGAGTAAAGCAATGCTCGCGTTTCTCATCGCGCTCATCCACGGCGAACTCATTCGTCCCTGGTAAGCGTTTTTAGACGGCCCGCTTTCCGCCGGTTTACTTATTGATTCAATAAGTTGTCGGCGAAGGCGGGTCGTTCTGTATCTGGGCGATTCGATTACTTGCCATCCGGCTCGACAACCGAAAGTCGTTCCAAAATTAACTTTTTGTTAACTTTTCCGAATCGGACGCTAACCATCGCGCGCCGTTCGTAACCTTGCGCTAAATCAATCCGACTTTTGTGCGATACGGCGCTGATCAGCCCGCGCCCGGCGCTCCTTCCGACCAACCGCCACCAATCGCCTTGAACAAGGCGACCGACAGCTGCCGCAGCTGCGCGTCGCTGTCCGCCAGATTTTCCTTCGCGCGCAGCACGTCCATCTGCGTGTTGATGACCGTATCCTGCGCGACCAGTCCCGATCGGTATCGCGCCTGATCCGCGGCGGCGGTGCGATCGGCGTCGGCCAGCGCCTGACGCAGCAGCGCGTTGCGCCGCCGCTCGGCGTCGATCTTGCTCAGCGGATCCTCGACGTCGCGCAGCGCCCGGAGCACGGTCAGGCGATAGTCCTGATAGGCTTGCTCGCGCTGCTCCTTGCGAACGCCGACGGTCGCCTTGCGCTTGCCCCAGTCGAACAGCGGAAACGTCGCCTGTCCGGTGCCGGTCAGCTGCAGGCTGTCGCCAGCAAAGAGACTGCCGAGCGAGGTCGAGATGAGCTGCGCCATCCCGGTCAGGCTGAACTTGGGGTAGAGATCGGCGACCGCGACCCCGATATCGGCGGTCGAGGCGGCCAGGTTGCGCTCGGCGGCGCGAATATCCGGGCGTCGCCGCAGCAAGTCGCTGGGCAATCCCGCCGGGATTTCCGGCGTCGGGACGAGCGCGGGCAGCGGCCCCGACAAATCCCCCATCAACGCCTCGGGCGGTTGTCCGACCAGGACGCCGAGCGCGTGCTTGCGCACGTCGAGATCGGCCTTGAGCGGTTCCAGCCGCGCGCGGGTCGCGGTGATGTTGCCATTCTGTCGGGTGACGTCGATCGATGGCGTCAGGCCGACCTTGGCGATGTTCGCGGCGATCTGCAGCGCCCTGCCCTGTCGCTCGATCTCGCTGTCGAGCACCGCGATCTGTTCCTGGTCGAGGCGCAGCGCGAAATAGGCATCCGCAACCTCGGCCGCGAGCGTCACCGCGGCGTCGCGCCGGTTCCATTCGGCCGCCTCGGTCCGCGCCAGCGCCGCCTCGACGCCGCGGCGGCCGCCGCCGAACACGTCGAGCTCCCAACTCGCATCGAAGCCGACCGCGAAGGTCTTGATGCTGTCGCCGGGTAAGGCGACGCCCGAGGGTGGTCCGCTATTGCCGCCACCCGAAAAGGCCCGCGCCAGCGTCGCGAAGCCGGCATTCTTGCTGAACTTGACGTCGGTGCCGTTGGCATCGGCATTGACCACGGGCTTGTACTGCGCGCGCGCCTGGATCTCGCCCAGCCGCGCCTGGCGCACCCGGCTGGCCGCGGACGCCATGTCGGGATTGTCCTTCAGCGCACGATCGATCAGCTCGGTGAGCCTGGCGTCGTTGAACGCTTCCCACCAGCGGGCGGGATCGATCGCCTGACCCGGCGGCGGAGCACCCTGCGGCCCAGCGAAGGTCGCAGGCACCGGGAGGTCGGGCTTGGTATAGTTCGGACCGACGGTGCAGGCGGCGAGCGCCAGCGTGGAGACGAACAGGATCGGTTTCTTCAGCATCATCAATGTCCCATTCCGCCGCTGGCGCCCTTGCCCGAATTCATGAAGATGATGACCGGCAACAGGATCAGGATCAGCACCATCAGCGACCGGAAGACGTCAAGGAAGCCGAGCATCGCCGCCTGCCGCTGCACCTGCTGATAAAGTACCGCCTGGGGCAGCATGGTGGGATCGCCGAACCCGGCGAAGGCTCCCTTGGCCTTGGCCAGCCAGTCGGTGTAATTGGGGTCGAGCGGGTTGAGCTTCTGGACCAGTTCGGACTGGTGCCGTTGCATCCCCCCGGCCAGCATCGATTGCGCCGCCGAGATGCCGATCGACCCGCCCAGGTTGCGCGCGACGTTGAGCAGGCTCGACGCCTGCGCGGTCTTGTCGCGTGGCAGTCCCTGATACGCCACCGCGTTGATCGGCACGAACAGGAAGGGCAATGCCATCGCCTGATAAAGCCGCCCCATCGCCGCGTCGGCAAAGCTGATATCGGCGCTGAAATGCGACATGTTCCAAAGCGCCGCCGCCTGGACGAGCAAGGCACCGCCCAGCAGGATCCGCGCGTCGACCGCGCCGACCATGCGCCCGGCAAACGGTACCGCGACCAGCGTGGCGAGCCCGCCCAACGTAAGCGCCAACCCGGCGTCGAACGAGCTGTAGCCCATCACTTGCTGCAGCATCTGCGGGATCAGCTGGGTTGTGCCGAACAGGATCAGGCCGGTGATGCCCATGATCAGCGTGGTGATCGCGAAGCTGCGGTTCTTGAACAATTTGAGGTCGACCACCGGATCCTTATGGTTGAGCTCCCAGAAGATCAGCGCGATCAGCGACACCGCCGAGATGGTCGCGGTGGTGACGATCAGGCCGCTGGCGAACCAGTCCTCGCGCTCACCGCGATCGAGTGTCAGCTCGAAAAAGCCGAGGCCGAGCGCGACCAGGATCACGCCGATATAATCGATCCGCA
>DASVNU010000022.1:0-11457 GCA_036383655.1 Sphingomonas sp. | reverse complement strand
GGGCGGGATGTTCCACCATTCGATCGAATAGTCGATCCGGTCCCAATGCGGTTCGAGGAAATCGCGGACCTTGGGGCGGAATTGATAGACCAGGAAGGCGCCGCCGGTCTTGAGCACGCGGTGCGTCGCGGCGGCGATGGCGGGAGCGACGCCCTTGGGCAAGGTCGAAAAGGGCAGGCCGGACAGCACGTAATCGGCGTGTTCGAAGCCGTGTTCGGCGATGATCTTTTCGACGTCGGCGGCCGATCCATGGACCGGGATGAACCGCGAATCGGTGAACTTGATCCGCAGATAGTCGATGAAGTCCGGATTGGTATCGATCGCGATATAGGTGCCGTCGGCCGGCAGGCGGTCGAGGATCGCCTGGGTGAAGGTGCCGACGCCCGGGCCATATTCGACGAACAATTTGACGTTGGGCCAGTCTGGCACCTTGAGCATCGCGTTGATCTGCGCCTTGGACGAGGCGACGATCGAGCCGACCATCACCGGCCGCTTGAAGAATCCGCTGAGGAACATCGCCCAAGGCGAGGGGAGTTTGCGCGCGCGCGTCTCCGCATTGTCTAGAGCGAAGCGGGGCTGGGACATGATATTCCTTGTAGCTGTGCGCCAATCCGTGCGCGACCGGAAACCCCTGTCGCAAAGCTGTAACGCGCGATCAAGTCTTTAGGCTGCTTCGACGGGTTGCGCCAGGCGCCGCGCCGGTTCATCGACGCGACATGACGACGTTCGTACCCGGAACGATCGCGGTGATTTTCGTGTCCGAGGTCACTGGCGAAGACCCCGAAGGCTATGCCGCCGCGGCTGCCGAAGCCGGGGCGCTGGCCGCCGCGCTACCGGGCTATCGCGGAATCGACAGCGCGCGCGGCGCGGACGGGATCGGCATCACCGTGAGCTATTGGGCGGATGAGGCCGCGGCGATCGCCTGGCGCCAGCATGTGCGCCATACCGAGATTCGCGAAATGGGGCGTGGGCGCTGGTATCGGTGGTATTCGCTCCATGTCGCCGAGGTGGGCCGCAGCTACGACTGGGAGAAAGGATGACGGCGAGGTTCGACCGCGACTTCGCGCTGTTGTTCACCGTGATGCTGACGATCGCGGCGGGGAATACCGCGTTGCAGTCGGTTTTGCCCGCGATCGGGCGCTCGCTCCATGTCCGCGACAATGCGGTGGCGGCGGCTTTTTCGGTATCCGCATTGTTATGGGTGATCGCCGCGCCCTTCTGGGCGAGCCGCTCGGATCGGCGCGGGCGGCGGTCGATGATCCTGCTGGGCGTGGGCGGGTTCACCGTGTCGCTGAGCCTGTGCGGTGTCTTTCTGGCGGCGGGCATCAACGGCTGGATCGGCGGGACGGCGGCGTTCCTGCTCTTCATCCTTGGCCGGCTGATCTACGGTACGTTCGGCGCCGCCGCGCCGCCGGCGGTGCAGGCGATCGTCGCCGGGCGGACGACGCGCGAGGAGCGGACCAAGGCGCTGACCTTGCTCGGCTCGGCATTCGGGCTCGGCACCATCATGGGTCCGGCGATCGCGCCCTATCTGCTGCTCGGCAGCCTCGGCGGAGTGGTGATCGGACTTTCCGGGCCTGCCTTCCTGTTCGCCTTGTTCGGGGCCGGTATGTTCATCGCGGTGCTGCGCATGCTGCCCAACGACCGCAACGAAGCGGCGATGGATGATCCCGCCGCGCACGGCGCCGCCACTGCCTATCCCTCGATCGGCGGGCAATCATCGGGCGCGAGCATCACTGCCGCGACCGGGCAGCATGTCGAAGAAGTCGGCTTCCGCGATCCGCGCGTGCGTGCCTGGATGATCGCCGGGCTGGTGTTCGGTCATGCCCAGGCGATGACCGGGCAAGCGATCGGCTTTCTGGTGATCGATCGCCTCCATCTGCCGCCCGCCGAAGCACTGCAGCCGACCGGGATCGTGCTGATGATGGGCGCGGGGGCGGCGTTGCTGGTGCAATGGGGGCTGATCCCGCTGTTCGACCTGACCCCGCGCAAGATGATGCTGGTCGGGCTCGCGATCGCCGCGGCGGGCTGCGCGCTGACCGGGCTCGCCACGTCGCTCTACGGCCTGGCGACGGCCTATGCGCTGGCGAGCATCGGCTTCGGCTTCACGCGACCGGCCTTCACCGCCGGATCGTCGCTCGCGGTCGGGTCGGCGGCGCAGGGGTCGGTCGCTGGCAAGGTCACGTCGATCAACGGCGCGAGCTTCGTACTTGGGCCGTCGATCGGGGTCGGGCTGTATGAGTTTTGGCACTCATTACCCTATCTGACCGCAGGCGCGGCCTGCTTGGCCTTGCTGGCTTATTGTTGGGTTGCGCTGAAAACCCCGCCACGCGCCAATTATTGACCGTCATCCCCGCGAACGCGGGGACCCATCACCTACCCGATCGGCAACATGCGCCGCTGCGCTTGTGGGTGACGCCGGAGCCGGGTCCCCGCGTTCGCGGAGATGACGGCTTAGTCCGTTCCCTTGGGTCCGTGCGGCCGCAACTGCCCTGGCGAGATGAAGCCCAGCGGCTGCAGCGACGCCGCGTCCTGCTTGATCGTCGCCGCGATCTGTTCGTAGTCGCGTTCCATCTCGGCGGTCACCGAGGCGCGCGAATCGACCAGGGCATCCTCGAAATCGGCCATCGCCACCTGCTTGACGTCGATATTCTTGCGCAATGCATACAGGCCCGCGCGCCGCGTCAAATCCTCGAGGTCGGCGCCAGTGAAGCGGTCGGTGCGTGAGGCGATGCGATCGAGATCGACGTCATCGGCCAGCGGCATCTTTTGCGTCTGGATCGCCAGGATGCGGCGACGGCCCTTCTCGTCGGGGACGCCGACATAGATCAGCTCGTCGAACCGGCCGGGCCGCAACAGCGCGGGGTCGACCAGATTGGGCCGATTGGTCGCGCCGATCACCACGACCGATTGCAATTCCTCCAGCCCGTCCATCTCGGCCAGGATGGTGTTGACCACGCGCTCGGTGACCTGCGGCTCGCCCAGACCGCCGCCGCGTGCGGGGACCAGGCTGTCGAGCTCGTCGATGAAGATCACCGTCGGCGCGACCTGACGGGCGCGGGCGAACAATTTGGCGATCTGCTGCTCGCTCTCGCCATACCATTTGCTGAGCAGGTCGGACGATTTGGTCGAGATGAAGTTCGCCTCCGCCTCACGCGCGACCGCCTTGGCGAGCAGCGTCTTGCCGGTGCCGGGCGGACCATAAAGCAGGAATCCCTTGGCCGGACGGATGCCGAGCCGGCGGAACGCATCGGGATCCTTGAGCGGGAGCTCGACGCCTTCCTTGAGGCGCATCTGCGCGTCGTCGAGCCCGCCGACATCGTCCCAGCGGACGCGCGGCGCCTCGACCATCACCTCGCGCATCGCCGAGGGCTGGACGCGCTTCAGCGCGCCGAGGAAATCCTCGCGGGTGACCGCCAGCGTCTCGAGCACGTCGGCCGGGATGGTGCGATCCTCGAGGTTGAGCCGCGGCATGATGCGCCGCACCGCCTCGATCGCCGCCTCGCGCGCGAGCGCGGCGAGGTCGGCGCCGACGAAGCCATAAGTCGTGCGCGCGAGTTCGTTGAGGTCGACGCGGTCGCCCAAGGGCATGCCGCGCGTATGGATGCCCAAAATCTCGCGCCGGCCGCGTTCGTCGGGGACGCCGACGACGATCTCGCGGTCGAACCGGCCGGGACGGCGCAGCGCCTCGTCGATCGCCTCGGGGCGGTTGGTCGCGGCGATCACCACCAGATTGGCGCGCGCCTCCAGCCCGTCCATCAGCGTGAGCAGCTGTGCGACGAGCCGCTTCTCGGCCTCACCCGAGACGTTGCCGCGCTTGGGCGCGATCGAATCGATCTCGTCGATGAACACGATCGACGGCGCGTTCTTGGCCGCTTCCTCGAACACCTGGCGCAGTTTCGCTTCGGACTCGCCATAGGCCGAACCCATGATCTCGGGGCCGTTGATCAGGAAGAATTGCGCGTCGCTCTCGTTGGCGACCGCGCGTGCCAGCCGCGTCTTGCCGGTGCCGGGCGGGCCATGGAGCAGCACGCCCTTGGGCGGCTCGACGCCCAGCCGCTGGAACAATTCGGGATAGCGCAGCGGCAGTTCGACCATCTCGCGCAACTGGTCGATCGTGTCGGCCATGCCGCCGATATCGTCATAAGTGACGTCGGCGCGGCGCGCGTCCTTGGGCTCCTCATATTCGGGCCGCAGCTCGATCTCGGTATTCTCGTCGACCAGCACCACGCCCTTGGGCACGGTCGAGATCACCGCGAGGCGGATTTCCTGCAAGGCATAGGCCGGCGCGCGGAGATATTGCGCGACGTTCGGCGGCACGCCCTCGGGGTCGATGCGCTGCTGTCCCGCGGTCGCGACGACATCGCCGGCGCAGAGCGGCCGGCCGAAAAAGGTGCGCTTGAGTGCGCCGGTCGATCCCTGGAGGCGCAGATTCTGCTGCGCGGGGGCGAAGATCACGCGGGTCGCCGGCTTGGCCTCGGCCTTGCGGACATCGACGAAATCGCCCGACCCGGCGCCGGCATTGGCGCGCTGCAGGCCGTCGATGCGGATCAGTTCGAGTCCCTCATCCTCGGGATAGGGCGCGACCGCGCGGGCGGGCGTGATCGACTTGCCGACGATTTCGATGATGTCGCCCTCGCCGATTCCCAATTGCGCCATCAGCGCGCGCGGGATGTGCGCGAGGCCACGACCGCTGTCCTCGGGTCGCGCGTTGGCGACCTGGAGCTTGCGCTGGGGGGCGTCGTCGCCGTCTGCCATGGGTCACCTGTTTCGCTAGCGGAAGAATCGAGAGCGCGTGACATAGGCGCCCGGTTCCAGAACTGCGAGGGGGAGGCTATCAGACGGCCCGAATCGCGGACAAAAAAAGGCCGGACCCAAGGGCCCGGCCGGGAAAGTTTTTAGGAGAGGATGCCTGAAAGGCCTGCTCTATGTGCAGCGCAGCAGTTTATTGTGCAAGTGCGAAATGAAACCGGTAACATGCATTTTTCGCAATCGACCCTTTCTTTCTACGGAGAGGGGGTGATGCCGTTCCTAACATCGGTATGTGACGCAATGCACAACCGCCCGGGCCAAAAGAGGGGATTCCCATGCGGCGTTTGCCACCGCTGACCGCGATCGAAGCCTTTGTCCAGGTCGCCCGTACAGGATCGGTCAAGGCCGCCGCGCAGGAGCTAGCTTTGTCGGCCCCGGCGCTCAGCCGGCGGATTCAGGCGCTCGAACGTTTCATCGGCAAGCCGTTGTTCGAACGTCGCCACCAGGCGGTCGCGCTCAACAGCGACGGCGAACGGCTGCTGCAGCAGATCGCGCCGGTACTCGACCGGCTGACCGACGCGGTCGAGTTCATGACCAGCGGGGTCGAGGTCTTGCGGCTGCGGTTGGGGGTGCTCCCGTTGTTCGCGTCGCAGCGCATCTTTCCGCACCTCGGCGACCTTCGCCTGCGGCACCCGCAGATCCATCTCGACATCGATACGGCGGGGCACAACATGGCGCGGGTCGGCGACGGGCTCGACGCCGCGATCGCGCTGGCGCGCGACCCCGATCCCAGCCTCTATGCCAAGCGGCTCGACACCAATAACGTTTATGTGATCGGCGCCCGGACGCTGCTCGACGGGCCCGATCCGATCACCCGGCCCGAACAGATCGAGGGACTGACCGCGCTGATCCACCGCGACATGCCCGACACGTTCAGTGCCTGGCGTCACGCCGCCGGGCTCGACGAGCTCGAGCCGCTGGCGATCGATCATTTCGATTCGGGTGCGCTGATGCTCGAAGCGGCGGCGCAGGGGCTGGGCATCGCCTTCATGCACGAAAGCCATTTCGACGAGGCGCACGACCCGCGGCTGGTCAAATTGTTCAATATCGAGGTGGCCAGCCCGTACAGTTACTGGTTCGTCTGCCGACCGCGCGCGATGCAGCTGCGCCAGGTCAAATGGTTCCACGACTGGCTGGTCGAGGTGCTCGAGGCGTAGGGCGACGCAATAGTCACCCCTCCCATTCATGGGAGGGGTTGGGGGAGGGCCTGTTTTGGAAAGGCGCCCTTTCCGACACGCCCTCCCCTAGCCCCTCCCGCAAGCGGGAGGGGAATCCCTCCAGCCTTACTCGGCGCGCGCCTTCAGGATCTTGCCCGGGGTCGCCGGCGGCTCGCCCTTGGGCAGCGCGTCGATCAGGTCCATGCCTTCGGTCACTTCGCCCCACACGGTATATTGGCCGTCAAGGAAGCGCGCGTCGTCGAAACAGATGAAGAACTGGCTGTTGGCCGAATTGGGATCCATCGTGCGCGCCATCGACGCGACGCCGCGGACATGCGGCTCGCGCGAGAATTCGGCGGGAAGGTTGGGCTTGTCCGATCCGTGCATGCCGGTGCCGGTGGGATCGCCGCCCTGCGCCATGAAGCCGGGGCTCACGCGATGGAACACGACGCCGTCGTAAAAGCCTTCGTTGGCCAGTTCGGCGATGCGGTCGACGTGCTGCGGTGCCAGGTCGGGGCGCAGCTTGATGACGACGTCGCCGCTATCCAGCGTCAGGGTCAGCGTTTCGGGGGTATCGGCCACTATCTTGCTCCATGAATCGGGGAATTTGCGCCCGCCCTAAACTGCTCGGTGGGTGCTGGCAAACCATGCGGAAACCGCGTACGGCCCCCGATATGGATATACCGGTGCCCGAAAAAAGGTCAGACGATGAGCGAGACCGATCTGGCGCCCGTGGACGGCGCGACCGAACTCGATAACGTCGCGGATCAGCTGGACGAGGACGACCGGCTGAAGCCCGAATTCGTGCGCGCGGTGCTCGACGCGGTCGAGGCCGGCGACAATGACGCCGCGCGCGCGCTGGTCGAACCGCTCCACCCCGCCGACATCGCCGATTTGTTCGAACTGGCCCCGCATGAGGATCGCGGGCCGCTCGCCAAGGCGCTGACCGACCTGCTCGACGCCGACGTGTTCGCCGAGATGAACGATTATGTCCGCGAGGATTTGATCGACAGCCTCGAGCCGCAGGAAATCGCCGACATCGCGTCGGAACTCGATACCGACGACGCGGTCGCGATCATCGAGGACATGGAGCCGGCGGATCAGCGCGAAGTGCTCCGCGCGCTCGATCCGGACGATCGCGCCGCGATCGAGGAAGCGCTGTCCTACCCGGAAGAATCGGCCGGCCGCCTGATGCAGCGCGAGTTGATCGCGGTGCCCGAACATTGGAGCGTCGGCGACGCGATCGACTATCTGCGCAGCCAGGAAGAACTGACCACCGATTTCTGGGAAATCTTCGTGGTCGATCCCGGGCACAAGCCGATCGGCACCTGTTCACTGTCATGGATCCTGCGCGCGCCGCGGACGGTCGCGATCGCGGACGTGATGAAGCGCGAGCAGACGCTGATCCCGGTCGACATGGACCAGGAAGAAGTCGCGCTGCGCTTCCAGAAATACGCGCTGATCTCGGCCGCGGTGGTCGATGCCGCGGGCCGGCTGGTCGGCATGATCACGGTCGACGACGTCGTCCACATCATCCAGGAAGAAGCCGGCGAGGACACGCTGCGGCTGGCCGGCGCCGGTGATGGCGACATCAACGAGCCGATCGCGCTCACCGTGCGCACGCGCGTGCTCTGGCTCGTCGTCAATCTCGGCGCGACGATGCTCTCGGCATCGGTGGTCGGCGCGTTCCAGGGCGAAATCGGGCGCTACGCCATTCTCGCCGCCTTGATGCCGATCGTCTCGGCGTTGGGCGGCAATGCCGGCACGCAGACGCTGGCGGTGGTGGTGCGCGCGATCGCGACCAACCAGCTGACCAACTCGAACACCTTGTGGATGCTGATGCGCGAATTCCGCATCGCCATCGCCAATGGCGTGGCACTGGCGGCGGTCGGTGCGCTGGGCAGCTATGTGATCCTCGGCAACGCGCAGCTGTCGCTCGTCTTCGCGCTGGCGATGATGTTCAACAGCCTGGTCGCGGGGCTCGTCGGCGTGATCGTGCCGGTTGCGCTCGACAAGGCCAATGTCGACCCCGCGGTCTCGTCGGCGGTGTTCGTCACCACGATAACCGACATCATGGGCTTCTTCTCGTTCCTCGGCCTCGCGACCTTGTGGGGGCTGGGTCGGTAACCCAGATCGGCCGAATGCCGCTTCATCTGACCAAGGTCGCGTTTGGCGTGTCGAGCCTGGAGGCGTTCATCGCGCGCTGGGCCGCGCGAGAGAGTGATCCGCCTTACGAACTCGGTACACGCTATCTGCCCAAGCGCTGGGAAGAGATTGCCGGGCAGGGGTCGCTTTACTGGGTGCTCAAGCATCAGCTCGTCGCGCGCTCGCCGATCGTCGGGTTCGGCGATCTGCCCGGCGGGCGCACCGCGATCAGGCTCGACCCGCACCTCGTGCTGGTCGAGGCCCGGCCCAAGCGCGCGCATCAGGGCTGGCGCTATCTCGAAGGCACGGACGCGCCGCGCGATCTCGGCGCAGGCGGCGAAGGCGTCGGCGACTTGCCGCCCGACATGATCGGCAAGCTCGCGGAGCTGGGGCTGCTGTAGGCGGGAACTCGTGTCCCTCCAAGCTCGTCATCCTCGCTGTCGCGGGGATGACGACAGAAAGACGAGCCCCCAACCTAGGGTTGGCCGCCCGCCCCGCACTGGATCGGCCCGGTCGATTGTCCGCGCACGGTGCATTTCGGGTTGCCCGTAATCGCGATCAGGCCGAGCCCGCGGTTGGTGAGGTCGGCGGTGTAGCGGGCGCTCGCGCGCGTCTCGCCGGCGCCGTCCATGACCGCCAGCACGTCGCCGGCGTCGAGCGCGGTCGCGGCGATCGTGCCGCCGCCATTGGTCGAGAGGCGCGCTCGTGCGGTGCGCCCGGCCAGCGCGACATTGCCGTTGCCGATGACGGTGACCACGACGTCATCGGCATCGACGCCGGTCGCGTCGATCGTGCCGGCGCCGGTGACCTGGACGTCGAACCGGTTCGTCCGGAGCTTGCCCGAGAGCGTCAACCTGGCGCCACCAACGACGGTCGCGCCGCGCACCGCCGGCGTGCGCAGCGTGACGACCGGCAACGGACCGCGCGTTTCGCCGCGCTCGCCCCAGCCCTGGCTGCCCTTGCGGACGGTCAGTGTCGTGCCCTCGACCGAGATGTCGAGATCGCCCAACGCGCGCTCGTCGCCCGACGCGCTGGCCGCGGCGCCGCCGGTGCCGACCTCGACCTGCACCGAGAATGGTCCGTCCACCCGCACCCGGTCGAAATTGGTGACGACATAGCTGCGGTCGGCGGCATGGGCCGGCGCGGCGAGCGCGATCAACGCGAGGATGAGGGAGCGGCGGAGCATGGGTGCGAGCATCGCACCGCCCCGCCGCCCGATGCAAGCAGCCTTAGCTGCAGCTGACGTCGCCCGATCCCATTTTGGACGTGGTGCATTTGGCGCCGCCGGTCAGCGTGACGTCGCCCGATCCCATCACATTGACGTTGGCCGTGCCGTTGACCGCCGCCGAGACGCCGCCCGACCCCATCACGTTGACGCTGGCCTGGCCGAGCGACAGCTTGGGCGCGGTGATGTCGCCCGATCCGGTGACCGAGAACGAGCCGGTCTTGGCCGTGCCCGCGGTGCCGACGCTGCCCGACCCGGTGACCGAGAGGTCGACCGCCTGGACGCCGAGCGAGCCGATGCTGAGATCGCCCGACCCCGTGGCGCTGGCCCGGAATTTCTCGCCATCGACATGATCGACGGTCATGCCGCCCGATCCGGTGGTGCTCGCCGCGGTCATGCGCGGCATGGTGATGTAGATCTTGGCGCCCTTGCGCTCGCCGCCCCAGCTGAAGCTGTGCTCCTTGCGGCGGACCATCAGCGTGTCGCCTTCCTTGACGATCTCGAGCTTGTCGAGGATCTTGGGATCGCCTTCGGCGCGAACCGAGAAACCCGAACCGACGCGGACATCGACATCGTCGGGGCCGGCGGCATCGACGCCGGTAAAGCCATCGACCGCGAAGGTGCGGTTGCCGCCGGAGCCGCTGGGCGGCGTGCCTTCCGACCTCGCCGTGCCCGAGCAGGCGGCGAGCGGGAGCAGGGCGATCAGCAGGTAGCGAGTCATGTCATCCTCCGTCGTGTGTTGTCACAATAACACACCCGTGGAGACGCCGCAAACAAAAAGGGCGGCCCCGAAAGACCGCCCTTTTCTATCAATGACTTGATTCCGATCAGGCGGGAATCTTGTCCTTGTTGTGGATCGCGGCGGCGGCCCGCAGGATGTCGAGGATCTTTTCCAGCGCACCCTTTTCGTCGGTCTCTTCCATCGCCGCGAGTTCGCGGGCGAGCCGTGACGCGGCGGCCTCGAAGATCTGCCGCTCCGAATAGCTCTGCTCGGGCTGGTCTTCGGCACGGAACAGGTCGCGGACCACTTCGGCGATCGACACGAGGTCGCCCGAATTGATCTTCGCTTCATATTCCTGCGCGCGGCGCGACCACATGGTGCGCTTGACCTTGGGCTTGCCCTTGAGCGTATCGAGCGCTTCGCGGAGCGTCTTGTCCGAGGACAGCTTGCGCATGCCCACGCTCTCGGCCTTGTTGGTCGGCACACGGAGCGTCATGCGCTCCTTTTCGAACCGGAGCACGTAGAGCTCCAGCGTCATGCCGGCGATTTCCTGTTTCAGAAGTTCAACGACACGGCCAACGCCGTGCTTGGGGTAAACAACGTAATCACCGACGTCGAAGGACAGCGCCTTGGCAGCCATGTAACTTCAACCTTTCACTTGGAATGTCGCCCGAATAAACGCACGACGCCCGGACATGGCGCCGACAGGGGCTTGATTGGATGTGTGTGTCTCCACACGAGAGACTCGGAAACTGGCTCTCGTCCTGTCCTATTTAACACAGTCGTAATAAAATTACCAGCCCGGTGTCGTTTTCGTACGACGGGCTTCCACAACTACGGGACCTAAAATGGGTACGGCCCCGTCCCATTGCTGGGCGGGGCCGTATTGATCGCGATCGATCGTCTCGGGCGACTCAGTCGCCCTGACCGCCCTCGGGCGAGAAATACTTGTCGTATTTGCCCTCTTCGCCCTTGTGCTCGTCGGCATCGGCGGGGGTCTGGTCGTTCTTGCGCGTGACGTTGGGCCATTGGCCGCTGAACGTATTGTTGAGCTCGAGCCACTTTTCGAGACCGTTCTCGGTATCGGGCAGGATCGCCTCGGCCGGGCATTCGGGTTCGCACACGCCGCAATCGATACACTCGTTGGGATTGATGACGAGCATGTTCTCGCCTTCGTAGAAGCAATCGACCGGACACACCTCGACGCAGTCCATATACTTGCAGCGGATGCAGGCGTCGGTGACGACGTAGGTCATTTGTGGCTCCCCAGGAGTAGGATTTGGGCCGTGCTATGCCCGTGTTCCGCGCCCGTCAATCAATCGCGCCTTTCTGCGAGACGTTCTTAAGTTTCAGGCTTTGATATGGCTGCGCCGGCCCGCTCCCCCACCCGACCGCCC
>DASVNU010000021.1:0-5210 GCA_036383655.1 Sphingomonas sp. | reverse complement strand
GCTCGGTGCCGGCAAGACCAGCATCGCACGCGGATTGCTGGCTGCCTTGGGGCTCGAAGGAGAAGCGCCGTCGCCAACCTTCGCGATCGTCCAGCCGTATGCGCCTCCAGAGACGCGGCTGCCGGTGATGCATGTCGACCTTTACCGGATCGAGCATATCGACGAACTCGACGAACTCGGGCTCGACGAAGCGCGGGAAGAGTCGGTCCTGGTGATCGAATGGCCGGAGCGTGCACCGGGGCATTGGCCCGACGCCTTGGCATTGACCTTGGACTTCGCACCCGATGGCGGACGCCGCTTGACAGCAACCGTGCCCGCGGCATGGGAGGGGCGATGGCCCTTGACATGAATCCGCCGGCGGGGACCGCCGACTTCCTCGCCAAACTGGGGTGGGGAGAAGGCGATGTGCTGCCGCTGGCGGGCGACGCGTCGTTCCGCCGCTATTTCCGCGTCGCGGACCACGGGCGCAGCGCGATCCTGATGGACGCGCCGCCGCCGCATGAGGATCCGCGCCCGTTCATCGCGGTCGCCCAATGGCTGGTCGAACGCGGTTTTCCAGCGCCCACGATCATGGGCACCGACCTCGACCAGGGACTGGTGCTGATCGAGGATTTCGGTGACGCCCGGATGCGCGAAACGGTCGATGCGGCGCCCGAAAGCCTGTTGCGGATGTACGAGGCAGCGGTCGATATCCTGATCCGGCTGCATGGCGAGCCGGCCGGGCCGTGGCGCGCGTATGATCGCAAGGAATTGCAGCGCGAAGCCGATCTGTTGACCGAATGGTATTGCCCCGCGATTGGCGTGACGGTCGATCTCGACGGCTACGCCAAAGCGTGGGGCGAGGTGTTCGACCACGCGCTCGCCGCCCAGCCAGTGACCGTGTTGCGCGATTATCATGCCGAGAATCTGATGCTGATCGGCGGGACCGAGGCGCTCGGCCTGCTCGATTTCCAGGACGCTCTGGCCGGGCATCCGGCCTATGACCTGGTGTCGTTGCTGCAAGACGCGCGGCGCGACGTCGAGCCCGAGATCGAGGCGGCGATGCTCGACCGCTATCGCCGCGTCACCGGCGAGGGCGACGATTTCGACGCGGCCTATCACGTGCTCGGCGCGCAGCGGAACGCGAAGATCGTCGGTATCTTCACCCGGCTGTGGCGGCGCGACGGCAAGCCGCGTTACCCGGCGATGTGCCCGCGCGTGTGGCGCTATCTCAACCGCGATCTCGATCATCCGGCGCTGGCGCCGGTCAAGGCGTGGTTCGATGCCAACATCCCGGCCGACCAGCGCGGCGACCCGATGGAGATGGTTCGCGCATGACACCGAAACGCACCTTGTCGATACGGCCGGATCCGGGCGGTACGGTGCCCGAAACCGCGATGGTGATGGCGGCGGGGATCGGCAAGCGAATGCGTCCATTGACCGCGACGCGGCCCAAGCCGCTGGTTCAGGTCGCCGGACAGGCGTTGCTCGACCATGTCTTCGACCGACTGCGCGCGGCCGGGATCAAGCGCGCGGTGGTCAACGTGCATTATCTGGCCGATTCGCTCGAAGCGCATTTGAAGAACCGGGTGAAAGGCATCGACGTCGTCATCTCCGACGAACGCCAGGAGCTGATGGAGACCGGCGGCGGATTGGTGAAGGCGCGCGAGCTGATCGGCGACGAGCCGTTCGTCGTGGTCAATGCCGACAATCTGTGGATCGATGGACCGGCCGATACGATCAAGCTGCTGGCCTCGCGCTGGGACGATGAGGTGATGGACGCGCTGCTGCTGGTGGTGCCGCTGGCGCGCGCGCACAACCATGGCGGGCTGGGCGATTTTCATCTCGACGCCAATGGCCGCATTACCGGGCGCCGCAAGCCAGGCAGGGTGGCGCCGTTCGTCTATACCGGCGTCCAGATCCTTTCGCCGCGGGTGATCCAGGATTGGCCGGAGGGGCCGTTCTCGACCAATTTGTTCTGGAACCGCGCGATCGAGGCTGGGCGCGCTTATGGCTTCGTCCATCAGGGATTGTGGTTCGACGTCGGCACGCCGCCCGCCATTGCCAGGACCGAGGCGCTCCTGATCGATGCCTGAGCGCGGCCTCGCGCTCTATACGATCCCCGCGCAACGTGCTTTCGCGGACGCGCTTGTCGTTGGGCTGATGAAGCGGTTCGGCGATGATCCGATGCGCCTCGCGCGGGGTCTCGTCCTGCTGCCCAACAATCGCGGTCGCCGCGCGGTCCAGGATGCGTTCGTCCGCGCGAGCGGCGGGGGCCTGTTGCTGCCGCGGCTGGTGACGATCGGCGATCCCGCGCTCGACGAGGCGGCGGGCGCGATGCTCGATCCGGCCGATGACCTCGAGCCGTTGCCGCCGCCGGTCGATCCACTGGCGCGGCGAATGATCCTGGCGCGGCTGGTCGGCGAGGAACGCGCGCGCCAGGGCGAGCCGGTGGCCGCCGACGAAGCCGTGCGCCTGGCGGGCGCGCTCGCGCGGACGCTCGATCAGCTGTTGGTCGAGGACGTCGAGCCGGCGAAACTGTTCGAGCTCGAGTTTGCGCGCGAGCTGACCAGCCATTGGGAACGAGCGCTCGAATTGTTCCGCATCGTCGTCGATCGCTGGCCGGCGGAGCTGGCGAGGATGGGGGCGATGGACGCGGCGACGCGGCGGGCGATCATGCTGCGCCGATTGGCCGCGCGATGGAAGGAGATGCCACCCGCGGGTTTCGTCTGTGCCGCGGGGATCACCGATCCGGCGCCAGCCGTAGCCGCGTTGTTGCGGCGCGTGGCGGAGCTCGACGAGGGGCTGGTCGTCTTCCAGGATCTCGCCACCGCGATGCCGGCCGAGGAATGGGATGCGCTCGGACCCCACGAAGCCGATGCCAACGGCTTCAAGGCGCGGTCGATCGAGACTCATCCGCAATTCCAGCTGAAACTGCTGCTCGAACGCATGAGCGCGGGACGCGGCGAAGTGCGCGCGTGGCGCGAGGGAAGCGATCATGACGCCTCGGCGGCGCGCGGCAAGGCGATCGCCAACGCCTTCGCGCCCGCCGACTTCACCGGCAAATGGACCGACCTCGAAGCATCCGATCGGCGATTGACCGGAATCCGCGCGGTCGAACTCGCCACTCCCGCCGACGAAGCGCAGGCGATCGCGCTGGCGTTGCGCTGCGCCCTGGAAGTCGAGGGAAGCACCGCCGCGCTGGTAACGCCGGACCGTACACTCGCCGAACGCGTCGCGGCGCATTGCGCGCGCTGGGGGATCGACATCGACGATACCGCCGGCCGCCCGCTCGCGACGCGCGCGCCAGGCACGCTGCTGACGATGCTGGCCGAGGCAGCGGCGCAGGATTTTGCGCCGCTCGCGCTACTTGCGCTGCTCAAGCACCCATTGGTCCAGAGCGGCGAGCCGCGTACCTTGTGGCTCGACGGCGTCCGCGCGCTCGACCGGGCGCTGCGCGGGCCGCGCCCGGCGCCGGGGCTGGCGGGAGTCGATGCGCATCTGCTCGACGGCGACGAGCGCGAGGCACCGCTGCGCGCGGCGGCACGGCAGGTCTGGCCGACGATGCGCGATCTGCTCGAACCATTGGCACACTGTTTCGGCAACGGCGAACAACCGTTGGCGGCGATGATCGCGACCCTGCGCGAGACGGCGGAGGCGCTATGCGGTTTCGCGATCTGGGCGGGCCCGGCGGGGCGCGCGGCGGCCGAATTGCTGGCCGATCTCGAATTGCGCGCGGTCGATGGGCCGGCATTCGTCGATCCCGCCAGCGTCGCGCCGTTGCTGCGTACGCTAATGGAGGAAGTCGCGATCCGCCCGCCGCAGGGGGGGCATCCGCGACTGGCGATCTACGGTTTGATCGAGGCGCGGTTGCAGGCCGCCGACCTGATGATCCTCGGCGGCCTGAATGAAGGTACCTGGCCGCCGATCGCCGCGCCCGATCCGTGGTTGGCGCCGCGCATCCGCGTCGAACTGGACTTGCCCGGGCTCGAGCGCGGGATTGGCGTCGCGGCGCATGATTTCGCCAACGCGCTGGGCGCGCCCGAAGTGCTGATCACGCGCGCACGTCGAGACGGCCGATCGCCGACGCTCGCTTCGCGCTTCTGGCTGAGGCTCGAAGCCCTGGCCGGCGATCGCTTCGATCGCGATCCCGATCTGGCCGCTTGGGCCGCTGCGATCGACAATCCCGGCGTGCACGAGCCGGCGTCACGTCCCGAGCCATCGCCGGTGATCGAGGACCGGCCGCGCCAGATTTCGGTGACCGAGGTCGACCGGCTCAAGGCCGACCCCTTCGCCTTTTACGCGCGCCGGATGCTGCGGCTGGGCGCGATCGATCCGGTCGATGCCGAGCCGAGCCCGGCGTGGCGCGGCAATCAGGTCCATGCGATCCTGGAGATCTGGTTTCGCGAGGATGGCGCCAATCCCGAAACCTTGCGCCCGCGCGCCGAAGCCTTGCTGGGGGATGTCCGCACCCACCCGATGATCCGCGCCTTATGGGGGCCGCGGCTGATCGAGGCGGTCGAATGGATCGCGCGCGAAGTGTCCGACCGTGCGGGCGAGCGGACGATCCTGGCGGTCGAGGGAAAGGGCGTTCTGCAACTTGCCGGGGTCGAATTGTCAGGCCGGTTCGACCGGATCGACCAGCTCAACCATGGCGGCCTGGTAGTAGTCGACTACAAAACCGGACAGCCGCCATCGACCGCGGCAGTGCGAGCGGGGTTCAGCCTGCAGCTCGGCTTGCTCGGGATGATCGCCGAGGCGGGCAAGTTCGCGGGCGTTGCGGGCAAAGCCGAAGGGTTCGAATATTGGTCGCTCGCGCGCCATCGGTCGGGCGGGTTCGGTTATGTCGATTCGCCGTGCGACCCGAAAAAGAAGGACCCGATCCCGGTCGACGAATTCGTCGCCGAGGCACGGTGCAATTTCACCGAGGCGGCGGAGACATGGCTGACCGGCGCGGCGCCGTTCACCGCCAAATTGAAGCCCGAATATGCGCCGTTCGGCGATTACGACCAATTGATGCGACGCGATGAATGGTATGGCCGTGAGCGGCGCTGACTCGATCCTGCCGCGGCTCGTCGACGAGCAAGCGCGCGCGAGCGACCCGTCGTCGCACGTCTGGCTCGCGGCGTCGGCGGGAACCGGCAAGACCCAGGTGCTGGCGGCGCGCGTCTATCGCCTGTTGCTCGGCGGGACCGACCCCGGTGCCATCCTGTGCCTGACCTTCACCAAGG
>DASVNU010000020.1:0-3325 GCA_036383655.1 Sphingomonas sp. | reverse complement strand
GAAGGACCGCGCGGAGCTCCGCTCCGCATCTCCCTCTCCAACCTGCGCTAAGCGGCGTTGCCGCTAAGCTCCGGTATCCTCTCCCTCAAGGGAGAGAAAGAAAGAGTCTAAACCGACAACCCCGCCAGCAGCTTGGGCAATGCTCCCGATTCGCCCCTTGCCTCGGCGATGAAGCGATCCTTGAGCACCGGCGCATGCTGTACCGCCGACAGGCCGAATCGCCGCACCGCGCTCGCGGTCTTGCCCGGAATACCGAACAATCGCGTCAACCCATCGGTCGCCGCCGCGACCATGAAGGTGTCGAGGCTGCGCCAGCGTTCGTAGCGCGTCAGTAGCGCGCGATCGCCGACGTCGAGCCCGATTCGCTTGCCGTCGACCAGCACCTCGACCAGCGCGGCGACGTCGCGAAAGCCGACATTGACTCCCTGGCCGGCGATCGGATGGATGCCGTGCGCGGCGTCACCGACCAGCGCGAGCCGCTCGGCGGTGATCGTCGCGGCATGGTGAAAGCCGAGCGGGTGCGCGAAACGCGGTCCGAGCCAGGTGATCTTGCCGAGGAACCCGCCCATCTTGCGCTCGAGCTCGGCCATATAGCCGCGGTCGCCCAGTTTCTGCATGCCGGGCCCCTGGCTCCCGCGTACCGACCAGACGATCGCCGAGCGATGCCCGCGATCGTCGTCGTTCAACGGCAGGATCGCGAACGACCCTTCGGGATAGAATATCTCGTAGGCGACATTCTCATGGCTGTGCTCGTGGCCGATCGAGGTCACCAGCGCGACATGGTCGTAGGTCCAGCGCGCGACATTGAGTCCCGCCGTTTCGCGAGTCGGCGAATTGCGCCCTTCGGCACCGATCAGCAGGGATGCGCGCACCTGGCTGCCGTCGCTCAGCGTCGCGCGAACGCCGGCTGCGTCGCGCTCGATATCGACGGCGCGCGTTTGCATCCGGAGGTCGACGCCCGGCGCCGCGCCGGCGGCGTCGAGCAGTGCGGTGCGAAGATCGCGATTCTCGAACATCGTGCCGAGCGCGTTTTCGCCGTCCTGCGGCACGAAATCGAGTGCGCCCGGTTCGAGCCCGTCGGACACGCGGATTCCCTCGATCGGGCAGCCCTTGCCCGCCAACCGATCGGCAACCCCGATCGCCCGCAGCATGTTCATCGGCGCGCTGGCGATCGCCGAAGCGCGGCCGTCGAATCCCGCCGCGGTGACCACCGCCGGATCGGCCGGATCGACCACGATGCTGGTGATGCCATGCGCGTCGGCCGCGACCGCGAGCGCGCTGCCGACCAGCCCGCCGCCAAGGATGAGGAGATCAGCCTGAGACATGCGAAATGCCCTAGGCCGTGCGGTGGCGAGCGGCAATGGCCGGCGGGGCCAGAACCTGGGTCTGGCGCTACACTAACGCTTTCTCGATTTATGCCTTACCAGAGAGCGGAAGAGTGGAGGCATCCAGTGAAGCGGATCAATTGGAGCGACGCCGTCATCGCCAGCGGAGTCGGCGTGGGTGGTTTCGTTCTCGGGCTCAGTCGCGGTGTGACTGGTTTGCTGGCGGTTGGCTCCATAGGGGTCTCGATCGGGCTTCAGCATCTGTGGCAAATGTGGCGGAGAAACCGGAAGGGAGCTGCCTGACGGCAGCCATTTGCCGACATTGGCGGGAATCCAACTTCTCCGCCTTTCCATGGCGCCTTGACGCCGGACTCGCGCGGCGCGAGAATCCATCGTGAACGCACAGCGTACATTTCGGGGGATTCGACCATGGCCAGCCGCGCGCAGCCGCCGCTCTGGCGCGAAACGGTGAAAGCGGGCGCCGCCCGCTCGGGCGCGATGATCGTCGCGGTGGTGATCGCCGCGGTGTCATTGCTGCTCGTCCTCTCGCTCGCCAGCTATCATTCGGGCGACCCGTCGCTGAGCACCGCCGCGGGCGGGCCGGCGCAGAATCTGCTCGGCTATCCCGGCGCGGTGATCGCCGACCTCGCCTATACCGTGTTGGGCTGGCCCGCCTGGGGCATGCTGGCGGTGGGGCCGGTGATCGCCTGGCGGCTGTGGCGCGACGAAGAGGTCGGCGGCTGGATCCGCATGACGCTGGCCGCCGCGTTCGGCCTCGCGCTGGTCGCGACGGCGCAGGGATTCGTGTCGAGCGGCGCCAGCCTCGACTGGCCGGCGGGCAAGAGCGGGCTGGTCGGGATGCTGGTCGCCGATGGGCTCAAATGGCTGATCGCGCTGATCGGCAATCCCGTCGCAATGCTGTGGACCGATCGCGCCGTCGGCGCGCTGGCCGGGCTGTCGGGCGCGGTGATCTGGTTCATGAGTCTCGAGGTCGGATTGCCGCGTGTGCCGGCAATGCCGCGGATCGGCCGTTCGGCCGAGGTGCAGCGGCTGACCGATCAGCGTCCGGGCGATCGCGTGATCGACATGGAGTCCGAACAGTCGATTCGCCAGCCGCGCGCGGTGGCGCTGCCCGACAATCGCCCGGCGCCAGTCATCGCCGAGCGCAACGCCGCGCCGCCGCCGGCCAAACCTGCCAAGCCCAAACAGGGTAGTTTCGACCTGCGCGACAATTATCCCCTGCCGCCGCTCGACCTGCTCAAGGCGGCGCCGCCGTCGACCGGCGGGCCGATCGACAAGGCCGCGCTCGAGCGCAACGCGCGCCTGCTCGAAACCGTGCTCGACGACTTCCACGTCAAGGGCCAGATCACCGCGGTCCATCCCGGCCCAGTCGTAACGATCTACGAGCTCGAACCCGCCGCCGGCACCAAGGCGAGCCGCGTGGTCCAGCTCGCCGACGACATCGCGCGCAACATGTCGGCGATCTCGGCGCGCATCGCACCGATCCCCGGGCGCACCGTGATCGGCATCGAATTGCCGAACGCGCGGCGCGAAACGGTCAATCTGCACGAACTGATGGCGTCGGACGCATTCGAGGATCAGTCGGCCTCGCTGCCGATCGTGCTGGGCAAGAACACCGCGGGCGACCCGGTGATCGTCGACCTCGCGCCGATGCCGCATCTGCTCGTCGCCGGCACCACCGGATCGGGCAAGTCGGTCGGGCTCAACTGCATGATCCTGTCGCTGCTCTACAAGCTCGACCCCAAACAGTGCCGGATGATCATGATCGATCCGAAAATGCTCGAACTGAGCATGTACGATGACATCCCGCACCTGCTGTCGCCGGTCGTGACGGACCCGTCCAAGGCGGTCCGCGCGCTCAAATGGGCGGTCGAGCAGATGGAGGACCGCTATCGCATGATGGCCTCGGTCAACGTGCGCGGGCTCGCCAGTTTCAACGACAAGGTCCGCGCCGCCAAGGTCAAGGGCCAGCCGCTCGG
>DASVNU010000019.1:0-14752 GCA_036383655.1 Sphingomonas sp. | reverse complement strand
TGGTGCTGGCGATCGGCATCGTCGTCGACGACGCGATCGTCGTGGTCGAGAATGTCGAGCGCAACCTCGAACATGGGCTGAGCCCGTTGGAGGCCGCGCGCACCTCGATGGACGAAGTGTCCGCCGCGCTGGTCGCGATCGTGCTGGTGCTCTGCGCGGTGTTCGTGCCGACCCTGTTCCTGACCGGCCTGTCGGGCGCCTTCTACCAGCAGTTCGCGGTCACCATCACCACCGCGACGATCATCTCGCTGCTGCTGTCGCTGACCCTCTCGCCCGCGCTCGCCGCCTTGCTGCTGCGCCCGCGCGCCGAGGAAGCCACGGGCGGCCGCCTCCACCAGCTCGTGCTGGCGGCGGGCGACCGTTTCAACCGCGGGTTCGAGCGGATGAGCAACGGCTATGCGCGCCTCACCGAGCGCCTGGTTGCACGGCCGAAGCGGATGATGACCATCTATGCCGGGCTGATCGCCGCCACCGCCGCGTTGTTCTACGCGACGCCGACCGGCTTCATCCCGGCGCAGGACCAGGGGTACTTCCTGACCGTCATCTCGCTGCCGCCCGGCGCCTCGGTCGAGCGCACCGACGCGGTGATGCGCAAGGTCGCAAACCGCATCCTGCCGCTCAAGGGCGTCAAGGGCGCGGTGATGCTCGCCGGGTTCGACGGGCCGTCGCAGACGCTCGCGCCCAATTCGGCCGCGGCGTACATCCCGCTCAAGTCGTTCGAGGATCGCGAGAAACTCGGCGTGACGCTGGCCAGCATCATGGATGAGGCGCGCAAGGCGACCGGGGACATCAATGAGGCGCGATTGATGATCGTACCCCCGCCGCTGATCCAGGGAATCGGCTCGGCCGGCGGTTATCGCCTGATGGTCGAGGACCGTGGCGGGCACGGCTATGCCGACCTAGCCGCCAAATCCTATGGCCTGATCGGCAAGGCCAATCAGACTCCCGGCCTCAGCCAGATCTACACCTTCTTCGACACCAACACGCCGCGCGTCTTCGCCGATATCGATCGCGCCAAGGCCGATCTGATCGGCGTGCCGCCCGAGCGCGTGTTCGAAGCGCTCAACGTCTATCTCGGCTCGGCCTATGTGAACGACTTCAACCTGCTGGGGCGCACCTATCGCGTCACCGCCCAGGCCGACGCCCCGTTCCGCGCGACCGTGGCCGACATCGCCAACCTCAAGACGCGGTCGAATTCGGGCGAGATGGTGCCGATCGGATCGGTTGCCAATTTCAGCGACAAGACCGGACCGTATCGCGTGGTGCGCTACAATCTGTTCCCCGCGGTCGAGGTCGATGGCGACACCGCTCCCGGCTATTCGTCGGGCCAGTCGCTGCAGACCTTCGAGAAGCTCGCCGCCGACAATCTGCCCGGCGATTACGGCACCGAATGGACCGGCATCGCCTATCAGCAAAAGGCGGCGGGCAGCACCGCCGGCGTGGTGTTCGCGCTCGCCGTGGTGTTCGTCTTCCTGGTGCTGGCGGCGCAATATGAAAGCCTCGTCCTGCCGCTGTCGATCATCCTGATCGTGCCGATGTGCCTGCTCGCCGCGATGGTCGGCGTGAACCTCAGGGGAATGGACAATAACGTCCTGACCCAGATCGGCCTCGTCGTCCTGATCGCGCTGGCAGCGAAAAACGCGATCCTGATCGTCGAGTTCGCCAAGCAGGGCGAGGAGCAGCAAGGCCTGAGCCCGGCACGTGCCGCGATCCAGGCGGCGCAGACCCGGTTGCGGCCGATCCTGATGACGAGCTTCGCCTTCATCCTGGGCACCGTGCCCCTGCTGATCGCGAGCGGCGCGGGGTCCGAACTCCGCCAAGCGCTGGGCACCGCGGTGTTCTTCGGGATGATCGGCGTCACCGCCTTCGGCCTGCTGTTCACCCCCACTTTCTACGTCGTGTGCCGCGCGCTGGGCGATCGCATCGCCCGCGCGCGCGGCAAGCGGCCCGCCGCCGGTCCGGACCTGTCCGGATCGCTGCAGCCGGCCGAATGAGGAGCAATTCGATGCGTTCGTTTGATGTGAACAACGATCTTCCTCTCCCCGGAAGGGGAGAGGGTTGCGCAGACTTGGTGCCCGCGCAGCGGGTGCCTAGTCGGAGCGGGGAGAGGGGTGAAGAACCCACTCAGCCGGAGGGCTTCCTAACCCTCTCCCAACCTCCGCTAGGCTCACCGACTTCGTCGGATCGCCAAGCTACGGTAACCCTCTCCCCTTCAAAGGGGAGAGGGAGGGCGTTCCGCCTGCCTCTAACCCTTGTCTCCGCCCTCGCGCTCGCCGCCTGCGCGGTGGGGCCGAATTATGTCGCGCCGATCACGCCGCCGACCGCGGCCGGCCAATTCGTCTCGGCCAATTCACCCGCGCTGAGTGCCAACCCGGCCGCATCCAACTGGTGGCGGCTTTATCAGGACCCCGTCCTCGACGGGCTGATCGCCGACGCGCTCAAGTCGAACACCGATATCCGCGTCGCGGTCGCGCATCTCGAACGCGCCCGCGCTTCGTTGCGCGGCGCGCGCAGCGACCGGTTGCCGTCGACCGGGCTCAACGCCGGCGCGACTTATGGCCGCCTGCCCGAAAGCCAGCGCGCGCCGGGGAGCCCGCGCGAGGATTGGTCGATCGATACCGGCCTGTCGGTGTCGTACGAGGTCGACCTGTTCGGCCGCGTCAAGCGCGGGATCGAGGCGGCACGCGGCGATGAGCAGGCGGCAGCCGCCGACGTCGACGCCGTCCGCGTCGCGGTCGTCGCCGACACCACCCGCGCTTATGCCGATGCCGCCTCGGGCGCCGCGCGGCTCAAGGTCGCCAACCAGATCGTCGACCTGCTCGACAAGTCGCTGCTGCTGACCCAGCGCCGCCACGACGCCGGGCTCGCCACCCAGCTCGACGTCTCGCGCATCGCCACGCTCCGCCAGCAGCGCGCGGCCGATATCCCGGCGATCGAGGCCGACCGCCAGACCGCCTTGTTCCGTCTCGCGACCCTGACCGGCCGCCCCCCCGCCGACCTCCCGGCGGCAGCTGGTGAGCGTGTGCTCGGGCTCGAGATCACCCAGCCGATCCCGATCGGCGACGGTGCCGCCTTGCTCAAGCGCCGTCCCGACGTCCTCGCCGCCGACCGCCGGCTCGCCGCCGATACCGCGCGGATAGGCGTCGCCACCGCCGACCTCTATCCGCGCATTGCGCTCGGTGGCTCGATCGGCTCGACCGGCCCCAATATCGGCGACGTGTTCGGCGGCGGCCCGCTGCGCTGGCTGCTCGGGCCGTTGATCAACTGGGCCTTCCCCAATCAGGAAGGCCCACGCGCCAAGATCGCCGCCGCCAAGGCCGACACCCAGGCGTCGCTCGCAACGTTCGACGGCACGGTGCTGCGGGCGCTCGAGGAAACCGAAACCGCGCTCAACAGCTACGCGCGAGCCCTGGATCGGCGAACCGCGCTGAAAGCGGCGCGCGACGAAGCGGCAAAAGCCGCGACGATCACTCGCGCGCAGCAGCGCGAGGGCGCGGTCGATTCGCTCGCCTGGCTCGACGCCGAGCGCACTTATGCCGAGACCGAGGCGGCGCTCGCCGATCAGGACGCGCGGATCGCCGACGCCCAGATCGACGTGTTCCGCGCGCTGGCGGGCGGCTGGTCGTAGTCCCGGCGAGGGCATCCCGTCAGACGACGGGGTGCCCGTTCATGACCGCGGTCAGCGCCTCATATTCCGTCCTGAGGCAGTTGCCGACCAAGTCCAGGCCCGCATTGGTCAGCCCGACCAGCGTTCGACGCGCATCTTCGGGGTCGGACACGCGCGTCACATAGCCGCTTTCCATCAAGAAAATGACGTGACGCAGCCCGGTCGAATGCGGCGCGTTGCTGGCGAGACAGGCATCGCCCGTCGGCACCGTACGCCGTTCGAACGCCGAGATGTAGAGGTCGAGCAGGATGTTCCACTGCGCGCTCGCCAGGCGAAGATCCGATCCGGCACGTGCCCGGCGCCCCGCCATCTTGAGCTGGAACCTGGCATAGGCGACTAGATCGCTATCGGCGGCCGGGACCCGGAAGTCGTGCGGCTCGATTTTTCCCATGCCCGGCGCTGCCGATGCGCGGAAATCGCTCCGATCAACAGGCTCACCATCAGCGGCCATATCCAGAAAGGCTGGGTGGCGCCGTAAAGATGCTGGGGAAGCCCCGGATTCATGATGACGGGAAGATGCGCGAGGCATCCCCCCAGTTGTGATGCTGATGCCCATAATGGCCAAAACCTTGTACTTTGGCACGCGATCACGACGAGGACGACCAAGAGGAGGACGTCGACGGCGATCACGCCCCAATTGGGACCATGCCAATGCGTTCCGAAAAGGTCCGTCGCCGTGGTGGCGATGACGGCGATGAACAGAGCGGTCGCAACGCGTCGCTCCGTCACGCCGCCCCGGAACCATGCAAATGCGCACAGCGTCGGTAACGCGAAGACCTGGAGTAAAAGGCCGATTAAGAGGAACGACTTCATAGGGATGCCTCCTCTACATCAGCCGGCGAGATTACCCAGCCCTTGCCTCGCGGCAAGCCGTCAATAGCTGGCCTTGGTGCAACCAACGTCGGACCCATCCAACCCCAGTGCGTCACGCGTGACGGCAAGCTGCTGGTGACATTTGATGGTCTGCTCGCGCACTTCGAACAGGCGGTTGAGCGAATCCGCCGCCAGCATCGCGGCATCGTGCCCGAGATGGATCGATGCCCCCATTTCCATACGGCCACGCACGATCGAGCTGATCAGGTCGGATTGCGCGACGATCGCATTGTCGATGCCGGTTTCGGCCGGCAGCAAGGCGCGCAGGATCTTGCGCGCAACCGCGAGATCGATTGTCGGAACGGACTCGAGATTGCTGGTGCGAATTGATGCGACGGACATGACTTCCCCCCTCGCCGGTGCCTTGCGGCCCGGTCAAATCAAGATCGACTGCTGGATGGAGCGCCTACGGGTGCTCGGTAAAAATGCCGATGGCCAGAATGTAGAGCGACATGGCTGCAACCATCAGCGACGCCGCAACCAGAATCGCGGCGATTGTTCCGGGATAGCTCAGGTCATTGGTCGGCCTTTCTCGTGTCGGAAACGGCCAGGGTAGCCGTCCGAGCCACGAGGAAGACGCCGTCGAAACCTCATTCTCAACGCCGGAAATTGCCGATGAGGAAAAACCCCCTATCATCGCGCTGCTGCTCATCAGCGCGCGGACCGCGCTGTCGCGATCGGAGAAGCCGAGCTTGCGCACCGCATTGGCGATATAGGCATCGACCGTCTTGGGCGAGAGCTGCAGGTCGGCGGCGATATCCTTGGTGCGCTTATGCTGCGCAACGCCCTTGAGACACTCGATCTCCCGGGGGGTCAACGAAGAGAAACGCGAATCGTCCATCATGCGTAGCTAGCCCAATGCCGGACCATTTTGGACCGTTTAGTATTTATTGGTCATCAAGAAAAAATCTCGGCCACCAGCCCGCTCCGTCCGAAGGGCCGGCCGCGTGACGGGCATCGGCCGATTTGGCTTTGCGCCGTACCGGACCGATTGATAGACCATATCGGGGGGTATGGGCGTTGGCGATCGATCGAGATGAGTTTCCGGAGCGTTCCTGCGAGCGCGCCGACGCGCTTCGATTGCTGTTGCTCGACCTGATATCCGACAGGCGTGAGGTGAGCCCGGAAGACGTCGCGGCGCTGGACGCGACGGCGTGGCGCGCGATATTGGGCATGGTGCGCCAGCACCGGCTGGGCGGGTTGCTCCATTGGCAGTTCGAGCATCGTCATACCGCCCTGGCGATTCCCGACGACGTGCGTGAGGAAGTCCGCGAGGCCTGGCGGGTATCGACCCGGCGCATGCTGGGCATGCAATATGAATTGTCCACAATGAGTAAGTTGCTGGCGGCAGCGGGGATCCGCTCGGTCGCGCTCAAGGGGCCGTTCCTGGCCTATCACGCTTATCCCGAGCCAGCGTTGCGTCCGATGCGCGACCTCGACATCCTGGTGCCGGAGGATCGGCTGATCCTTGCCTGGAACACGCTGATCGCGGCCGGCGCCGAGCCGGCGCTCGATGGCGACGCCGACCTTCGCCTCGACCATGCGCTCCGCGCCGACGAGCATCACATGCCCGCGTTGCTGACCCCAAGCGGCTTTTCCAAGATGGAATTGCATCGCGGCGTCCAGAGCGCGGCGAGCGCGATGGATTGCGATCGCAATACGTTGCTGCTCGATGGCGTGTGGACGCATGCGCGCGAGCTTCCGATCGGCACCACCCCGATCGCTTTCCCCGCGCCCACCGACTTGCTGCTCCACTTGATCACGCACGCGGCGTACGATCATCTGCTCAACAACGGGCCGCTGGTGCTCGCCGACATCGCCTTCCTGCTGCGCCGGCATGCGGTGGACTGGGACCGCTTCTGGCGAACCACCGAGGAGCTGCAATCGATGCGCGGCGTCGTATTGCTGCTCGACCTCGCCGCCGATTATTGGCGCGATCTGCCGATCGACTGGTCGCCGGCGGCGGCGGATCTGCGCAAGCGGATCGATGCCGTTCGCGAATCCGCGGCGCTGTTGCTGTTGCAGGATCGCGAACTCACGCCCGACATCTGGCGCAAGCGCGGCACCGGCCAATCGCGCGGCGCCGTCGGCGGCGTGATCGGGCGCCTGTTCATCTCGCGAGAGGAAATGGGCCTGCTCTATCCGGCCGCCGCGCGAACGCCGCTGATCCTGCTCTGCTATCCGGCGCGCTGGTGGCGGCTGGCGACGCGCCGCATCCCGGAAGCGAGACGCGCCGGGCAGCGCGCCGATCTTCGCCATCAGGCGGCGATCGACACGCACGTATCGCGCTGGCTGCGGGTATGACGATGAAGAGCGTCGCGAAGATCGACCGCAAGCCGTCGAGGATATCCCGGCTCGCGCGGATGCGCCCCGGCCAATTGTCGTTGTTGGTCGAGGCCGTCACCGCGCTGGCGACGGCGCGGCTGATCGTCGCGACCCGATCGCCCGCCCGGCTGATGCCGCGGCTCGGCCGAGTGATCGCCGACGACCTCCCGGCCGACCGCCCTGCCCGCGATGTCGGCGACGGCGATCGGGCGGGCCAGGTGGGTTGGGCGATCCGTTGCGCGGCTGCCAATGTGCCGTTCCGCGCGATGTGTTTCGAACAGGCACTCGCCGCGCGCGCCATGCTCGACCGTCGCAACATTGCCGCGATCGTGCATTACGGCGTCGCGGCCGGCGCGGATGGCGGCCTGATCGCGCACGCCTGGGCTCATGTCGCCGGCCAGCCGATCACCGGTTATCCGCTGCGACGGGCCTTTCACGAGATCGCGCGGTTCGCGTCGCGCCGCGTCGAGGATTCCCCGCACGATGCTGGCTGAGGACGCCCGCTTCACTCCGGCCGACACGCTGGCGTGGAACGACGCCGGCGACGAGCTGGCGTTGTTCGACCGGGCGACCGAGAGCTATTTTGCGCTCAACGCCGCCGCCGTCGCGATCTGGCGGCAACTCGTTGCGGGGCGGACCGTGGGCGAGACCGTCGATGCGCTCGCCGCGCAATTCGACGGCTCCCGCGAAACGACGGCGGACGACGTTGCCGCGTTCGTCCGCGACGCGCTCGAACGCCATCTGCTCGTCGCGCGCGGATGAGCGCGATCGGCGGCATTGTCGATTGGCGGGGCGGCATAAACCGGTCGATGCTGCCGGCGATGATCGCCGCGGCGCCGGGCTTTACCGGCGCCAACGGCGCGGCCTGGGACGACGGCACGGCCGGATTGGTCCATGTCGCGCTGGCAACCACGCCCGAGGCGGTGCGCGAAATCCAGCCGCACCACGACCCCGCGGGGATGACGATCTGTTTCGACGGCCGCGTCGACAATCGCGAGGACATGCGCGCGATGATCGGCCGCGACGCACCATCGGCCACCGCCCCCGATTGCGCGATCGTGCTCGCCGCGTGGCAGCGGCTTGGCGACCGCCTGTTCGATCATCTGGTCGGCGATTATGCCTTCGCCATCTGGAATCCCGCGACCCGGCAATTGGTCTGCGCCCGCTCGCCGGTCGGCTGGCGCCCGCTGCTGTGGACGACGACTCCCGACGGCATCGCCTTCGCCACCGAGCCGGCGATGCTGATCCGCGGGCTCGGCCTCTCGCGAG
The DNA here is from genome assembly GCA_036383655.1 of Sphingomonas sp. Taxonomy (GTDB): domain Bacteria; phylum Pseudomonadota; class Alphaproteobacteria; order Sphingomonadales; family Sphingomonadaceae; genus Sphingomonas. Next base: position 6,618 of record DASVNU010000019.1, on the reverse strand, counting down.
AGATCAACGAAGGCGCGATCGGCGAGCATCTGTCGGCTCGCTTCGTCACCGAAACCGATACGCTGTGGAAGCATATCCAGCGCTTGCCGCCGGGATATATGCTGACCGCCGACCACCACGGGATACGCACCCGGCGATGGCTGGAGGGACCGTTCGAGGACTATTCGCATTTGTCGGATGGCGACCATGTCACGCGTTTCACCGACTTGTTCGACCAGGCCTTGATCGCGACATCGCGCAGCGCGGGGCCGACCGCCGCGCATCTGTCGGGCGGGCTCGACTCGTCGAGCGTCGTCTGCCGCAGCCATCAACTCGTCCAATCGGGGGCGATCGCCGCCATGCCTCGCGCGCTGTCGGCACGCTTCCCGGGGGAAGATTGCGACGAAGGGCCGTGGATCGAGGCGGTGGAGGCACAATGCGGCATCCGCTCGCAGGCCGTGGTCGGTGCGCGCTACGATTGGGATGCCGCCGCCGAATGGTCGGCGCGCACGCTCCACTTGCCGCTCCGCCCGAACACCGCGGGCACGATCGTCGCGTCGTGCGACTGGCTGCAGGCCAACCATATCTCGGTGTTGCTAACGGGCGAAGGCGGCGACGACTGGCTGGCCGGTGGGTTCGCCTATTTCCCCGATCTGCTGACGTCGGGGCGGCTGCCGACGCTGCTGCGCGACGGCCTGTCGGCGGGATTCGGCGTGAGCTTGCCGCAGCGGCTGCGCTGGACATTGTCGTCGGCAATCGGCCCGATCGTGTCGGCGAAACGGCGCGCGCGCGTGCTGCGGCCGCACCTCGACTTCGAGCTGGCCGCGCCTGACTGGATCTCGGCCGACTGGGCACGTCGCATCGACCTGGCCGATCGTTGGCGTCAGGCGGCGCAGCCGCCGGCGTTGCCGCGCATGGCGCACGAACAACGGTACGCGGTCTATTCGCTGGCCCGGCGCCATGTGAACCTCGACAACGCGCTTTGCTATGTCGCGGGCCGCGGCGTCGAGCTTCGTCACCCCTTTCACGATTTCAGGCTGACCCGCTTCCTGATCGGCGCGGCGGGCGGGATGCTGCGCCGCAATGGCCTGCGCAAGCATCTGTTGCGCGAAGCGATGCGCGATACCCTACCCGACCTGGTGCGGAATCGGCGCGACAAGGCCAATTTGTCCGCGCCGATCTACGACGCGGTCGCCGACCGCCTGCGCGAGCGCTCCATCCGCGACCTGACCTGCGTGCGCGCGGGATGGATCGACGCCGCAAGGATCGCCGAATTCGAAGCGGAGCATGCCGCGTGGCGCGCCGGCGGATCGGCGGGCGCTGCGCCGCTCAGCCCTTATAGCCCGGTGTGGAACGCCGTCGCTCTCGATCTGTGGCTCGAGCGTGCCGCCGGCATTGCCTGAACCCGCCGTCCCCCACCTCGATGGCGCGGTGAACATCGGCGCGACGGCCACGTCGCTCGATACCGCGCAGGTCGATCGCGCGCGGACGTTGTTCGCCGAGCATTATGCGCTGCTGCTGCCCGCGGCGTTCGACCCCATGCTGCTGGCCAGCATCATGGCACTATGCCGTGCCACCGCGTTCGAGACCGAGCGGGTCGGCACGATCGGCTGGCGCACGATCGAGGCCGAGGACCGCGTCGGCCGCGCGTTGCGCTTCGTGCTCGAACGCGACGCGTTCCTGCGCTGGGTCGAGACGGTGACCGGGTGCGCGGGCCTGACCAATGTGTCGGGCGTGCTGGCGGAAATGCTGCCGGGAACCGACCATGTGCTGGGCTGGCACGACGACTGCAACGACGCGACCAGGCGACTGGCGCTGATCGTCCATCTCAGCGACGCGCCGTTCGAGGGCGGACGGTTCGAACTCACGCGCAAGAGCGAGCAGCGGCCGATCGCGACGGCAGGCTATCTGTCCCCTGGGTCGATATTGTTATTCCGCGTCGATCCGGCGCTGCGCCATCGCGTCACCGCCGTCGAGGGAGACCGGGTTCGGCGCGTCTTTGCGGGCTGGCTCAACGTTTAAGGATGATTGCGCGAGCCATGATCGTCACCCCCCTTGCCAGCGCAGGCGTTTTACGGAAACGAGGGGCGCATGAGCAACCAAATCGCGATCGACGACGCCTGCACGCTGGCGCGCCCCGCCCACCTCGTCGCCTCGGAGATCGACGGCGAGATGGTCATCCTCAACATCGAGAGTGGACATTTCTTCCAGCTCAACCAGATCGGCTCGCGCATCTGGGAAGCGCTCGAGACGCCGATGGGGCTGGCCGAGCTGTGCCGCGCGATGGGGGACCGGTTCGACGCCGATCCCGAGACGTGCCGCCGCGACGTGACCGAGTTCGTCGAGCTGTTGTCCGAAAACGGGCTGGTGACGATCGAGCGCGTCAAGCCGAACTGAGATCACGTCCCGCGCGTCGCATGCTCGCGCAGAAAGCGCAGCACCATCGCTTCGCCGACGCCGTCCGACTGTCGCCGCATCCGCTGCGGCGGCACCTTTCCGGGCCGGCCCAAGTCGGCGAGCAGCGCGCCGACCGTCGCCGCATAGTCGCGCACCAGGTCTTCGTAGGTCACGCGATAGGGCCGTGCGCCGATCGCCTGGAAATAGCGCGTCCAATGGTCGGCGCTGTCGCGGCCGAACGACACCAGCGCCAGGATACGGTCGTAATCATAGTCGGCGGCGGCCTGCGCCTCGCTGCGCCCGACGCCGGGGATTGCGCGCCATAATCCGGTTTGCGTCGCGATCATCGCCGACACCGCCTGGCGCACCATGTCGCGCCGTTCGAGCAGGACCAGCGTCGGCGACGGCAGGATATCGGCGAGCAGCGCGTGATAGGCGCGATAAGTCGCGTCGTCGCAACTATCGGGCGACAGTGTGCGCGGCGGCGGGAAGCGATCGGGTGCGCGTTCGTGCGCGATCTCCTCGATATCCTGCCAGAACAGCTTGATCGAAAAGGTCCCCGACGGATCGGTCCGCCAACGGTGCATCGCGGCGACATAGGCGTCGAAGTCCGGTGCGCCCCAGCGCTCGGCCAGGGTTGGACGGAACCCGCGATGGAGATATTCGAGCGGACAGCCGAGCTCGCCCGCGAAATGGATCGCCTCGCCCAACAATGTGCTTCCCGACCGCGGATGGCTGCAAATGACCAGCGAGCGGTGGGGCGACCCATCCCACGCCGCGAAATCGTTCGCGCCTAGCGACAGGTCATAGAGGCTCGAGCTGTCTGGCATCATGCTGAATCGCGGCAATCGCCTCGATCGTCCTGGGAAGCGCGTCGTAAGCGCGCGGATAAGCGAGCGCATAGCACGGCACGCGCCGCACCAGCCGGCTAAGCGCATCGAGCCCGATCGCGATCTCGTCACCATCGGTGGGATCGAACCGCACCATCTGCGACGCCGCCCGCACCACCACCCCGCCCCCCGTGAGCCGATGCCATTCGATCGCGTCGTCGGGCGCGCCGAACGACAGGAAGATCATCGCCCTGACCGGCTCGGGCTCGGCACGCTCGCGGTGCGGCGGCGCATACCAATATTTGCCGTCATAGCCATGGATCGCGCGACAGGCCGCGTCGGGCAGCGCGAGCCCACGCCGCGACTGCTCCCACACCGACACGCCCGCCGCGCTCTGCCAGACGCGCGGGTCGTCGACCCCGGTCAGGATCGACATGTCGTCGCTCATGATATCCCAGCCCATCGCCGCCATCGCCGCGGTCAACGTCGACTTGCCCGCGCCCGAGATGCCGAACATCAAAATCCCGCCATCCTCCCCCGCCAGCGACGCAGCATGGATCGGGACGCGGCCGTGAAGCGCGGTCAGGCGCGGCAGGATCCGGCGCGACAGGATTTCGCCGAGCAGCGGAATGTCCTCCGCATCCCGGCAGACGCAGTCGAGTATCGTACCGCCGGGATCGCAGCTGATCGCGACATCGTCACGATAGCGGATCGTCCACCCCACCCCGGCGCTACCTTCGAGCGTCAGCCGGAAGCGTCCTTGCCAGGCATGCGTGACCAACCGCGGGGGCGGCATCGCCCCGACGGTCAGGTTGATCTCTACATCAGGCTTAGTCGGCAACCCCGCCCGCGCGTGGCGCAGGCAGTAAAAATCCAGCGGGGCGCTAATCAGCAACCCACTGAATTCATATCTTATACTCGACACTCGGCGCGAGAAGATCAGGTCAGATTGCTGAGCCCATCGCCAATGCGGTACGAAATTCCGCGCGCTACTGTGATCGGCTTGAAATCGGTGATCTCGGGCTTTTCCCACTTCGGCTTGGCTACCGAAGTTGCCTCGATCCCCTCTTGCGCGCCAGCCCCCTTAGAATTGATGTCTTCCATCTTATTCTCCCATCCCGTGGACGGTTTCTACCGGAGAATGGCATTTTTGAGAAGACTACAATGAAGCGTCGACCCATATTCGCAAAGAGACTCGGTCATGGTGACCGAACACGTTGATCTTATTACCTTCGTTCATAATGAGTACGTCGGGGAAAGGGTGGAAGATCGCCGCCCAACACGAGTGCGCGCCCGGCTGGGGAATGTTTTCATACTCGCCCCGATCGTCCATTGTCAGCGCGATCCACTGGACGATCCCATTGACCGGCCCGCCCGCCGCGGTCAGCACGACGCCGCCTTGCTGCCACGACCATGGCCCGCCGCTGCGGAAGTCGAACCCGAACAGCGTCTCAGACGCGCTCCGCAGCGACAGCGCCGGGCTGCCGACCGGGATCTGGTAAAAGGGCGCCGCCAGGCAATCGAACGGCGACAGGTCGAACCCGCCGACCGTCGCCATCCGCCGCGTCGCCAGCCGCGCGTCGAACCCCAGCGCCACGCGTACCTCCCCCGCCGCCGGGATGATCGCCGCGTCGGGCCTGACCAGCCGCGCCATCACGTCCTCGAGCGCGGGCAGCGCGTCCTCGGTCACCATGTCGTTGCTGACGATTTCCGACACCAGTATGTCGGCCGGCCCGCCGATATCGCCGAGCGTTACATCGCGTGAATGTTTGCCGAGCACCGTGATCCGATCGGCGAGACCGTTATGCGCGATCACCTTGCGTGCGGCGAGCGCCACCGCGGGCTCCATCTCGCAGGTATAGACGTGCGCGGCACCGGCGCGCGCCGCCATCATCGCCAGCAAGCCCGATCCGGCGCCGATCTCGAGCACGCGGCTCGCCGGGGTGACCGCGCGCCGCAGCGCCGCCTCATAAGCGTCATTGCGTCGCCGGTCGCGGACGATCCCGAAATGCCAGGCCGGCACCCCGGTGCTGAGCACATCGCCGGCAAGCGAGCGCACCTCGGGATCGCCGGGCGCAAGCGTCCAGGCACGATCGGCCAGATCGAGCGCCTCGGCCGGCTTGCCGGCGGTACGCAACAGGCGCGCGAGCGTCGCCAGCGCGACCGGATTGTCGCCCGCTTTGGCGATCAGTGCCTCGAGGCCGGGGACGGGATCGAACATCGCGATCGTTTGCGGGATGTGCGGGAACGACGCAAGCCGGCCCCCGACCTATCCTCCGCAGGATTCGCGCACGATCAGGTCGGTCGGCAGATGCACCGGCAGATGGTCGGGCGAGAAATCGAGCACGCGCGACACCAGCAGCCGCCCCGCCTCGGCCGTGTCCTGGCGGATCGTGCTCAAGGTCGGCGTGCTCAGCCGGCTGAGCAGCATGTCGTCATAGCCGACCACCGACACGTCGCCGGGCACGTCGCGTCCGGCGCGCTTGATCGCGCGGATCGCGCCCAAGGCGATCAGGTCGCTCGATGCGACGATACCGTCGAACACTACGCCGCGATGGAGCAGTCGAGCGACCGCCGCTTCGGCCGCTTCGAGTTCGAATTCGACCGCCACGACCAATTTGGGATCGGCCTCCAGCCCGCTTTCCCGGACGCCTTCCATATAGCCGCGGCGGCGCTGCAATGCCTCGGGGTCGCTGCCGCCGAGGAACATGATGTTGCGCCGCCCCATCCGCGCGAGGTGCAGGGTCGCGCGCCGTCCGCCGAGCATATTGTCCGAGCCGACCGAGCAATATTTCTGCCCCGGCATATGCGCGCCCCACACCACGAAATGCCCGTTGGTCGAGGTCGCGAGCTGGTTGAGCTGGTCGTGGAGCATGCCTTGCCCCAGGAAGATCACCCCGCTGGCGCGGCTGGTGGTCACGGCATGGACCAGATCGTCGTAATTTTCCGGCGAGGTGTGGCTGACGATGAAGTCGCACGACCGCGCGCGCGCCGCCTCGCCGATCTGAGCGATCAATTCGAGGAAGAACGGGTGAGTCAACGGCACCGGCCGGCCGCGCATATGCGGGGTGACGATCGCGATCGACCCCTCGGCGCCGATTGGTGCCGCGGGCATATAATGGCGGAACGGATAATCGTGTTCGCGCGCCAGGGCCCAGATGCGCTGCTTGGTCTTGGCGCTGATCACCGGCTCGTCGTTGAGCGCGCGCGACACCGTCGACACCGAGACGCCCGCCAGTTTGGCGAGGTCCTGCAGTGTCGTATTGTTGTTGCTGTTGGTGCCCATTACGCTCAAGCTGACCCGCTAACCGGCGCCGACTTATGGAGCGAAGGGCAGGTTTTGCAAGCGAGCGAGGGGAGCGCTGGCATTTCACCACCGGTACCGACACCACGGCCGCGCCTGACGATCGGC
>DASVNU010000018.1:0-1911 GCA_036383655.1 Sphingomonas sp. | reverse complement strand
CCTTCCTCGTCGCCGGTGATCAGCAGGCTGATCGTCGGCCCCTCGACCTGCGCCGCCGCCACGGCGAAGGCGGCGATCGCGCCCTTCATGTCGACCGCGCCGCGCCCGTACAGCAGGTCGCCGCGCACTTCGGGTGCAAACGCGCCGCTCGCCCAGCCGTCGCCCGGCGGCACGACGTCGAGATGTCCGGCAAAGGCGAAATGCGGTCCCTTGCCGTGGCGGATCGCGATCATGTTCTCGACCGGCCCGTCGGGCTCTTCGCCGACCGTGAAGCGATCGATCTCGAACCCGATCACGCTCAACGCCTGGGCGAGTACGTCGAATACTTCGCCGGTCGCGGGCGTCACGCTTTCGGCGGCGATCAACGCCCTGGTGAGTTCGACGACGTTGGGCACGGCATTCCCCGACTGGATATGCTCTGCCTCTTGCCTTGCAACGGCGGGAAGGGAAAGGTCCGCGCGTACGGGGGTGCGGAGAATTGCCAATGCCTATCCTGTTTCTTCTCGCCGCCGCGGCGCTCGTGCCGCAGCAAGCCGACGATGACGCGGCCGTCGACATCACCCCGGGTCACTGCGTCGCGGCCGCCGACCGGCTCGACGATGCCGCCCGTCTGGCGCGCACGATGCTCGACAGCAAGAGCGCGGCCGGCGGACCAGATCGCACACCGACCGAGGCACGCGTCGCGCGGGCGCAAGCGGTCGCCGCGGCGATCAGGACGCGCTATCCCAAGGTCACCGCGACCGACGATGACCGCGACGATCTGTCGGGCGGGGATGTCATGCCGTTCGCCGAACAATGCCTGACCGCGAAGCCTGCCAAGGAGAAATAGGCGATGCCCAAGCTCGACCTCGACGCGATCCCGCAAAGTAACGCCACCGGCTATCCACCCGAATATGCCGGCGTGGTGAAGGAGCGTTGGTACCGCCGCCTCGCGCCGGCCAGCGGCGTCACCGATTTCGGCTTCAGCCACGTGACGCTCAAGCCCGGCGCCTGGTCGTCGCAGCGCCATTGGCACGAAGGCGAGGACGAATTCGTCGTCATGCTGTCGGGCGAGGCGGTGCTGGTCGACGATGCCGGCGAACAGGTGATGCGCGCGGGCGACGTCGCCGCTTTCCCCAAGGGCGATGGCAACGGCCATGTGCTGCAGAACCGCTCCGACCGCGACTGCGTGTTCATCGCGGTCAGCGGTCAGGGGGAGAGCGACTGCCATTACCCCGATATCGATATGCATTTGGCCGAGGCCGTCGGCGAACAGCGGCGCAAGGATGGGAGCCGATTTTGACCGGTGCCGCATGACGGCTGGCGGTTTTGTGATGGCGCGCCGCCGCACCGGATGCTAGCGGAGCGATAGGCCGGCCTCGCTTGCGTGGCCGCCAATGAAGGAGCTCTGACAATTCGCCAGATCGCGGCTCTGCCGTACCGGACCGAAGGCGCCGCCAGCGACGCCCCGATCCGCATCCTGCTCGTCACTTCGCGTGAGAATCGGCGTTGGGTCATTCCCAAGGGCAATCCGCCTTCGGGGATGGTCGCCCATAATGCCGCCGCGATCGAGGCCGAGGAGGAAGCGGGGGTGCAGGGGCTGGTCTGCCCGACTCCGCTCGGCACCTATCGCTATCGCAAACGGCAGAAGAACGGGGCGTCGCTGATGTTCGACGTCGAGGTCTTTCCGCTCGCCGTCAATCGCGAGCTCGACAGCTGGAAAGAGCAAGGCGAGCGCGAACGGCGCTGGGTCAGCCTGCCCGAGGCGGCGTCGATGGTCGACGAACCTGATCTCAGAGATCTCATCCGCTCGTTCGGCCCATCTGAATTCAAGGCGGCCGCGCGCCGCACCGGCTTTGCCGCCGCCACCAAGTCAAGGATCAGTCCCATGTTCGCCTGGTTTCAGCGCCTGTTGCCCAAGACGGGCAATTT
>DASVNU010000017.1:0-5845 GCA_036383655.1 Sphingomonas sp. | reverse complement strand
GGGAGCCGCCGGGTCAGGGACGCCGGCACAGCCGGCGCCGCGAAGCGGGGAGTGGGGGTGCCGATTTTGTCGTGGCTGGAGCGCAGCGAAGCGGAGCGGAGGTCGCGGCAAAATTGGGGGCACCGCTCATCCTTGACGCGGCGGTTCCCTCAACGACATCCTCGGAATTCTGTGAGAGATTTTATCCTCTGATGGGTGCGCCAAGGTCGCCCCAAGGGACTGCAACGATGTGACCCGGCGCAGCGGCGGCCGAACCGCAAGGCCGGTTCATTAACCCGGGCATAGCAGGTGGGACTTTCGGGCGGTTGTCACCCGTCGGGTTGGTTCGGCCGTGCGCCTGTGTTAGGCCCCTGGTGCGCTGCAGAACGGGCAGCGCCGGGACTGGTAATCCCGTCGAGAACGGCAACTCGGGGTGAGTTTTCACGCCGGGGTGCCTGCGCATATGTCCAGGTGCCTCGGCACTAAAAGCGTAGGCGCATGTCTCGACGTGTTACCAGCCCCGGCTCCCGCGCCCAGTGCGCGGGAGTTGATCTGGTCGGGCGTGCCGACATCTCCCTTGAAAGCTTCACGCCCGGGGTGATGTTATGGATCTCAATGCAAACGCACCGACCGTGCAGCGGGCGCTCGGCCTTGCGCTTATGCGCCAGGCGCTGGAGTATCTATCCACGGTCGGCGAGGACGAGGCGTCGGACCATCTGAGCAGCGCGATCGACGCGCTGCTGAAGCCGAAGAACCGCCCGGAGAAGGCTCCGCTCACCTGACCGCTGATCGATCCGATCGCGGCTACGCGAAAGGGCGGCAGGCTCTCGCCCACCGCCCTCGTTTCACTTCTTCTTACCGCCCTGTTTTAGGGCGGTGATCACAGCCGCGAGTCCAAACAGGATCTCTGCGAAATTGTGCCATTCCATCGCTCTGACTTTCAGCGATGGGGACGCGCCCCCAGATTGAAGGGGAATACGTTGCAACGCGCTTGTCCGGTGTTTTGAGGGGCCGACCCCTATTGTCCTGGTTCGCTTTTGGATCTGGGTTTCGCTGTTTGCTGGCTTTTTCGGGTTCGCTGTTTGGATCTGAGTTTTTGCTGGCTGTTTTTCGGTTTGCTGTTTTGCTGTCTGGGTTCTGGTTTTCGGTTTTGCTGGTTTGTTTCGCTGTCCAAGAGAGGGCGTGGCCACACCCTCGCCCATGAGATTGGACGCGGCTTCTCCGATTTCAAGTATGTCGCGCGCGAGGCGATGAAGTCCTATGACCAGGCAGCCAAAAAAAGGGCGCGCCGGCAAGCGGCGCGCCCTCCTTCATGCCGTTGATTGGGTAAAGGCTAGGCCCATTCAAGGCGCGAACTGTCGTCGGCATCAGCGGTCGAAAGAAGGCGCTCGAGCCGCTCGAGCATGGGGGTGGTCCCATCCGTTTCGGCGCGTCGCCGTATCGCCGGATTGGCAAGCCGGTCGCGGATCGTATCGATCGGGATTTCGCCAACGAGGTCGGGGTTGAGCCCGAGGCCCTCGAGCAACGCATGGGCATCGCTCTCGGCGAGATCGAGCTCATCGCCCTGATCGGATGTGAGCGACGGGCGCATACGGATGGCGCGATCAATTTCATACCACCAGACCGCGATCCGCCGCCCCCGGAACTGCGCGTCGTCGAGTACGGCGATGACCGCCGGATCATGATCGAAGACGCGCGCGACCGAAGCCAGCGCGAGCGGACAGATGCGGGCCTCAAAATTGAGCGCGAGCATGCGTTCTTCATCGCAATCGGGATCGAGGAGGGCGAGCCCAAGACGCTCCCCCTCCTCCCGCAGGTACGCGCGGAAAGCAGCAAGCTGGCGGGCATTGATGGTGGCGACAGGGCCGGGTTGATCGTCGGAAGCGGTCGCGATGCGGAACGTGATGGACATGGGCGTCCTCCCTCGTTGAAACCGCTCTCTCGCTCCTCCTTTCCTCGATCCGCTCCCGGGATTTGGGCGCGTCAGCGCCCGTAGAAATTGTCCGCCAGAGACCGCTCTACGGTGTCGAGCATCCCGCTCGCCCAATCGCCCAGGATTGGGCTCTTCGCCCACGCCGCCAGCGGCGCCTTGAAGCTCGTGAGATGCGCGTTAAGCGATCCGCCCCAGGAACTGGGATAGATGCGCTGGCGAAGCGCATCGCGGAAACGCTTGCGACCGCCATAGAGCTTGGCGAGCTGCTGCAAGGCCGGGTGCCAGACGAATGTCCCGCCCTTCTGTTCGAGGATGGGGAAGAAGCTGAGGAGAAAGGCGATCCGGGCATCCGGATCAGCCTTCACCCAAGCAAGCATGAGTTTGAGCGGCGTCCCGAAGAGTGCGCCCGCGCCGGTGCGCGAGACGTCATAGGCAAAGAGCTTGGTCGCCGAGATGATGGCGTTCAGGCGCTCCCGCTCGACGCGCGTGGCGATCTCGTAAAAGCCCGCGAGCACGGGCCAGACTTCGGTCGGGGCGCGCTGGACTACAATCGGAAGCGCGCTGCGCAGCGCGTCCGAGCTTCGGCCGTTCCGCCCGCCGGCGGTGCGGCAGGCTTGCTCGATCTGAAGGGCGAATTCGCGCGCGAAACCTTCAGCGATCGCGCCGGCGGCATCGAGCAGCCGGAGCATGCGATCATAGTTGTAATCGGCGTTCGATGCGTTGCGTTCGGCGCCGTCGGCGATCGACGGCGAGAGAAGCGCGACCTTCACCAGCGCGATCATCTCCGGTGCCAGCGCCTTGTCGCCGTGGGTGACCATGGAGAGGATTTCGAGGGCGGCCCAGGCGCCGCCGTCTTCACCGCGATCAACCAGGGCGTGGATGAAGCGGCCGAGCGCGTCTGGCGACACCTCGGCGAGGCCCTTGCCGTAGGAGATGACGACGGTCTGCGGCGGCGTGACCCGCTGCTGACGGACATCGTCGGTCAGCTCGTCGAGACGCTGATCGGTGACGCGCAGAAACGTCGGGAGATACATGCGGTTGGCGGTGAGTACCGTCGACTGCTTGGCGATTGCCTCAAGCTTGGCAACCTCGTCCGGTTTGTCTGCGAGGCGGCGATCGAGCGCTGACAAGAGGGCACCGACAAAGTTGGCGCCCGCCCGATTGCCGCTGGCATCGAGCGCGGTGACGGCCTGTTCGATGGCGTCAAGCGGGTCCGGCAGATGTTCCGCCAGCGCCTGTGCGAAGGGATGCGGGGAGTTCAGCTCCTGGCTCGACATGACCCGAATGGCCCGCGCGCGCTGGTCGGGGTCGGCGGCGATCCCGGCGGCGAGCGCGGCCGCGCGCCGCGCTCCATATTCGAAGTCGGGATTGTCGTGATCCTCGGCATATCGCCGGTCGGGGTCGTGAATATCCGATACCCAGAAGCGGCTGTAGAGCAGTGCCTGGTCGACGGGATCCTTGGGCAGAGTCGCATCGTAAAGGCCGCGAACGGCGCCCGAGAAGTTCGTCGGCGTCTCGGGGCTGTCGAAATAGAGCCAATCGCCGATGCTCTTGGTCGCTGCGAGATAGTGCCCGGAGACCGCCACGACGTCGCCGATGAACGCCTCGATCGTGGGTAGCAGCTCGGGCATGATGAGATTGCGCAGGTCGCCAGCGACGTGTTCCTCGATCGCAGGACGAAGCGCGGCATCCTTGGCCCAGACCTCGCGCAGACGGTCGAGTGCCCAGTTGAAATAGGCATGGATCGTGCCGTTGTCCGCCGGCGCCCATTCGGGCCGATAGGGTTCGGCGCCGACCTGTTCGAAATCTTCCGAGCGGGAAAGATAGGTCTGGATCATGGCGCCGAGCGCCTCGACGCCGGCGCGGCGGATGCGCGGATCGTCTTCTTCGAGCGCCTGCTCCAGCGCTTCGCGGCGCCGCCGATCGTCAGCCTGCGTTCCGGCCAGCGCAACCTGGAAAAGCTGGCGCAGCAGACTGACGATGGGCTGCGTCCCCTCGGTATCGGCGACTGCGGCGAGGCGCAGGATCATCTGCGCGGCGGGCCTGAAACTGTCCTGGCGTCCGGCGAGAAGCCGCAGCGTATCGACCAGCTCCTCCGTGACCTCGACCGCAGCCAGATCGTCGAGCGGCATACGGCCGATGGCGAAATAGAGGGCAGTCCCGATCCGGTCGGGTTCGACGTGCGCGAAGGCGGGAAGATATTGCGCCACGTCGGGATGGACGATGGCCTCGTCCGCAAAGGAACCGCGCAGGAGGCTATGGATCACGTCGCTCAGGGTGCGTGATCGCGTGAGATAGCGCCACCGCGCGAGCATCGCCTTGCGGTGATGGGGAAGAGCATCCCCAAGGAAGCCGATCACGGTCGATGGTCGCAGATAGTCAAGCCGGCGGAGCGCGAGGAAGTCGGCGATCGGCCGGGGCTGTGCGTTCATCGCGCCATAGTTGCGACCGACCAGGTGCTGCCCGGCGGCGATGACGAGGTTTTCGTACATCAGCTCGCCGTTCATCTGGACCAGCGTCTCGGCGATCTTGTCGAACGCGCCGGGATCTTCGTCGGGCGAGAGCTGGCTGAAGAGCGAGAGGCACTCGAGCGCACGGACCGTTTCGCGCTCGGCGCCGACACCATCGAGAATCTGCTGGGCGACGGCGTCGGCCGACTTGAGGATGCCCGTCTTTCCGTAACTCTTGGTGAAGGACACCGCGATACGCGGAAAGCCGTCGCAGAAGTCGGCGAGATAATCGAGTTCGTCGCCCTTCGCCCTGGGCAGTCCGGCCTTGAGGATCCCGCGAATGGTCGACCGATCCGCCGGGGTCGGGCGGATCATGACGCAATGGTCGTCATGGTCGATGCCATCGGCGCCGATCGTGATGATGCGCAGTGCGCTCCCCTCGCCCCGCGCGATGTCGTTGAGCCGGAGGGCCTCGCGCAGCGGACATCCGTCGACCACGAGTACCGTGTCGGCGCCGTCCTTCACGACCTGGTTGGCGACGTCCCAGAGGCGCGAGGCGACCTCGTTATAGTCGCAGAAGATGAAGTTCGCGGCCGTCAGCCCGCCGAGCAGACCAGTGCTGGCCGAGAGCGCATGATAAAGCGCGCGGGTCTTGCCGATGCCGGAGGCACCCCAGATGCGGGCGGAGGTCCGCGGCGCATCCAGTTCATCGGCGAGGCGTGCGGCAAGCTGGGAAAAATCGATCGCGTCGGCGTCATGGGGGCCGAGCGAGAACTTCCTATCCGGGCTGTCGACAAAGGCCGGCGCCGCGATCTCGGCGCGCTTGCTCCATTGATCGAGGGTGGAGAAGCCGGCGAGTTCGATGGTCGCGTTGCGTTGCTTGATCCAGACCGCGACGCCCGGGTGCGCACTGGCCCAGGCGGCAAGCTTATTGCCGCCATAGACCTCGACGGCCGCGAGTTTGGCGGGATCTCCGCCCGCCGTCTTGATGCCCTTCTGGATCGCCTTGACCCGATCGGCGGGTTTGTCGCCGACCAGCGCCGTGGTGGTGATACCGATATAACTCCCGCCACGAGCGAGGACATCGCGGACCGCATCGCTGAGGACCTTGACCGCGACCGACGGTCGCTGGGTGGGCTTGGTCCAGATTTCATGTTCCCACTGGGCGGGGCCCCGATCCTTCGCCTTGCATTGGAAAATGATATCGCGGCCCGGGAAGTAATCGGTCGAGGCCTCGCCGCCCGTCCAAAGGATGCTGGCATCCTGGCCGCCGTCGGCAACGGTGATCTGAAGCGGCACGTGGACGCTACGCATCGGAACACCGGCCTTGCGGGCCTCGGCGTAAAGGAGGCGGCGCAGCAGCTCGACCAGTTCGTCGCCGGTAAAGTCTTTGATCTCGTTGTGATGAACATTGAACATCAGCCGTCCTAACCCGGCCACACCTGCGACGAAACGAAAGTTTGATCCACGACCGAAGGTCAGT
>DASVNU010000016.1:0-9500 GCA_036383655.1 Sphingomonas sp. | reverse complement strand
CATCCACAGCGGGGCCTGATGATGATCGCACATCCAGCCGGCGAGGCCGATGTGATCGGGGTGGAAATGCGTGCCGATCACCCGCGTCACGCGCACGCCGGAAAGCGGGCCCTTGAACACCGCTTTCCATGCCGCGCGCGTCTCGGTCTGGTTCATGCCCGCATCGACCAACGCGACACCGTCACCCCGGTCGTCGCTGTCGTCGATCAGCCAGCAATTGACGTGCTTGAGCGGGCCCGGGACATTGAGCCGTACCCAGCGCACGCCGGGCGCGACTTGCATCGCACCGCCCTCGCCCGGTTCCTTGCCGCCGAACGGATAGGTCAGGCCCTTGTGGCTGGTGGGAACGAAGCTCTCGTCGGCGACGAACGCGGCGTCGGGCGTGCGATTGGTTGCCATGATCGGCCGGTAGCAAGCGCGCGACCAGGATACCAGTGAAAGGAAATAGGCGCTCCCCTTCTAGGTGGCTTTGATACCGCAGGATCGAACCGGCGAACTGCTGGGCGCGGTTCGCCGGTCGGCGTCTCGAATCGCGATTGCCAACGCCGCCGCAATGACAAACCGTATCGGTGCGCTTACCGGTCGGCGATGGCTTACCTCTATCTCGCGGTCGCGATCGTCGCCGAAGTGATCGGCACGTCGTTCATGAAGGCTTCTGCGGGGTTCACGCGCGCAGGGCCGGCGCTCATCACGATCGTCGCCTACGCAATCGCCTTTTACGCGCTGTCCCTGACGCTGCGCACGATCCCGACGGGGGTCGCTTACGCGATCTGGTCGGGCGTCGGGATCGTGCTGATCGCGTCGGTCGCCTGGCTGTTCCAGGGGCAGAAGCTCGATGCGCCGGCGACGATCGGCATGGCGCTGATCATCGCCGGCGTGATCGTGATGAACCTGTTCTCACGCGCGACGCCGGACTGAGCGGGTCTGCATCAACAAAAAAGGGCGACGGGAAGTGATGTGCGCGGCCCACCGCCTTTTCGTATTGGATACGCTTTCGCGCGGATCAATGCTTGAACAGCGTCTCCGCCGTATGCACGACCGGCGCCGCCTCGCCTTCGCCCTCGGTCGTCGCCGCTTCGGCGTCGCGCACAGCCTGGTCGCGCTCGGCGCGGAGCTGTTCGATCAGCGCTTCGCGGTCGCCCTCGAGCCGTGTGTCGACCGGCGCTTCGATGCCGTGCGCCTTGGCCGCCTTGGTCACCGCGGCGTCGAGCTCGCGCTGCGTCGTCAGGCCGAGCGTCACCGGATCCTTGGGGGTGATGTTGGCGATGTTCCAATGCGTGCGGTCGCGGATCGCCGCGATCGTCGTGCGCGTGGTGCCGATCAGGTTGGAGATCTGGCCATCGGAGATTTCCGGGTGATTGCGGATGATCCAGGCGATGCCGTCGGGCTTGTCCTGGCGCTTCGACACCGGGGTGTAACGCGGCCCCTTGGTGCGGCGGATCTGGTCGGGACCCTTCGACATCTTGAGGACGTAGTTCGGATCCTTCTGGCCCTTGTCGATCTCATCCTGGGTCAGCTCATGCGCGCGCACCGGATCGCGGCCGGTCAGCTTGGTCGCCGCGGTGTCGTCGGCGATCGCCTGGATCTCCAGGATGTGCAGACCGCAGAATTCGGCGATCTGCTCGAAGCTGAGCGAGGTATTATCGACCAGCCAGGAAGCGGTCGCATGAGGCATGAGCGGCTGAGCCACGAAAATCTCCGTCAGAAATAAATAGGGCCGCCCCTCGCGGAGCGGCCTGTTGTTGGAGCGGACTTAATCCGAATGGCCGCGTGGGGCAAGCTTTACGCCGCCAGCGCCTCGTCGCCGCCGATCGGGACCAGCGCATGGAGGAATTGGTACGCGCTCTTGGCCCAGGTGAAGCCCTGGCCATAGGCGCGGCACGCCGCGCGGTCGCGGGTCAGTGCCTCGGCGATCGCCTGGTCGAGATCGTCGTTCATCGCCCCCGTCTCGGGGGTCAGCACGTCGATCGGCCCGGTTACGGGATAACCGGCAACGGGCGTGCCGCAGGCCAGCGCCTCGATCATCACGAGACCGAACGTGTCGGTCTTGCTGGGAAAGACGAACACGTCGGCCGCGGCATAAGCGGCGGCGAGATCGGCGCCGAACTTGGGCCCGAGGAAATGCGCTTCGGGGAATTTGGCCCTGAGCGAGGTAAGCGCGGGGCCGTCGCCGACGATCACTTTCGACCCCGGGTGAGTCGCGGTCAGGAACGCCTCGATATTCTTCTCGATCGCGACGCGGCCGACATAGAGCTGGATCGGACCCTTGCCGTCCTGCGCCAGCGCGCGGATCGTCGGGTCGGGCACCGGATCGCCGAAGGTCGACAGATCGACGCCGCGGCCCCAATGGCGAATCTGGGTCAGGCCGTGCGCCTTCAGCGTGTCGGCGATCGATGGCGTCGACGCCAGGATCGATTGCGCGGGCGAATGGAACCAGCGGATATAGCGCCACACCCATTCGGGGTTCACCCCGGTGCGCGCCGCGACATAGTCGGGGAATTGCGTGTGATAGGCGGTGGTGAAGGGGAAATCGCGCGCCAGGCACCAGCGCCGCGCGGCGAGGCAGACCGGCCCCTCGGTCGCGAGATGGATCGCCTGGGGGCTGAAATCCTCGAGCATGCGGCCGACCGATCCGGTCGAGGCGAAGGCCAGCCGGATTTCGGGATAGGTCGGGCACGGCATCGAATAGAACAGATCGGGCGAGAGGATCAGCACGTCGTGCCCCTGGCGCACCAGTTCGTCGCGCACCGACTGCAAGGTGCGCACGACGCCGTTGACCTGCGGGCTCCAGGCATCGGTGACGATGGCGATCCGCACGTTCGTCAGGCCGCCGCTAGCGTCAAGCAAGGGGGTTGCGCCTGCCTTCCTTCGATTTCGTCGGCCCAGTGCAACACCTCCATCCGACCATCGAAATGCTCGACCAATGCGGTGCAGCCTTCGACCCAATCGCCGTCGTTATAATAAAGAATGCCGTGGATTTCACGATATTCCGCCGTGTGGATGTGACCGCACACGACGCCGTCGACGCCGCGATGCGCCGCCGCCTGCGCGACGACGTCTTCATAATGCGAAATGAACTCGACCGCGTTCTTGACCTTGGCCTTGGCGTGCTTCGACAGCGACCAGTAGGGCAGGTTCCAGAAACGGCGCCAGCGATTGACCAGCCGGTTAAGCGCCATCATCGCCTCGTACGCCGCGTCGCCGACATGCGCGAGCCAGCGATGCGACAGCGTGATCGCGTCGAATTCGTCGCCATGCAGCACCAACAGCCGGCGGCCGTCGGCGGTTTCATGGATCGCATTGCGGCGGATCGCGACCCCGCCGAAATCGAGCCCGCAGAACTGACGCACGACCTCGTCATGGTTGCCGGGGATGTAGATCACCTCGGCGCCGCGCTTGGCGCGCTTGAGCAGTCGCCACACCACGTCGTTATGCGCGGCGGGCCAGTAGAATTTCTTCTTGAGCCGCCAGCCGTCGATGATGTCGCCGACCAGGTACATCTTCTCGCTGTCGACATGGTCGAGGAAGTCGATCAGCATTTCGGCGTTGCAGCCCTTGGTCCCCAAATGGACGTCGCTGATCCAGATGGTCCGGTACTGACGACGGCTATGCGTCGCCCGTTCCGGGATAGCAGGCTTCGAATTCGCGAAGTCCGACAGGTCGGCAATACTGCCGTCCTGTAACAATTTCGTCATTTCATTCATGCGTCACGAGCCCCGACGGATGACGTTCCCCGGCCTATGACGAACTATTGTTACAGAACGAATCGCGATGACTTGAAAAAATGCAGGCGGATCAGCGGGCTTTCGACAAAATTGGCATGGCGAGCGAGATGACGAGGATCACCAAGATCATCACCAGGATGGTCGCCGACACATGGTCGTCGACGATCGCCGCAAGCCAGACCTCCAGGCCGATCAGCAGGGCCGAGATCGGCAGCAGCGCCGCGGCGCGGACAAAAGCGTGTTTCACCAGGCTGGTCATGGCGGATAGCCCTTGTTTCTGGCCGGCCTTGTTGCCCGGCTGGTCTCGATTACCGGCTGGCGCGCCGGGGAGGTCGGGTCGCGCCAGCCGGCCGGGCCGCCCCTTCCGGCTTGCGGATTGGGGGTCCGAGGGACGGCCGCAGGCGAAATCAGAAGTTCTGGCGAATACCCAACATGGCCGACAGCGACCGCAGCTTCGGTTGGTAGCTGGTGGCGGCGCCATCGCTCTGACCGGCGAATTTGAGACCGCTGGTCTGGGTGTAACGCCCGCCGAGCTCGACTGTCGTCTTGCGGGCGACGCGCACGCCGATGCCGGCGTCGGCATGCCATTGCAGGCCCCAATCCTTGCCCGAATAGCTGCTGCCGGCACCGGTCGCGTCGTCCACGCGCGACAAATTGGCTTCGACGCGCGCCGCGCCGATCCCGGCTCCCACATAAGGCGTGATCATCCGGCCCATGGGGATGTCGACATAGCCCGAGACGCCGACGGTAAAGGAGCGCGTGCGGCCCGACGCGGCGAAACCGCCCCGCTGAGCATCCTGCATGTTGAGGCTGTTGCTGGTATAACCCGCCGTCTGCTCGATACGGAACATGCCGAAATCATAGCCGCCGCCGAGTTCCCCGGTGATGCCGGTCTTGTATTTGGTCTTCTCGTCGAAGGTCGACCCGGCGGGAGCGCTGTCGGGATCGAGCTTGCTTTGCGGGCTGATCGATGCGCCCACGCGCGCGACGCCGTAAAAGCCCTTATTGTCGTCGTCCTGCGCATGAGCGGACGTGGCGGCGGTCAGCGCGGCGGTGACCAGCAGGGTATAGCCAAGGATGGAACGAATCATGCGAAGCCTTTCAGCAAATGCCGGCCACAGCGACCGGCGTCGGACGGGCTGATGGCGATGCTGGATGAAGCCTTGTCGTGGGATCGATGGAGGATCGATGGAGGTCGATCTCCATCGATCCTCCATGTCTCACGACGAAAGGAGGCGGCATGACCAACCATATTCTCCTCGTCGAGGATGAACGGGAGATCGCCGAGTTGCTGGCCGCCTATCTCGACCGCGGCGGCTTCGAGGTGTCGCGCGCGACCAATGTCCAGGAAGCGATCCGCTCGCATGCCCAATTGCATCCCGATCTCGTGCTGCTCGACATCGGCCTGCCCGGTGGCGACGGGCTCGAAGCGCTGGTCGCCATCCGTCGCCGCATGGACACGCCGATCATCATGGTGACCGCGCTCGACGACGAGGTGACCAAGCTCTCCTCGCTGCGCATGGGCGCTGACGATTATATCACCAAGCCGTTCAACCCTTCCGAAGTGGTCGAGCGCGTCCGTGCGGTCCTGCGCCGGGTGCAAGGGGCACTCGGGCGACGGACGCTGTCGGTCGGCAAGCTGGTGATCGAGCTCGATGCGCGCGTGGTGAGCTGTCGCAACGACGAGGATGAGACGCTCGCCCGGATCGCGCTGACGCCGACCGAGTTCGAAATCCTGGCGCACATGGCGAAACAGCCGCGGCGCGCCTTCTCGCGCAGCGAACTCCTCGACGCCGCCTCGCCCGACAGCGATGCCTATGATCGCGTCGTCGACAGCCATTTGTCGAAATTACGTCAGAAACTGGCAGCGGCCGGCTGCGCGCAGATGATCGAGCCGGTGCGTGGATTGGGATATCGGCTATGGCCCGAATCCTGAACCGCATCGTCACGCGGATGCTGCTGCTGGCAGCGGCGATGACCGTGATCACGATGGTCGTCGGCCTGGCTGCCTACCGGACCTCGCTTTATTACCAGTTCGAGCTGGTCACCAGACACATGCCGCCCGCGGCACGCGCCGAATTGAGCGTGCTGGCCGCGAAGCATCAGCGCAACAGCGACCGCTATTTCCAGCTCTACGAACGGTATGGCGGCGACGTTCTGGACCTTACCGACCTGAGGTTCATCCTGGCCATCGGCACGGTATCGGTGATCGTCGGCGGTGCGGTGGCGATGATCTTCGCGCGCCGCATCAGCCGGCCGATCACGGCGGTCGCGCAGGCCGCCGCCCAGGTTTCGGCGGGCAACCGGTCGATCCGCGTGGTCAAGGGTACGACCTCGGGCGAAACCGGCGACCTGGTCGACAGCTTCAACAAGATGGCGGCCGATATCGAGGCGTACGAACGCGAGCGGACCGTGCTTACCGCTGGTATCGCGCATGAATTGCGCACTCCGCTCACCATCCTGAAAGGGCGCCTGCACGGCTTGACCGACGGCGTCATCGACCCGGCGACGGGCGAGGCCGATCGGCTGTTGCGTCAGGTCGAACACCTTTCGCATATCGTCGAGGACCTGCGGACGCTCGCCCATGCCGATGCCGGCGAACTTGCCCTCGATCGGCGGCAGATCGGCCTCGAAGTGGTGCTGCATGCAGCGGTCGCGGATCTCCGGCCATCGGCGGCGGAACGCGGCGTGTCGCTGGTCGAATCCTACGAGGCCGTGCGGATCTGGGGCGATCCGGTGCGCCTGACCCAGGTGTTCACCAACATCCTCACCAACGCGATCAAACACGCGCCCGATCGAAGCCGGGTCGACGTTCGCCTGACGATGTCGGGCGGCCTTGCCGTTGCCAGCGTGACCGACGAAGGACGCGGGTTCCAACCGGAGGACGGGCCGCTTTTATTCACGCCGTTCTGGCGAGCGGGAGCGGACCGCCGCGCCGGACGGCCAGGAAGCGGCATCGGCCTCACGCTCGCCGCGAAGCTGGCCGAGGCGCATGGTGGCTGGATCGTCCCGGACAATCGCGCCGACCGTCCGGGTGCGTGTTTCTCGGTCTGGCTGCCTATCCGATCGCCGGCGTCTTCCGACTAACCCGGATCAATCGGTGATGGCGATATGCCCGGGCAAGGCGGCGACGCGTGCGAGCCACGCCTGGACCGACGGATAGCGATGGAGCTCGAAGCCGCCATCCTCGCAGACATGGGTATAAGCGTAGAGCGCGATGTCGGCGAGGCTGAAGCGCCCGCCGGCGAAGAACGGGGTCTGCGCCAGATGCTCGTCCATCAAGGTCAGCGCGGCATCTCCGGCCGCGCGCTTGACCGGCAATTGGGCCCGCTGGAGCTCGGTGAAATTGTCCTCGCCGATCCAGCCCATCCAGAACCGGATCGTCGCGATGTTGGGCTCGTGATTATATTGCTCCCAGAACATCCAGCGCAGCATGTCGGCACGGTCGAAGCGGTCGGCCGGGATCAACGCCGAGCCGTCGGCGAGGTAGAAGCAAGCCGCGCTGCTTTCGGGCAGGAAATCGTCGCCGACCTGGAGCACCGGGATGCGGCCATTGGCGTTGACCCCCGACAGGAACGCGTCCGACCGCGTCTCTCCCTTCACGATGTCATATTCGCGGCGCTCGAGCTTGAGCCCGAGATGCGCCGCGGTCAGGCGAATCTTGTAGCAATTCCCCGACGCCGAATATTCGTGCAGGATCAGATTGGCCATCGAACTCCCCCTTCAGGTGCGGTGCGAGCAAAAGCGCGGGGCATATCGTCCGTCCAACCAAATTCCCCCCGCCGTTGATCAACACTGCTTATGGGCGGTCGCCCGCTAGTCGATCTCGAGCACGATCTTGCCGACATGATTGCCCGATTCCATCAGCCGGTGCGCGTCGGGCGCCTGGTCGAACCGAAAGACGGTGTCGATCACCGGCTTGAGCTTGCCCTCGGCGACCTGCGGCCAGACGTTATGCGCGAGCTCATCGGCGACCGCGGTCTTGAACGCGACCGAGCGCGGCCGCAGCGTCGAGCCGGTCAGCGTCAGCCGGCGGCGCATGATCTCGAAGATCGGAATCGTCGCCTGCAGGCCGCCCTGCACCGCGATCGAGACGTGGCGCCCGTCATCGGCGAGGCATTGCATGTTGCGTGGAACATAGTCGCCGCCGACCATGTCGAGCACCACCGCGACGCCCTTGCCGCCGGTGATCGCCTTCACCCGCTCGACGAAATCCTCGGTCTTGTAGTTGATCGCATGATCGGCGCCGACGGCCTTGGCCGCCGCGCATTTTTCGTCCGACCCGGCGGTGACGATCACCGTCACGCCGAACAGATTGCACAGCGCGATCGCCATCGTGCCGATGCCGCTGGTGCCGCCATGGACCAGCACCGTGTCGCCTTCGGCCGCGAAGCCGCGTTCGAACAGATTGGTCCACACGGTGAAGAGTGTTTCGGGCATCGCTGCCGCTTCGATCATGCTTAGTGCCTCGGGCACCGGCAGGCATTGGCCGTAGGGCGCGACCGCGTATTGGGCATAGGCGCCGCCGGCGATCAGCGCGCAGACCGGCTGGCCGACCAGGTCACGCTCGATCCCTGGCCCAGTCGCGACGATGGTTCCGGACACTTCCATCCCCAGGATCGACGGCGCGCCGGGCGGTGGCGGATACATGCCCATCCGCTGCATCACCTCGGGGCGATTGACGCCCGCGGCGGCGACCTTGATCAGCACCTCACCCTCACCGGGTACGGGCACCGGACGTTCGACGATCCGCAGCACGTCGGGGCCACCGGGTTGTTCCGGATCGATCGCCCGCATCACGGTCGGTATCGCGTCCATTCGCATCCCTTCGTCGGAAACCCCCGCCGCGAGTTATTGACATCGCCCGGCCCAGGGTCAACGTTCCTGGTCATGGATTCCGAAGAGAATCTTCCGCGCTCTGGCGACCCGATCGCGCTCCTGGCCAAACAGGACCTCGATCCGCTGTCCGTCGCGGACCTGGAGGAGCGGATTTCCATCCTCGAAGGCGAAATCGCGCGCGTGCGTCAACATATGCAACGCGCCGTTAACCATCGCGCAAGCGCTGACTCGCTATTCAGACGATGAGCGCGAATCGCATCTTCGCGCCGGCTCAGGTTTTATGAAGATGGGCCGACCTGACGATGCGGACATCGGCCAGCGCTTGATGCGGGGCCCTCCCATCCCGACATTAGGGAAAAGGGCCGCGCGTCCATGCGGCCCGTCAGGAGTATTAGTATAATGCCGAGTTTCGCCTCCGCGCTCGAAACCACCCTCCATAAGGCGCTCGAAGCCGCGTCGTCGCGCCGCCACGAATATGCCACGCTCGAACATCTGCTGCTCGCGTTGGTCGATGACGAACATGCCTCCAAGGTGATGGCGTCGTGCGGCGTCGATCTCGACGAGCTCAAGATGACCGTCGCCAATTATCTCGACACCGAGCTCGACGCGCTCAAGGTCGACAAGGCGACCGATCCATCGCCGACCAGCGGGTTCCAGCGTGTCGTCCAGCGCGCGATCCTCCACGTCCAGTCGTCGGGCCGCGACGAAGTGACCGGCGCCAATGTGCTGGTCGCCTTGTTCAGCGAGCGCGAATCCTACGCTGTCTATTTCCTGCAGCAGCAGGACATGAGCCGGCTCGACGCGGTCAGCTTCATTTCGCACGGCGTCGGCAAGGGAGGCGCGCCCGCCGAAAGCACGACGCCCAAGGGCGCCGAGGAAGAAAAGTCGACCAAGTCGGAGAAGGGCAAGAACGAGAGCGCGCTCAAGCAATTCACC
>DASVNU010000015.1:0-10214 GCA_036383655.1 Sphingomonas sp. | reverse complement strand
CGGTTGATCCCGCGGACCTCGTTGATGATCCGGGTCGCGACGCGCGACAGGAATTCGCCGGTGAAGTGGTAAGCGTCCGCCGTCATGCCGTCGACCGAGGTCACGGCGCGCAACGCCAGAACGTTGTCATAGGTACGGCCGTCGCCCATCACGCCGACCGAGCGCACCGGCAGCAGCACCGCGAACGCCTGCCAGATGGCATCGTACAGGCCGGCGTTGCGGATTTCCTCGAGGTAGATCGCATCGGCCTTGCGCAGGATGTCGCAGCGTTCCTTGCTCACTTCGCCGGGAATGCGGATGGCGAGGCCGGGGCCGGGGAACGGATGGCGGCCGACGAAAATGTCGGGCAGGCCGAGCTCGCGGCCCAGCGCGCGCACCTCGTCCTTGAACAATTCGCGTAAGGGTTCGACCAGCTTCATGTCCATTCGTTCGGGCAGGCCGCCGACATTGTGGTGGCTCTTGATCGTCACCGATGGGCCACCGGTGAACGACACGCTTTCGATCACGTCGGGATAGAGCGTGCCTTGCGCCAGGAACTCCGCGCCGCCGATCTTTCTGGCTTCGTCCTCGAACACATCGATGAAGGTCTTGCCGATGAACTTACGCTTGGCTTCGGGGTCGGTGACGCCCTCCAGCCCGCTCAGGAACAGCGTCTCGGCGTTCACATGGACGAGCGGGATATTGTAATGGCCGCGGAACAGGCTGACGACCTGATCGGCCTCGCCCGAGCGCATCAGACCATGGTCGACGAACACGCAGGTCAGCTGGTGCCCGATCGCTTCGTGGATCAGCACCGCGGCGACCGCGCTGTCGACGCCGCCGGACAGGCCACAGATCACGCGCTTGTCGCCGACCTGCGCGCGGATCTCGGCGATCTTGGCGGCGCGGAATTCGGCCATCGTCCAGTCGCCGGTCAGCCCGCAGACGTGACGCGCGAAATTGGCGATCAGCCGGGCGCCGTCGGGCGTGTGGACGACCTCGGGGTGGAATTGCATCGCATAATAGCGGCGGGTGTCGTCGGCGATCACCGCGAACGGCGCGCCGGCGCTGGCCGCGACGGGGCGGAAACCGGGCGCGAGCGCGGTGACCTTGTCGCCATGGCTCATCCACACCTGGTGCGTCTCGCCTTCGCTCCACAGCCCGTCGAACAGCTCGCAGCCATCGTCGATCTCGATGAAGGCGCGGCCGAACTCGCCGCTGTCGCCGAGCTCCACCGTGCCGCCCAGCTGGTGCATCATCACCTGTTGGCCGTAACAAATGCCCATGATCGGCAGGCCGCTGTCGAGGATCGGTTGCGGGATGCGCGGGCTATCGTCGTCGAGCACGCTCGCCGGGCTGCCCGACAGGATGATCCCTCGCGGCTTCATCCGCGCGAAGGCGTCCGCGGCCGACTGGAAGGGCGCGATTTCCGAATAGACCCCCGCCTCTCGCACCCGGCGCGCGATGAGCTGCGTCACCTGGCTGCCGAAATCAACAATGAGGATCGAGTCGCTGTGCTGGTTCATGGCGCCCGATAACGACTGATCCCCCGGAGCGCCAGTTCACCCGCGAGAATTGGCCTTTTTCGGCCCAATGCGACGAACCGCGTAATTTTCATTTCACAAAACATACGTAAATATGTCATGATTCTGTAACATCGCAGCCAAGCGGTGGTTTTTGGAAGGATGCAGACATGATCAAGACGGTAATTCTCTCGTTGCTTGTCGCGGCGCCGCTGGCGGCGGTTCCGGCAGCGGCGGCCTCGAATGACGGCCAGACGACGGCGCTCGTCACAGCACGGGATTCCGACGTCCGTTCGGCCGAAGCGCTTACCCGCATCGCGCCCAGGGATGGCGGCGCCTATATCGAGCTCGCCCAGGCCTATGTCCGCGCCGACCGCCCTGCGGACGCCGCTGCGGCCTATCGCCGCGCGCTGGTGCTCGACAACGAGATGATGGAAACCAAGACCGGCGATGCAATCTGGTCGCGCAATGTCGCGCGCGCCGCGCTGGTACGTTTCCCCCAAATGTCCGCTCGCTGATTCAGCGGGGCGCGGCCCGGCCTCCTTTGCGGGGGCCGGGCCGCGACAAATCGCTCCCATCCCGTTTGCGGGAGGAGCTGGGGGAGGGCCTGTTTTTCTGATCAAGATGAGTGGCGTACGGCCCCGGCACACGCCCTCCCCTAACCCCTCCCGCAAGCGGGAGGGGTATGCTCAGTTGAAGGTCAGGCCCTCGAACTTGCCCGACCGCGTCCAGTCGTCGAGATAGCGGAAATAGGCGAACGCGCCGAGCGGATAGCCGACCGCTAGCGCCGCTGCCGGCCCTGGATCCTTGCCTTCGTTATTGTAATAGCCGGGCGTGCAATCGGGCGCGTTGCGCAACGTCTGCCCCGGCCCGGTCAGCAGCAGGTCGACCCAGGCATCCTGCGCCTCGCGCGTCACTTCGACCTCCTTGGCGCCGATCTTTTCGGCATGCGCAACGACCGCGGCGATCGCGCGCGCGGATTCGGTCAGATTGTGCGGGACGTTGGAGATCAGATTGGCGCCCTGCGTCGGCGTCACCACGAACATATTCGGGTAATCATGGACGTGGATGCCATGTTTCGAGCGCATGCCCCGCGCCCAGCTGTCGGTCAGCTTCACCCCGTCGCGCCCGATGACGTCGAAGCCGAGCAAGCTCTGCAGGTTCGTCCCGACATGAAAACCCGAGGCGTAGATGATGCAATCGACCTCGTAATGCTGGCCGGCGACGACGAAGCCGGTCTCGTCGATCCGCTCGACGCCCTGGCCGTCGGTATCGATCAGATGCGTGCCGGGCGTGTTGAACGCCTGGAGATAGGCGTCATGGAAGCATGGGCGCTTGCACAGCTGGCGGTACCAGGCCTTGAGCTTCGCCGACGTCTCCTTGTCCTCGACGATCGCGTCGACGCGGTCGCGGATTTCCTCCATCTTCTCGAAGTCGGAATCCTCCCATACCGAGATGATATCGGCCAGGCTGCGCTTGTCGGGCGGGAGGGTCGCGACGCGCGCCTTGATCCGGCGCGACAGATCGGTCCAGCCGTCCTGGACCCAATCCTCCTCGATCATATTGCCCGGCGTCTGGTTGGCGGTGAAATTCTCCAGCCAGCGGCGCTGCCAGCCGGGCGTGGCGATGCCGGCGAACCACTCGGGGTCGATCGGCACATTGTTGCGGATATCGACCGAGGACGGCGTGCGCTGGACGACATGGAGTTCCCTGCACGCCCGCGCGAGGTGCGGGACCGCCTGGACCGAAGTCGCGCCGGTGCCGATGATCGCGACTCGCTTGTCGGCCAGGCCGGTCATCAACGCGCCATTGGCGTCGCCGCCGGTGTAATCGTAATCCCAACGGCTGGTGTGGAACGACTTGCCCTTGAAGCTCGTCAGACCGGGAATGCCGGGCAGCTTGGCGACGTGGAGCGGGCCGGTGCCGATGCCGACATATTTGGCGGTGAAGCGATCGTCGCGGCCGGTAGTGATGACCCAGAGCGACCGCTCGCTGTCCCAGGCGACCTCGCGGATCTGGGTGTGGAACAGCGCCTTGTCGTAGAGATGATATTGGCGGCCGATGCGCCGGCATTGTTCGAGAATTTCGGGACCATGCGCGTATTTTTCGGTCGGCATGTGCCCGGTTTCCTCGAGCAGCGGGATGTAAATCATCGACGCTGTGTCGCATTGCGCCCCGGGATAGCGGTTCCAATACCAGGTACCGCCGAAGTCCCCGCCCTTTTCGATGATGCGGAAATCGCTGATCCCCGCCTCCGCCAGCCGCGCGCCGGTCACCAGGCCGGCGAACCCGCCACCGACGAACGCAAACGTCACATGATCAGTGACGGGCTCGCGCTCGGTGAACGGCGTGTGCGGGTCGGCGGCATAGTGCGCCAGATTGCCCTCGAGGTTGAGATATTGGGCATTGCCGTCGTCGCGCAGACGCTTGTCGCGCTCGGCGATATATTTGGCGAGCAACGCCTTTTTGTCGATCGGCTTCTTGAGCGGGGTCTGGTCGTTCATGACCGTACCCTATCTTGGAAAAATGGTCCGACGCAAGGCACAAAGCGCCGGACCGCAAACACCATTCAGTCGATCGGCTTCACATTGAGACCAGTCCATCTCGCGATGAACGCCCAGTCGATCGCGGTCTCGTCGATGATCTTGTCGGTCGGCTTGCCCGAACCGTGCCCGGCGCGCGTCTCGATCCGAACGAGGCGCGGTTTCGCACCCAGGTCCATCGACTGGAGCATGGCGGTGTATTTGAACGTATGCCCCGGCACGACGCGGTCGTCGGTGTCGGCGGTCGCCGCCAGGATCGCCGGATAGGGCTTGCCCGCGCGGATGTTGTGATAGGGCGAATAGGCGTAGAGCGTTTTGAAATCGGCTTGCTTCGACGGATAGCCATAATCGTCGACCCAATAGCGCCCGGCGGTGAAGCGGTCGAAGCGCAGCATGTCCATGACGCCGACCTGGGGCAGCGCCGCCGCGAACAGATCGGGCCGCTGATTGACCACCGCGCCGATCAGCAGGCCGCCGTTCGATCCGCCCTGGATCGCGAGCTGGTCCTTGCCGGTATAGCCCTTGGCCTTGAGATATTCGCCCGCGGCGATGAAGTCGTCGAACACATTCTGCTTGTTGGCGAGGCGTCCGGCGTCGTGCCAAGCCTTGCCATATTCGCCACCGCCGCGAATGTTGGCGACCGCGAGCACGCCGCCCTGTTCGAGCCAGGCGACACGGGTCGCCGAAAAGGCCGGGGTCATCGAGATGTTGAACCCGCCGTAAGCGTAGAGCAAAGTCGGCGCGGGTCCGGTCATTCCTTTCTTGCGGACGATGAACATCGGCACCGTGGTCTTGTCCTTGGACGGATAGAAGACCTGGCTGACTTCATAACCGGCGGGATCGAACGCCACCTTGGGCTGGGCCCAGACGCTCGCTTTGCCGGTCGCGACGTCATAGCGATAGATCGTCGTCGGCGTCGTGTAGCTGGTGAAGGTGAAGAAGGTTTCGGGATTGTCGGCCTCGCCGCCGAACCCGCCGGCCGCACCGATGCCGGGCAGCGCGACTGTGCCATCGGGTTTGCCGTCGAGCGTGAAGCGGCGGACCTCGCTCTTCACATCGACCATATATTCGCCGATCAGCTTGCCGCCGATCAGGCTGGCGGTGTCGAGCACCGCCTTGTCCTGAGGAATGACCTCGACCTCGGGCGGGACGGCCGAGCGCGCATAGAGGTTGGTCATCACCACCTTGTTGCGCGGCGCATCCTTGTTGGTCAGCCAGTAGAAATTGCCGCCCTGATTGCCGATCAGCCCCCACATATTGGCCATGCCGGTAAACAGCTTGCGCGGCGTCGGATTGGGCGCGGTCAGGTCGATTATGGTGACGTCGTTTCGATTGTCGGTGCCCTCGGTCGTATAGATGACCAGCCATTTGCCGTCATCGGTGACGCCGGCGCCATGGCCCCATTTGGGATGATCGGGGGTCGCATAGATCTGCGCGTCGGCGGATTGCGGCGTGCCGAGTTTGTGAAAATAGACCGCCTGGTTCTCGTTGGTCGACTGGAACTTCTTGCCCTCGGGTGGCGCCGGGAAGCGCGAATAATAGAAGCCCGATCCATCCTTGGCCCAGGACAGGCCGGAGAATTTGACCCATTCGACATCATCGTCGAGCACCTTGCCGGTATCGACGTCGAGTACCTTGACCGTGCGCCAGTCGGTGCCGCCGTCCTGGATCGCATAGACCAGCTTCTTGCCGTCCTCGCTGGGCGCCCATTCGCCGAGCGCGGTGGCGCCGTCCTTCGACCAGCCATTGGGGTCCATCAGCACCCTGCCCTGCCCGTCGACGCCGTCACGGACGAACAGCACCGCCTGGTTCTGCAGGCCGGTATTGTGCAGGTAGAAATAGCGGCCGCCCTTGCGCTCGGGCTGGCCGAACCGCTCATCGTCGATCAGCTTCTTGAGGCGGTCCTTGAATATGTCGCGCCCGGGAAGCGTCGCCAGATAGGCATCGGTGACCTTGTTTTCCGATTCGACCCAGGCGGCGACCTTGGGATCGGTGCGGACGTCGTTTTCGAGCCAGCGATAGGGATCGGCGACCTTGACGCCGAATTGATCGTCGACGGTGTCACCGCGGTCGGTGGCGGGATAGGTGATGGCGGTCATATCGGTTTTCGGGGAACTCGTCTGGGCAAGAGCGGGCGCGGCGAGCGCGATCAGGGTGAGCGGCAGGATATGGCGCATTCAGGGCTCCGCAAGCTAGCGTGGGGCATCTTGTCTATCAGGCGGTACACCGTGTTCAACCATAGCAATGGCGCCGTTTCGGACCCATAACGGCTAGACCGCGTTGTCCCGTCCGTAACCATGGAGAAGAAAAATGATCCGCTCCCTCCCGATCGTCGCGATTCTGTTGTCGTCGATCGCGCTCCCCGCAACGGCGCAGACCGCTTCCGAACAGCGCCGCTGGGAAGCCGCCCAGCGCCGCTATGACAGTGAAACCTCGATCTACGACCGCGCCCGTGCCGACTATGAGGCGGCGCAGCGCCGCGACCGGCGTTATGGCTATAACAATGGCGGCTATAACGACCCGCGCTACAATGGCCCCAATGACGGCCAATATTCGACCGATTACGATGCCTCGCGCTACTATCGTGACGACCCGAGCTACCAGGAACGTACGCTGAGCTCGAACGACCAGGTCTATCGCGGGTCCGACGGCCGTTATTATTGCAAGCGGTCGGACGGCACGACCGGCCTGATCATCGGCGGCGCCGCCGGCGGCATCGTCGGCAATGTCATCGACGGCGGCCGCAACCGCGTTGCCGGCACGCTGATCGGCGGCGCGCTGGGCGCGATCCTGGGCAAGAAGGTCGACCAGTCGAACAGCGACTATCGCTGCCGCTGAGCCGCGCGGGATTGCGTGAGCTAATCCCGAGACGGCGAAAGCGCGGCCGGCGGGCGGCTAAGCCGCCCCACCGACGGCGCGGAATTCAGTTCCGCGCCCTGCCCGAACTAGAAAGGCCGCGCTCTCCAGGGAGCGCGGCCTTTCTTTTGTCCCCAGTACGCGAACACCTATTGGTCCAAGGCTTTTCGTTCGCTCGCGACGCTCGGCCTCCCGGTATATTGACAAAACCGGTCAACCGGTATGTTTTGTACGGAATCGCTTGGGAGATCGCCGGAACATGCTCGCCACGAGCGGCCAACGCCTGTCACCGCGCCGGGATCGGGTCTTTTCGGCCGATGACGAAACCCACTGGATCCTGGAGTTCAGCCGCGCATGAAACGCCTTCGCTTCCCATCGCTCGCCGCAGCCGCGGCCCTCGCCCTGCCCGCTCCCGGTATTGCCGCGAGTGACGCTGCTCCGCATCCCGTCATCGAACTCCGCCAGTACAAGATCGTGCCCGGCAAGCGCGATGCGATGATCGCGCTGTTCGAACGCGAGTTCGTCGAAAGCCAGGAAGAGCTTGGCATGCGGCTGGTCGGCCAGTTCCGTGACCGCGACGACCCCAGCCGCTTCACCTGGATCCGCGCCTTCTCGTCGATGGAAGCGCGCGGCAAGGCGCTGGGTGATTTCTATTTCGGGCCGGTGTGGCAGGCGCATCGCGGCGAGGCCAACCCGTTACTCGACGACAATGACGATGTGCTGTTGTTGCGGCCCGCCTGGCCGGGATCGGGGTTCGGGCCAGCGAGCGGGCAGCGGCCGCGCCCCGGCGCGCCCGGCCGGCCGGCAGGAATGGTCGTGGCGACGATCGAATATCTGTGGAAGCAGCCCGATGAGGGATATGCGGCCTATTTCCGCGATAGGCTGGCGCCCGCCTATCGCACGGCCGGCCTGCCGGTACTCGCCGCTTATAGCTCCGAGACCGAGCCCAACAATTTCCCGCGGCTCCATGTGCGGCAAAGCGAACGGCTGCTGGTGTGGTTCACGCGGGTCGCCGACCCCGCCGCCTACCAAGCAGCACAGCGCAAGTTGCGCGCGACGGCGGCTTGGCGCGGATCGCTTCGGCCGGCACTGGCCAATTACCGCGAGCGCACGCCGCAGGTGCTGATGCTGTCGCCGACGCCGCGGTCGCTGCTGCGATGACCCAAACAAAAAGGCCCCGCTTTCGCAGGGCCTTTTGCTAGGTCGGTCGATGCCGGTCAGGCGGCGACGTCGTAATCCTCGTCGGTCATCACCGGGCCCGAATCCTGACCCTTGGCCGAGACATCGCGATCGACGAACTCGATGATCGCCATCGGCGAGGCGTCCGAGGCGCGAATGCCGGCCTTGATGACGCGGGTATAGCCACCAGCGCGCGAGGCGTAGCGCGGTCCGATCACGTCGAACAGCTTCACCAGCTGCGCGTCGTCGAGCAGGCGCGCATGCGCCAGACGACGGTTCGACAGGCCGCCCTTCTTGGCCAGCGTCACCAGCTTTTCGACATAGGGGCGAAGTTCCTTCGCCTTGGCGACGGTGGTGGTGATCTGCTCGTGCTTGATGAGCGCGGCCGCCATGTTGCGGAACAGGGCGAGACGATGCGCGGAAGTACGCTGAAGCTTACGACCGCCAACCTTATGACGCATGATATGTCCTTCTCGTTCGTCAGGGGGCCGTTTGAGGTACCCCGGGCCAGGTGGGGACGGATGAGCCCACCGTTTATTCCGTCATCCCAGCGAAAGCTGGGATCTCATGAGGTAGCTCCGTGGCACGAGGCCCCAGCTTTCGCTGGGGCGACGGCCTGGGAGATTACCCCATAATCTCCTGCTCGAGCTTCTTGGCCATCTCTTCGATGTTCTCAGGCGGCCAGCCCGGGATTTCCATCCCGAGACGCAGCCCCATCGACGACAGCACTTCCTTGATCTCGTTCAAGGACTTGCGGCCGAAATTCGGGGTGCGCAGCATCTCGGCTTCGGTCTTGCCGACCAGATCGCCGATATAGATGATGTTGTCGTTCTTGAGGCAGTTGGCCGACCGCACCGACAGTTCGAGCTCGTCGACCTTCTTGAGCAGGTAACGATTGATCTGCTGGGTGTCGCCCGAAACGCCGGTATCCGACGGTGCCGCGGCGACGCCGATCGGCGCCGAGCGGGTGATCGCCGAATCGTCGAAGTGGACGAACAGCGCCAGCTGGTCCTGGAGGATGCGCGCGGCGTAAGCGAGCGCGTCTTCCGGGGTCACCGTGCCGTCGGTTTCGACCGTCAGCGTCAGCTTGTCGTAATCGAGTTCCTGCCCGACGCGGGTGTTCTCGACCTTGTACGACACCTGGCGCACCGGCGAGTAGAGCGCGTCGACCGGGATCAGGCCGATCGGCGCATCGGCCGGACGGTTGGCAACCGCGGCGACATAACCCTTACCGACATCAGCGGTCAGCTCCATGTTGAGCGTCGCGCCTTCGTCGAGGTGGCAGATCACCAGATCGGGGTTCATCACTTCGATGTCACCCGACACGGCGATGTCGCCGGCCTTGACCTCAGCCGGGCCGGTGGCGGCCAGCTGGAGGCGACGCGGGCCTTCGCCCTGCATCTTGAGCGCGATCTGCTTCACGTTGAGCACGATGTCGGTCACGTCTTCACGCACACCGGCAAGCGAGCTGAACTCGTGCAGCACGTTCTCGATCTTGATCGAGGTGACCGCCGCGCCCTGAAGGCTCGACAGCAACACGCGACGCAGCGCGTTGCCAAGGGTCAGACCGAAGCCACGCTCGAGCGGCTCGGCAACGAACGTCGCCTTGCTCTTCCCGTCGCCGCCCTTCTTTTCGAGCGCGTTGGGCTTCTTCAATTCCTGCCAGTTCTTTGCATTGACAGACACGGGGGCTTCCCTCTGTTGGGCCGGGGGTGAGGGTAACCCCTACGGCCGTGGGCGAATGCCGGCGCAGCGCGATCAACCGCGCGCCGGCCAGACGAATTCAGACGCGGCGACGCTTCGACGGGCGCACGCCGTTGTGCGGGATCGAGGTCACGTCGCGGATCGAGGTGATCTGGAAGCCGACCGCCTGCAGCGCACGAAGCGCCGACTCGCGGCCCGAACCCGGACCCTTGACCTCTACCTCGAGCGTGCGGACGCCGTGCTCGGCGGCCTTGCGGCCGGCGTCCTCGGCGGCAACCTGCGCCGCGTACGGGGTCGACTTGCGCGATCCCTTGAACCCCATCATCCCGGCAGACGACCAGCTGATCGCATTGCCCTGGGCATCGGTGATGGTGATCATGGTATTGTTGAAGCTGGCGTTCACATGGGCGACGCCGGCGGTGATGTTCTT
>DASVNU010000014.1:0-12624 GCA_036383655.1 Sphingomonas sp. | reverse complement strand
GGGCGATGTCACCTCGACCGGCAACACCGCGATCATCGCGCAGCAGACCAAGGTTGCCGGCGCGGGCAATGTCGATGTGACCGCGGGCAACGTCTCGGGCACGACGGGCATCGATGCGCACAATTTCGGCACCGGCACGGTCAGCGTCACGGCCAACGGCACGGTTACCGGCACGTTCGCCGAGGGTATCAAGGCGACCGGCAACGATGCGGTGACGATCAGCGTCGCCGACACGGTGACGGGCGCGACCAATGGCCTGTCCCTGGTCGGCGGGACCGGCGGCGCGGGTAATATATCGGTGACAGGGGCCGGCGGTTTCGTCGGTGGCACCGGCGACGCGGCGAATATCAAGAACAACGGCTCTGGTACCGTCACGATCGACATTTCGGGCGCGAGCGGCTCGGCCGGCGGCAACGGCATCATCGTCCGCGATACGGCGGCCGGCGGCAATATCAGCGTCACCACGGGCGCGGTGACCGCGCTGACCGCGGGCAAGAACGCGATCGACGTCCAGAGCCTGTCAAATACCGCCAACATTACCGAAGTGGCGAACGGCGACATCAATGCGGGCAATGCCGGCATGGTGGCCGCGATCTTCCCGGCGGCGGCGACCGGCAATATCGACGTGACCGCGAATGGCGCGATCACCGCGCGGTTCGGGGTCGATGCGGAGAATTTCGGCACCGGCTCGACCAGCGTCACCACGGTGGGCCCGGTCAACGTCACCACCGGCAATGGCATTTTCGCGCTCACTACCGGCGGCGACGTTACGGTGTCCGCGAACGATGTCACCTCGACGGGCAACACCGCGATCGTCGCGCAGCAGACCAAGGTTGCCGGCGCGGGCATCGTCGATGTGGGCGCGGGCAATGTCTCGGGCACGACGGGTATCGACGCGCACAATTTCGGTACCGGCCTGGTCCGCGTCGTCACCGCTGGCACGGTGACCGGCACCGCGGCTGAGGGCATCAAGGCAGTCGGCAATAGCGATGTGACCGTGACGGCCTTCGGCACGGTGACCGGCGCGACCAACGGCCTGACCTTGATCGGCGGCACCGGCGGCGCGGGCAACATCTTGGTGAACGGCCCCGGCGGGTTCTTCGGCGGCAGCGGTGATGCGGCCAACATCCTCAACAACGGCTCGGGCACGGTCACGGTCGACATTTCGGGCGCGAGCGGCTCGACCGGTGGCAACGGCATCGTCGTCCGCGATACCGCGATCGGCGGCGACATCAGCGTCACCACCGGGGCTGTGACCGCGCTGGCCGCGGGCAAGAACGCGATCGACGTGCAGAGCGTGTCGAACACCGCCAACGTCACCGAAGTCGCCAATGGCGACATCAATGCGGGCAATGCCGGCATGGTGGCCGCGATCTTCCCGGCGGCGGCGACCGGCAACATCGACGTTACCGCCAACGGCGCGATCAACGCGCGGTTCGGCGTCGATGCGGAGAACTTTGGCACGGGCAACACCAGCGTCAAGACCGTCGGCCCGGTCAACGCGACGACCGGCAGCGGCATCTACGCGCAAACCAACGGCGGTAATGTTTCGGTCAATGCCGGCGACGTCTTTGCCACTGGCGGCTACGGGATTCGCGCGCAGCAAATCAGCGCCGGGGCGGGTTCGATCGACGTGACCGCAGGAAATGTGTCGGGCTCACGGGGCATCTATGCGGTTAATTCCGGCACGGGTACGGTGAGCGTTACCACCAGCGGCACGGTTACCGGGATCGCCGCCGACGGCATTTACGCGAGGGGTGGCGACGCGGTGAGCGTCTCCGTCGCGGATATTGTCACGGGTGCTACCAACGGCTTGTTGCTGGTTGGCGGGACCGGAGGCGCGGGCAACATCTCGGTCACCGGCACCGGCGGGTTCATGGGCGGCGCTGGCGACGGCGCTAACATCCAGAACAACGGCTCGGGCACGGTCACCTTCAACGTCTCGGGCGCGAGCGGCTCAACCGGCGGCAATGGTATCGTCGTCCGTGACACGGCGGTGGGCGGCGACATCAATGTTACCACTGGCGCGGTCTCCGCGCTGACCGCGGGCTTCAACGGTATCGACGTACAGAGCGTGTCGAACACCGCGAATGTCACCGAAATCGCCAATGGCGATATCAATGCCGGCAATGCGGCGATGGTGGCCGCGATTTTCCCCGCGGCGGCGACCGGCAATATCGACGTCACCGCGAACGGCGCGATCAACGCGCGGTTCGGGGTCGATGCCGAGAATTTCGGCACCGGATCGACCAGCGTCACCACGGTCGGACCGGTCAATGTAACGACGGGTAACGGCATCTACGCGCTGGCCACAGGCGGCAACGTCACGGTCAATGCGGGCGCCGTCACCTCGACCGGCAACGCCGCGATCATCGCGCAGCAAACCAATGCTGCCGGTGCGGGCAATGTCGATGTGACCGGCGGCAACGTCTCGGGCACCACCGGCATCATCGCGACCAACTTCGGCACTGGCACGGTCGGCGTGACGACCAGCGGCACGGTGACCGGCACGGCGGGCAACGGTATCGTGGCGATCGGTAACGACGCGGTGAGCGTGGCCGTCGCCGATACGGTGACGGGCGCGACCAATGGCCTGACCCTGGTCGGCGGCACCGGCGGCGCGGGCAATATCTCGGTGACCGGTGCCGGTGGCTTCTTCGGGCTGAACGGCAACGGCGCAACGATCCAGAACAACGGGTCGGGAACGGTCACGGTCGATATTTCGGGCGCGAGCGGCGCCACCGGCGGATCGGGCATCCTGGTGCGTGACACCAATGCCGGCGGCGACATCAGCGTCACCACCGGCGCGGTCACGTCAACCGATCAGAACGGCATCGACGCGTTCGGGAGCTCGTTCACCGGCAACGTCACGGTCGTGGCCAACGGGAACGTCTATGGCGCCAATGCCGGAATCGTCGCGGGGCTGATCAGTACATCGACCGGCAATGTCGGCGTGACCGCCAACGGCGCGGTCGGCGGGAAGTTCGGCGTCGATGCAGAGAATTACGGCACCGGCAACGTGGCGGTCACCACGATCGGCCCGGTAACCGCGACCACCGGCTATGGCATCGTCGGGCTGACCGACGGCGGCAATGTGACGGTGAATGCGGGCAACGTGTCCTCGACCGGCGCCGCGGCGATCCTCGCCGAACAGATCGCTGCGGGAGGCGCGGGCACTGTCGGCGTGACCGCCGGCAACGTCTCCGGCACGACCGGTATCATTGCCCAGACCAACGGCACCGGCGGTATTTCGGTCAACGCACTGGGCAACGTCACCGCGACCAACGGCAACGGGATCCAGGCGGTCAATTACGATGCGGCCGCGAATGCCGGAACGATCAACGTATCGCAGGCGGCAGGCACCAAGATCACGGCGACCAACGGCAGCGGCATCTATACCGATAGCGGTCTGTCGACCGGCATGACGACGATCACGGTTGCTGGAGAGATCACCGCGGGAACCCCCGGCTTCGCCGGCGTCTACGGCACGTCGACCAAGGGTGGCATCACCGTCAACGTCACCGGCACGGGTAAGATCGACCCCGATTACGGCATCGATCTCAGCACGGTCGACGGTCCGCTGGTGGTCAATAATGCGGGTCTCGTCACGGGTACGATTGACGGGGTCAGGCTGGTGGCGACCGGCACCGGAAGCGCCAATATCAGCAATAGCGGGACGATCACCGGCGGCACCAATGCGGTGGTGATCAGCGTCCACAACACGCCGTCGACCTTGTTCAACAGCGGGACGATCAACGGCGCGATCCAGATGATCGGGACGACCGTCGCGACGTCGAACTGGATCAACGGCCCGACCGGGATCGCCAATCTGACCGGCGCGTCGAGCGTCTCCGCCAATTTGGCCAATGGCGGCAACGTCAATCTCGGGGCCGGCAGCACGCTGACGGTCCTCGGCAACACCCAGAATGCCGGCCGTGTCACCTTTGCCGGTGCGGGCACGTTCACGACCGCAGGCTCGATGGCCAATACCGGGATCATCAACGCTCGCAACAATCTGACGACCAATGTCGTCACCGTCGGTGGCAATTATTCGGGCGGCGGCCAGTTCTGGGCCGACTACAGCACCAATAGCGCCACGGCCGATCGCCTGAACATCGGCGGCTCGGCCACGGGCAACACCAATGTCACGATGAACCTGGTCGGCACGCGGTCGTTCGTCCCCGGCGGCTTCCTGCCGGTGGTGACGGTCGCCGGGGCAGCACCCGCCACTGCCTTCACCTCCAGCACCCCGTTCCCGACGACCGGGTTCATCCTCGACAGCTTCGGGCAGAACCCGTCGAACGCGCATCAGTTCGGGCTGATCCAGGCGGTCAATCCGACCGCCGCCGGGCTCGGCAACCTCACCTACATGGCCGAATCGGCCTCTGGTCTGCTCGACGATCCGATCAGCCCGTTCGTGACCAACCGGACCGATGCCGGCGGCACGCGGTTCAGCCTGTGGATGCGCGGCAGCGGCGGCCACACCACCCAGACGATCAGTTCCGCGCTGTCCGGCGGCGGTCTCCTCTACACCTCGTCGACGCGCTTCCGCACCAGCCATCACGCGGCCCAGGTCGGTGCCGATCTGGCGTTCGGCTTCGGCAGCGGCTGGCACGTCAATGCCGGCGTGATGGGCGGCTGGTACGGAGCTTCGGCCCCGCTGGCGGCCGGCGAGCGGATCAAGGTCGAAACGCCGTTCGTCGGCGGCTATCTGGTGGTCGGTAACGGCGCCTTCGAACTCGAAGGCAACATCCGCAAGGAATGGCGCCATTACACCTTGGCCATGCCGTCGCTGTTCGGCACGGTCGGTACGCAGCGGCTGCGCGGCGACGCGACGGCGGGCTCGGTCCGCGCGTCGTATCGGATCGGCGGCAAGACCGGCTTCGCCGCGACGCCGTTCGCTCAGTATAATTACGCCGATACGAAGATCGATCCGCTCGCGATCGACGCCTTCAGCGTGTGGACGCCGGGCAGCGACACCACCAAGATCGGCCAGGCCGGTCTGCGCCTGTCCTATCGCGGCGGGTCGGAAGCCACAGCGACGTTCGAGCCCTTCATCAGCGCGGCGCGGATGGAGAATTGGTCGCGCGGTGATAGCTCCAGCTTCGCCTTCGGGGCGCCGGTCACGACCTTCTCGCTCCAGACCAACACCTGGAAAAACGCGATGCGCTATTCGGCGGGTATCCTCGCCAACGCTCATGGCGGGCGCGTGTCGGGCTTCGTGGTCGGCAATATCGACGACGATTCGCGGCTGCGCAGCTTCACGATCAACGCCGGGCTGCGCTTCAACTTCTGATCGGGGGGCATCGGCCGCGTCGTGTCTTCGGACATGGCGCGGCCGTTTCGCGTCTATCTGTATATTGGATATTGGATACCAACAGGCAGATGCCGTCCGCCGAACGGAGAAGTTCGTGGGGGCGGCCGGCCGCGGTGAAAAGCCGACCGGTTATCGCACCAATTTTCGCCGGACCATCGTCGACGCCGCCGCCAGCGCGGCGATCGGGATGAGGAGCACGTAGAAGGCGATCGTGCCCTGGAACATCGCGAAGATATGGCCGACGACGAACGAGCCGGTGGTGCCGCCGAGCGCCGAGAATACCACGATCAGCCCGACCATCGCGGGCTGCTCCCTGGGGGCCATCGACGACAGGATCGCCGAATTGAGCGCGGGATAGATCGGCGCCATCATCAGGCCGATCGCCGGGAACAGGAACGCCGCGACCGGTGCGCCGGCCCAGCTCGTCACTTGCCCCTGATGCGCGGCGGCGAGCGGCAGCACCGCGACGATCAGCACCGCCATCCCGACCAGGCACCCCAGCACCAGCGGAAACCAGCCGGTACGCCGCACGATGACGCCCGCGCCCAGCCGCCCTGCCGCCAGGCACACCGCGAAGATCGATGCCGCCTGCACGCTCATCGGCGCCGACAGGCCGAGCAATTCGCGGTTGAAGGTCGGCAGCCACGACCCGATGCCTTGTTCGACCAGCACGTAGCAGAAGATCGCGGCGATGAAGCTGAGGCTCAGCGGCCGCCAGGCGAGCGCGACCATCTCGGCGAATTTCTGTCCCGCGCCGTGCGGTGCGGCCGCCGGTTCGTCGACCGCACTCTCGTCATAGGGCGTGACGGCGAGCAGCGCCAACGCGACCAAGCTGACGGCGGCCAGCACATAATAGACGTTCAGCCATTGCCGGCTGCCCGGATCGGCCGGGTCGATGAACGCGGCGAAGATCCAATAGCCGCTGAGCACGCCGAGCATGAACACGCCCTCGATCACGTTGAGCAATGAAGCGTGACGCGCGCTGTCCCCGGTCAACAGGCCGACGAAGCTATAGACCGATACTTTGGTGACGCCGAACGCGACGCCGACCGCGAGGAACAGTAAACGCGTGGTCCAGAACCCCGGGAATAGCGGCATCGCCAGGCAAGCGATCGCGACCAGTCCTAGCGCCACGATCATCGCGCGCCGCAGCCCGAATCGCGGCAGCTGCGCCGCCAGCAGGAAGCTGGTCGCCGCGATCGACAGATCCTTGAACCCCTCGAGCGAGCTCGCCGCGACCTTGGTCACCTGGAACGATTCGATCGACTGCAGGATGACGGTGCCGACGCTGTTGAGCAGCACCGCGAACACGGCATAGGTCAATGCCAGTGCGACGATCATCCGGGTCCTGTTCATGCGCCTCCCCTGCCGGGATGCCCGGCTTATTGTCTTGACCATCTCCTATTATGAAATGCATATCATTGGCAATCGGGCGATTGATCGCCGCATCGGAGAGGAATTGCGTGGGGCGGTCATTACCCGAAGCGTTTTTTGCTGACATGCGATTTGCGCGTGACGCCTGGCGCCTCGCGGCCGAGGGGGATTCGGTCCGGTCGGGCTCTGTCCCGGCGCTGTTTTCGATCGGCAACGGTTTCATCGGCATCCGCGGCCCGGGTGACGCGACGGGAGCGCCCAACGTCTATCTGAACGGCGTCTTCGAACGCGTGCCGATCGCTTATCACGAAGCGGCGCACGGCTATGCCCGCGAAAGCGATCTCCGCCTGGCGGTCGCCGATGCCACCCGGCCGGCGATCCTGGTCGGCGGCGAGCCGATCGGCGCGGCGACGAGCGTCGAGCTCGACCTCGCCCGCTGCGTGCGAACCGAAGCGTTCGCCGGATCGACCGGGATCGTGATCGAGCAATTCGTCTCGATGACCGAGACCGCGCTGGTGCTGACCCGCGTCAGCTTCGCCCAAGGCACCGATGTGACCGTGTCGCCAATGGTGACGCCACCACCGGGAAGCGGCCTGCGCGACGCCACGGAGGTCCCCCCGGAAGGC
The DNA here is from genome assembly GCA_036383655.1 of Sphingomonas sp. Lineage (GTDB taxonomy): Bacteria > Pseudomonadota > Alphaproteobacteria > Sphingomonadales > Sphingomonadaceae > Sphingomonas. The sequence goes on along the minus strand of DASVNU010000014.1, from coordinate 5,307 downwards.
ATCTACGACCCGCGCGTCGCCCCGGTCATGGCGACCAGCCCATGGGTCGACCCCCAGGTTCGTGACGAACCCGGCATCGCCGCGCGCACCGATCGCCTGCAGACGAGCGGTTTCGTCGTGACATCGGGCATGCGCGAAATCGGGCGCCGGACGGTCGACGGACAGGTGCAGGTCGATTTCGCCTCGGGTTACCGCGCCTCGCTCGACGGGCAGGGCCTCGACTCATTGTCCAGCGTTCTGCGCGTCGCGGTCGAGCGCGGCTATGACGCCTTGCTGGCCGATCAGGTGGCGTGGTTCGTCGATTTCTGGGCGGCGAGCAACATCGCCTTTCCGGGGCAACCCGATGCCGAGCTCGCCATCCGCTTTTCCCTCGCCGAACTGGCGATGGCGGTCGGGCGCGACGGCAAGACCTCGATCGGCGCCAAGGGACAGACCGGGGAGGGCTATGAAGGCCATGTCTTCTGGGACGCCGATCTCTACGTCATGCCGGTCTTCGCCTTCACCTCTCCGGCGATTGCCCGGGCGATGCTCGACTGGCGGATTTCAAAGCTTGCCGCCGCGCGCGACAATGCGCGGGCGATGGGGCACGAACAGGGCGCGCTCTATCCGTGGCGGACGATCGGGGGGCACGAATGTTCGTCCTATTTCCCCGCCGGGTCCGCGCAATATCATATCAATGCCGATATCGCCTACGCGCTGGAGACCTATCTGGCGGCCACCGGCGATCGCACATTGCTCGACGCCGGCGGCGCGGCGATGCTGGTCGAGACGGCGCGTATCTGGCTGGCGATCGGGTTTCACGATGCCGACCGCGGCGGCGCCTTCGTCATCAACCGCGTGACCGGACCCGACGAATATTCGGCGATCGTCAACAACAACCTCTACACGAACCTGATGGCCGCGCGGCATTTGCGGTTCGCCGCGCGCGAAGGCCTGGCGGCGTCGTTGATCGACGATGCCGAGGCCGCGCGCATGGTCCACGCCGCCGACGCGATGGTGCTGGCGTTCGACGACGAGCACCAGGTCTATGCGCAGGACGACGCCTTTTTCCGGCTCGACCCCTGGCCGTTCGAGACGACGCCGCCCGAATCCTATCCACTCCTGCTGCATTTCCATCCGCTCGCCATCTATCGCCGTCGCGTCTCGAAACAGGCGGACGCGGTGCTCGCGCTGGCGCTGATGCCCGACGCGTTCGACCCGGCGATGCGGCGGCGGATGCTCGACACCTATGAAGCCACCACGGCGCACGATTCGACCCTGTCGGCGAGCGCCTTCGCCACCGCGGCGGCGCATGCCGGCGACGGCGCGCGGGCGGCGCATTACTGGCGCGTCGCGGCGCTGACCGACCTCAACGACCTGTTCGGCAATACCGATCACGGGCTGCACATGGCGGCGCTGGCGGGAAGCTGGACGACGCTGGCGATGGGCTTTGCCGGCATGCGCGTCGAGGGTGACGTATTGTGCTTCGATCCCGTCGAGATACCCGGCCTGTCCGACTATCGCTTCACCGTCGCGTTCCGCGGTGCACAGGTCGATGTCGCGGTGTCGGGCCGGACCGCCAGCGTGTCGGTGCGCGGCGATCGCACGGTCGCGATCCGCGTCGCCGGTGAAGAGGTCGCGGCCTGATCATGGCGTTCCGCGCGGCGATCTTCGACTTGGATGGCGTGTTGGTCGACAGCGCCCGCCTCCATTTCGTCGCCTGGAAACGGATCGCGGACGAACTCGGCATCGCCTTCGACGAGCATGACAATGAGGCGCTCAAGGGCGTCGATCGCATGGGATCGCTCGACCATATCCTGACGCTTGGCCGCGTGTCGCTGGACCTTGCCGCCAAGGAGCAGCTCGCGGCGCGCAAGAACGGCTATTATCTCGACGCGCTGGCGACGATGACCGATGCCGACGTGCTGCCGGGCGCGACCAATTTGCTGGCGCGGGCGCGCGCCGCAGGGCTGGCGCTCGGGATCGCCTCCGCCAGCCGCAACGCGACGATGGTGCTGGCGCGCGCGGACCTGTTGCGCCGGATCGATTTCGTCGCCGATGCCGCCAAGGTCGCGCTGTCCAAGCCCGCCCCGGACATCTTCCTTGCCTGCGCGGCCGGGCTCGGCGTCGTGCCCGCCGATTGCGTCGGGTTCGAGGATGCCGCGGCGGGTGTGACGGCGATCAAGGCCGCGGGCATGGTCGCGATCGGGATCGGCGATGGCGGCATCCTGGCCGAGGCCGACCTAGTGTTCGCGTCCACTGCGGCGGTCGATCTCGACCGCGTGCTGCGGCTCGCACCAGCCTAGGGCATATCGACATTCAAACCAATCCTCCCCCGCCAGGGGGAGGTGGCAGGCGTAGCCTGACGGAAGGGGAGGAAGCACGAAGGTGAGTGTATCGCCAACCGCCCCCTCCGTCGCCTTCGGCGCCACCTCCCCCTGGCGGGGGAGGATTGAAAGCTGGCCACATGCTCAAACCAGAATGTCGATGCGTCCTAAGTCTGACGGACGATCAGGCGGGTTGGGAGCACGCTCGACTTCGGCTTCCCGCCGTCGAGGATCTGCATCAGCTTTTCGACCAGAATCGCGCCGGCCAGATGCGTTTCCTGTTCGATCGTGGTCAGCGCCGGGGTGAAATCGGCAGCGGGCGGGATGTTGTTATAGCCGCACAGCGAATAATCGGCCGGCGCTTCGAGCCCCAGCTCGCGGAACGCCGCGACGATCGCGATCGCCGCGGTATCCGAAAAGGCGAACACCGCGTCGGGCGGAGGGTTTCCGCGCAGCCACGCCAGCATCTGCTGATAGACGGGCGCATAGGCCATGTGTTCGACCTCGAGATGTTCGACGGTCACCTCGGCATGCCTGGCGGCGACCGCGCGGAGGCCGTCGAACCGCATCCGGATCTCGCCATGCGCGACATTGCCGACGAACAGCCAGCGTTTCGCGCCGCGCTTGACGAACAACTCGCCCGCCAATTGCCCGCCCAGCCGATTGTCGCTGCCGACCGAGCAATAGGGTTCGGTCGGATCGACCCCTCCCCAGACCACGAACGGCGCACCGGCGCGCGCCAGGTCGCGCAGCATCGGGCCGCGCACGCCTTGCCCGAGGAAGATGAAGCCGTCGGCGACACGCGAACTGATCAGGTCGAGATGGCTCTGCACATCGGTCAGGCTGGACGGCGAGAGCAAGAGGTCCTGGTTGCGGACCGACAGCGATTCCGACACGCCCGCCAGCAATTCGAAGATGAACGGGTCGGCGATCCGGCCGGCGCGGTGCGAGCCGAAATCGAGCACGACCGCGACCGTGTCGTTGCGCGCCTGGCGCAGCTTTTGCGCGTTGCGATTGATCGCATAGCCGTTCTCGCGCGCGACGCGCAGCACGCGTTCGCGCGTCTCTTCATTGACCAGCGGGCTGTTGTTGAGGACGCGCGACACGGTCGGCTTCGACACATTGGCGAGCCGGGCGATATCCCCCATGTTCAAATCCATGGCGCGTCGACGCAAGGCAATGCTCCTCAATCAGCGGGCCGCCGGGCAGCCATTGAAACTGGTTTCCGACGATCCTCGACGATGCACCGCCCCCGCTCAGCGCCGGCAAAATAGGCTGGTCACGATCACCGATGCAACCAACGGTTTGCGCGAAGACGGCACAAGGCGAAGCGCATCGCTTTTTTGGTCGTGTGACGGTGTGAAAATTCGTTGCACGTGTTGTGACATCTCTGCCACAGAAAACGTCCGATGTCTCACCTTATCCAATTGATATAGAATGATTTAGAAGAATAATATCGCTATGCAACAGTCTATTGAAATGCAATTCATTCGTGTGTAGACCGCGTGATCAGGCGCTTCCCGAGCAGGAAGCAGCGGCAGGAGAGGATCATGACGGTTATGCGCAATCGCAATTTCGTTGCTGTGTCGGGGTTCGCGCTGGCGATTGCTCTCGCCCATCCCGCAGCGGCGCAGGAAACGCCCGCCTCTCCCCCCGCGCCGGCTGCTGATCCCGCGCAGGCCGCGGACGCCGCGCCTGCCGCCGATCAGCCCGACATCATCGTCACTGGCCGCGCCGCGGGCAATGGCATCAACAAGCTCGAAGCCGGCTATTCGGTCACCACGCTGTCGGCCGACGATCTCAAGCTGCAGGCGCCCAAGAGCGCCGGCGACGCGCTCAAGTCGATCCCCGGCGTGTGGGTCGAAAGCTCGGGCGGCGTCGGCACCTCCAACATCTTCGTCCGCGGCATCCCCAGCACCGGCGACGCGCCGTTCGTCACGATGCAGTTCAACGGCGTTCCGGTCTATGGCTCGAGCAGCCTGTCGTTCATGGATCAGACCGGCATGGTCCGCATCGACGAGACCGTCGCGGGCATCGAAGGCGTGAACGGCGGCCCGGCGTCGCTCTATTCGGACGGCCAGCCCGGCCTGACCACCAACCTCCGCCTGCGCGAAGGCCATGACCAGACGCAGGGCAGCATCGGCGCCTCGATCACCGATTACAGCGCCTGGCGAGTCGACGGCTATCTCAGCGGCAAGCTCGCCGACGATCTCTATTACATGGTCGGCGGCTATGTTTCGCGCGGCGATACGGCGCGCAAGGCCGGCTTCGACACCGAACGCGGCCAGCAGATTACCGCCAACATCACCAAGAAATTCTCGCGCGGCAAGTTCAACATCTTCGCCCGCTACACCGACGATCACGGCGAATGGTTCCTGCCGTTCGCGGCGAACGTTCCCGGCATCGATCGGGGCACGTACAACCAGCTCAACCAATATACGCGTTACGCGACGATCATCTCGCCGGGCTCCGCGGGCAGCGGTGCGACCGAGCGCGTCGACCTCGCCGATGGCCGCGGCTGGAAAGGTGTGGTCACCGGCGCCAGCCTCGATTACGACTTTGGCGGCGGGATCAGCTTTACCGACCGCTTCGGATTCACCAGCGGCACGCTGCGGACGACCGGCCTCGTGCCGCAAGGCGCGGGCGCGATCACCGTGGCGGCGGCGCTTGCGACGGCAGGCAATCCTGGCCAGACGCTCGTTCACACGCTCAACACCGGCCAGACGCTCGCGCCGACCGATTATGTGCAGCAATTCGGTTCGTGGTGGGTCGACAAGAAGCTCCAGAACGTCTCGAACGAGGCGGTGGTCAATATCAAGACCGGCCCGAACACGCTCAACCTCGGCTATTATTTCTCGCGCTTCACCTCGGACGACGCCTGGAGCCTGGGCGGCAACCGCTGGATGCAGGTGGGCGGCTCGGGCGACCTTGTCGACCTGAACAACGGCCCGCTCTCGGCCTTCGCCATTTCGGATCGCGGCCGGGCGACGGTGAACGCGAT
>DASVNU010000013.1:0-5030 GCA_036383655.1 Sphingomonas sp. | reverse complement strand
GCGTCGGGAATGGCGGAGAGCACGCCCATTCCGGCCGCGGTCGCTTCCTGTTCGCCCGACAGCAATTCGACCGGAAGCCCGATCCGCGCCGCGGCATCGAGCAGAATGTGGCCGTTGGAAGCGTCGCGTACGGCGGCGGTGGCAACCGTCCGCAGGCTTTCGACTTCCATTTCATGAGCCAATGCCGAGAAGCGTTCGAGCGCTTCGATCGCGAGTTCCAACCCCTGTGGCGCCAATTGCCCGGTTTCGCCGAGCCCCCGCCCCAGCCCCGCCATGACCTTTTCGTTGAACAACGGCGCGGGCAGCCGCGGCGGGCCCTGATAGACCACCAGGCGAATCGAGTTCGATCCGATGTCGATGATGCCGGTGCGGGGCTGCCCCACAACCGGCTCGGCCCTGGGCTTACGAAACAGAAGGGTCGCCATCGCGTCGCTAACGCCGCCGCGTCAGCGATAGTTTAGGCACGGCCCCGCCCTCAAGCGCGGCACCGCGGCCCGATAGCGACGGATTGGTCATGAAATAGCGATGCAGGTTGAACGGCCGCGGCCCCGGCTCGATCCGGTCGTAGGAGCCGTCGGCGTGGAGCACCCAGCTCTGTTCGGTGTCGATCAGGTTCGCCACCATCACCTGGTCGAGGATCTGATCGTGCACGGTCGGATTGAGGATCGGCAGCATATATTCGACCCGGCGATCGAAATTGCGCGGCATCCAGTCAGCCGACGAAATGAAGATCTTGGCGCCATCGTTGGGCAGCGCCTTGCCGTTGCCGAAACACCAGATTCGGCTGTGCTCGAGAAACCGTCCGATGACCGATTTGACGCGGATATTCTCCGACATGCCAGGCACGCCCGGCTTGAGGCAGCAGATGCCGCGGATGATCAGGTCGATCTCGACGCCGGCATTCGACGCTTCGTACAATTTCTCGATGATCGCCGGGTCGACCACCGAGTTCATCTTGGCCCAGATCGCGCCAGGCCGGCCCTCATTGGCGTTGGCGATCTCGGCATCGATCAACGCGGTCAGCCGCGGGCGCATGTCGCGCGGCGAAATGCCGGCGAGGCTCAGCGTCGGTTCGACATAACCGGTGATGTAATTGAAGATCTGCGCGGCATCGCGGCCGATTTCGGGATCGGCGGTGAAGAAGCTGAGGTCGGTATAGATACGCGCGGTGACGGGATGATAATTGCCCGTCCCGAAATGACAGTAGGTCTTATATTCGCCGGCCTCGCGCCGGACCACCATCGACACCTTGGCGTGGGTCTTCCAGTCGAAGAAGCCATAGACGACCTGCACGCCCGCGCGTTCGAGCGCGGAGGCCCAGAGCAGATTCTGTTCCTCGTCGAACCGCGCCTTCAATTCGACCACCGCGGTCACCGATTTGCCCGATTCGGCCGCGGCGATCAGCGCATTGATCACCGCCGACTGCTTGCCCGCGCGATAGAGCGTCTGCTTGATCGCGACGACGTCGGGATCGGCGGCCGCCTGTTTGAGGAATTCGATCACCACCTCGAACGTCTCGTACGGGTGGTGGACGACGATGTCCTTGGCCTTGATCGCCGCGAAACAATCGCCGCCGAATTCGCGGATTCGTTCGGGAAAGCGCGGGCTGTACGGCACGAACTTCAGGTCCGGCCGGTTCTCGTCGATGATCGCTTCGAGGTCGTGGACGCCGAGGAACGCGCCGCTTTCGGTGACGAAGGCATCACCGCCGGCGAGTTCCTCGCGCAACACCACGCCCAGCGCTTCGGGCATGCCCGATTCGAGTTCGAGCCGGATCACGCGCCCGCGCCGCCGCCGCTTGATCGCGTTGGCGAAATAGCGGACCAGATCCTCGGCCTCTTCCTCGATCTCGATATCGCTGTCGCGCAGCACGCGGAATTCGGCGGCGCCGTTCACCGCATAGCCGGGAAAGATCAGGGTCGAGAAGCGCTTGACCAGCGATTCGACCGCGACATAGCGCGCCGGTTCGCCGGGCAGCCGGACGAACCGCGCCATCGCGGCGGGCAGCATCACCAGTTCGCGGATCGTCTCGCCATCCGACGCGCGGACGAGATCGAAAATCACCGCCAGCCCGCGATTGGGCATGAACGGGAATGGATGCGCGGGATCGAGCGCCTGCGGCGTCAGGATCGGGAAAATCTGTTCGCGGAAATGCTTTTCGAGCCAGGCCGCCTCGTCCGCGGTGACCGCTTCGTCGATCTGACGTGAGCCGAGTACATCGATACCGGCCTCGCCCAGCTGGTGACGCAGGTCACGCCAGACATTGCGCTGATCCTCGACCAAAGCGTCGGCCCCGGCGACGATCGCGGAGAGTTGCTCGCGCGTGGTCAGGCCATCGGGCGAGCGGCGCTCGACCTCCTGCTTCTGCTGCCCCATCAGGCCGGCGACGCGAACCATGAAGAATTCGTCGAGGTTGGAGCCCGAGATCGACAGGAACCGCACGCGTTCCAGCAGCGGATGCGCGCTATTGCACGCCTCCTCGAGCACGCGGCGGTTGAACGCCAGCCACGACAATTCGCGGTTGAAATAGCGCTCGCCGCTCTCCCCGCTTTCGAACGGATCGTCGTCATTGGCGAGGCGCGCGATATGGGCGGGGCGAGTCATTTTTCACCTTGTTCGGTGTTATCGGCTGCTGCCGGCCGGGAGATGATTCCCGCCTCCGCCAGTGTGGCCCTTGCGAGCGGGATCGACAAGCGTTTGCGGCGTTCGAGCACTTCCTGATCGAGCGCGTCGACGACACGTTCGACCGCGATGAAGCTGCGTTCGAGCCGCGCGATCAGCCATTGGATCAGGTCCGGCCGCGCATCAAGCCCGCGACGCAGGAACTGGCGTTCGAGCAGCGCCTGCATCAACGCATCATCGGGTGGGCCGATCTCCGCCACTGGGCTGGCGGCGAGGCGCGAACGTAGATCGGCGATGCCCGCTTTCCAGGCGGGCGGCGCGGCGTTGGCGACGAACAACTGCGGACGCCGCGCCGCCTGGGCATCGTTCCAGGCGTGGAACAATTCCTTTTCGGGCCGAAGGTCGGCGTCATCGATGATGCTCCCGCCACTCCGGCTGGCGAACACGCGTGCGAGCAGGCTGCGCCCCGATTTGCGCGGGCCCACCAGCAGCGCGGTCATGACGGGCCAGGTTCCCCAATGTTCGAGCTGGTGAAAAGCATGCGCATTGGATGGCGTGACAAGAAACTCGTCGTCGCCCGGTCCGGGCGGCCACGCCAGCGGCAGGCCGAACTGCTGGCTCATCCGGTCGGTCGGTCTTCCGACGGGACCGACGGTGGCGGCAAGGTGGGCCGCCGAATCCTGAGTGTCGTCCCGCTGCGGCCGACCTGAAAGCCGCGTGATTCGAGCGCGGAGGCCAGTGCCGCCGGATCGCCGCTATAATTGAGCCGCATCACCGACACGCCGCCGATCGCCATGCTGGTGGTGTTGGCACCGCTGACGCCAGGCACGCCGCGAACCGCGCCCTCGATCGTCGAGACCGATCCGGCATTGGGCGTATCGAACTGGATGGTAACCGCGGCGCCGCCGGAGACCGGCGTCGTGGCATCGGCAGTGGTCGCCTCACCCGTCGGCGTATCGGTGGGCGTCGGTGTTGCCGTCGGCGTCGCCTGGGGTGGCGGAATATAGGCAAGGCTGGGGTCGACGCCGAGGCCCCCGCCTCGCAAGCCGTCCTGATAGACCGCGTCGATTCGCTTTACGCCGGCGTCGAGCAACGCCGGCACGCCGGCTTCGCTGTCGACGCGCAGTGCGAATCGGGCCAGCAGCGCGTTGTCGGGGCCATGCCGCGCCTCGAACACGCCCACCACCGGGCCACCCGGCCATTGCCGATAGAGCGTGACCGAGGGCACCAGCACATCGGCGGCGGCATATTGATCGAGCACGCTGCGCCACCAACCACGATCACGCCTGCCCGCCTGCCCCTCATTCGCCAACAGCGAATCGGCGCCCACACCGGTCGGACGGACATAATCGACCGAACTGTCTCCAGCCCGGAACCTCTGCCAGGCATCCGACCAGGCGGTCTTCTGTTCGAACGCGACCGCGCTGCCACCCGACCATTGGATCGGGATCAGCAACATCGGCGAAGACCGCGAGACGTCGCCGACCGCGCCCATCAACCCGCCCAGGCGTGCACGGCTGAACAGGACGCCGAGTTTGGCGATGTAGCGATTGGGGCCGATCTGCTCGTTCTGGATGACGATACCGGTCACCATCGAATCGAGCACGCCGTCGGCGGGCACGCCGCCACCACCGCCGAATTTCTGCGACAGCATCTGATAGGCCTTGCGCTGGGCAAGCTTCCAGCCGGCCAGTCGCGCGGACTCCGCGTCGGGACCGTTGACGTCGACCTCGACATTGTCGACCTGATAGCTGCCCGAGGCGTCGATCGGCTCGTTCATGTCGATCTTGTCGCCGTCATCGCTTTGCGCGAAGACCATGCCGGCAACCCCGGCAAGAGCAAGGGCCGCGGCAAGGGCGGAGGCGTGAAAGAAACGGCTGCGGCGCATGTCCGCGCCCTTTTGGCGAAGCAGACGTGGAAATCCAAGCGTGTTGTCGCTAGGCGGCTCGTATGAGCGAGAATGAGCCCTACACTTATGCCCAGGCGGGCGTGTCCATCGCGGCCGGAAACGCCCTGGTTCGTGCGATCGGGCCCTTGGCCAAGGCGACACGGCGGCCCGGCGCCGATGCCGATCTGGGCGGGTTCGGCGGCTTCTTCGACCTCAAGGCCGCGGGATTCAACGATCCGCTGCTGGTAGCGGCGAACGACGGCGTGGGCACCAAGCTCAAGCTCGCGATCGACAGCGGGCGCCATGACGGGGTCGGCATCGACCTCGTCGCGATGTGCGCCAACGACCTGATCGTGCAGGGCGCCGAGCCTTTGTTCTTCCTGGATTATTACGCCACCGGAAAGCTCGACAACGCGATCGCCGAGCGCGTCGTCGCGGGGATCGCCGAAGGCTGCCGAATCGCCGGTTGCGCGCTGATCGGCGGCGAGACCGCCGAAATGCCGGGCATGTACGCCGACGG
>DASVNU010000012.1:0-5883 GCA_036383655.1 Sphingomonas sp. | reverse complement strand
TAAAGCCCCTCCCCTTCAGGGGAGGGGTTGGGGTGGGGGAGTCGCAGGCGACGTCCTCTACGAGGTCTCGCCCCACCCCCAACCCCTCCCCTGAAGGGGAGGGGCTTAAGAAGAAGACCAAGGTCGCACCCGCCCCAGCCCCCGGCACCACGCTCGACGGCAGCTGGGACCGGCGACTGTCGCGCGGCATGGTCCAGCCCGATGCGACGGTCGATCTCCACGGCCACACGCTCAATTCGGCTTATGCCATGCTCGATGACGCGCTCGGCCGCTCGGTCGCGCGCGGCGACCGCGTCATCCTGTTGATCACCGGCAAGCCGCCGCGCCCCGAGAGCGAGCGGCCGCATGCGCGCGGCGCGATCCGCGCGGCGGTGGGCGACTGGCTGCACTCGTCGCGCCATGCCGATGCGATCGCCGCGGTGAGGGGCGCCAACCCGCGCCATGGCGGGTCGGGAGCACTATATATTGTGTTGCGCAGACCCCGCGGCACACGAAATTCTTAACCCTTTCCCGTCACAATCATGTCTTGATCGGGGGCCGCTTCGCATAGCCCGCCAGACGGGGATATTTCGGGCGCAATGGAATCAGCATCGCTGAAAGGCCGGGCGATCGTATTCGCACTGTGCGCCGGCGCGGTGGTGTTCATCCTCGCGCTGCTGGCGACCTCGCATGGTCAATTCACCGCCGACACGATGGGCCGCGCGTTGATCCCGGCGATCGTCTGTTCGGTGCTGTCCTGGGCAGCGGCGGAGCGCGCGATCGCCTCGACCGCGGCGGCAATCGATTCGGCGATCGCGCGGCTGGCCAGCGCGGCGCATGGTGACCTCGAAGGCCCGATTCCCGACGATATCGGCGCCGCCGTCCCGCATCTGGGGGAGGCGATGCACGGCCTGTTCCAACAAGTCTCGGCCAACCTCGACAGCGTGCATCGACTGGCGATGTTCGATCCCGTCACCGCACTGCCCAACCGCACCCATTTCCGCCGATCGGCCGAGCGCCAGCTCGCCGAAATGCCGATCGGCCAGATCGCCGCCTTGCTGTTCATCGACCTCGATCGCTTCAAGGCGGTCAACGACACGATGGGCCATGCCACCGGCGACATGCTGCTCGGCATGGTCGCCAATCGCCTGCGCGCGGTGGCCGACAGCATCTCGATCGGCGAACTGACCGACAAGCCGCTGATCGGCCGGCTGGCGGGCGACGAATTCACCATGTTCTTCCCCCGCCTGGACGATCCCCGCGAAGCCACGCGGATCGGTCGCGGTGTATTGTACGCGTTGACCGAGCCGTTCGATATCGCCGGCGCCGAGATAGAGATCGGCGCGTCGATCGGCATCGCTATTCGCCCCGATCACGGCACCACCTTGCACGATCTGATGCGCGCCGCCGATGCCGCCATGTACCACGCCAAGGCGACCGGCCGTGGCCGCGCCGAGCATTTCTCCGAGGAATTGGCCGCCGAACTCGCCGACCGCGCGCAGCTCGAAGTCGATCTGCGCACCGCGATCGATCGCGACCAATTCACCCTGGTCTATCAACCCCAGCTATCGCTGACCGACGGCCGCATCGTCGCCGCCGAAGCCTTGCTGCGCTGGCAGCACCCGACCGAAGGCGTCAAGCTGCCCGGCAGCTTCCTGCCCCGTGCCGAAGAAACCGGGCTGATCGTCGAGATCGGTGAATGGGTGATCGGCCGCGTCACCGCGACGATCCGGCATTGGGCCGATCTCGGCGTCGAACAGCGGCTGGCGATCAATATCAGCCAGCGCCAGCTCGACCATGCGATGTTCTTTCGCCGCCTGCGCGAAGCGATGCTCGCCGCCGACGCCCCCGCGCGCCTGCTCGAACTCGAGATCACCGAGACGCTGGCGATGCATTGTTCGGAGGACGTGGTCGAGGCGATCGCCGCCTTGCGCACCGACGGCGCGACGATCGCGATCGACGATTACGGCACCGGCCATTCCAGCCTGTCACGGCTGCGCCAATTGCCGATCGACCGCATCAAGCTCGACCGCAGCCTGGTCGAACACATCGCCACCCGGCGCGAGGCGCGGCTGATCGCGCAATCGGTGATCGGCCTGATCCACGGCCTGGGCTGCGAAGCGGTGGCCGAAGGGATCGAGCAGAGCGACCAGGCCGATGTGCTGCGCGTGATCGGCTGCGACGTCATGCAGGGCTATGTCATCGCCCAGCCGATGGACGAAGCCGCGTTCCTGGCGTGGTCCCGCAACGCCGCGCGAAATCGCGAAGCGGGTGCGGTGTCGGTGGGCTGAGCGGCCTGCGCGACCGTCAGGCGTTTCGGGAAATCTGTCAGTTGTGCCGCGCGGTCGCCGGTTTTGCGTCCAGTGCCGCCAGCCGCGCGCGATAGGTCGCCAGCAGCGCCGGGTCGCCGTCGGCGGCGTGCAAGGCTATGAAGGCACGGAGCGCCTGTTTGAGGTCGTCGCGGAATTTCGGGTCGTCCGGCGCCGCCGCCAGTTTTGCCGTGGCGGTCTCTACCGGTTCCCGGTCGCGGGCGATCAAGCGCTGTCGTCCATAAGGCGATTGGTCGACCATGATCGCGATGTTGCGCGGGAAGGCGGGGACGTATTTGACGACGAAGCGCTCGCCTTCCGGCGGGATCTGGATCTCGTTGCGCCACGGATAGAGCGCCGCGGTCATGGTGTCGAAATCGGTCTCGACATTGCGCCCGTCCGCCGTCCGCACCACGGCCTGGTAATACCAGATATTGTTGTCGTTCAGCGTCGAGCTGGTCTCTTCCGAATGGACGATCACTGCCGTGCCCGTGGTCCCGACCGCGTTGAGGAACATCGCGTTCACCGCCGAGCCGAAGAACGGACTCATCGCCGCGAGGATCAGCCCGGGCACGCCCAGGAACAGCCATCCCCGCCATCGCGTCAACCGCGCCAGCAACGCGCCGATCGCCCAGGCGACCAGGGGATAGAGCGGCATTGCCAGGAAGGGATGATGGCCCAGGAAATAGAAGACCGCCGATATCGCACCCATCCGCGTCTTCTCCCATCCGAGGCGAAGCCGAGCCTATGGCCGCGATGATCGCGCGCCGTCAATCGGTGCAGGGGCGTGGCAGCGGTGTCGGTGGGGTGACCGTAATTCCCCTCCCGCAAGCGGGAGGGGCTAGGGGAGGGCGTGTCGGAGGGGGCTTCCGCCCAGGTTACAATCCGTCGTGCCGGTCTGGTCCCGGCATCCACCGGACCGCGAGTGGTCCGGTCTGAAGAGACTCGCACGCTATCCAACACCGTCATGCCGGCCATGTGCCGGCATCCGCCGCGCAACAACGGCTGGCATCGGTTGTGGAGACGCAGACCCCGGCACAAGGCCGGGGTGACTGTGGAGTATGGGTAGCGCCGCAGTGGCTGATCGGGCGGAGTGATCTTCGGCCGCGACACGCCCTCCCCTAACCCCTCCCGCAAGCGGGAGGGGGATAGTGGTTACGCCGCCAGATTCCGCAGCACGTACTGCAGGATCCCGCCGTTGAGGAAATATTCCAGCTCGTTGACCGTATCGATCCGGCAGCGCGTCGTGAACGTCGTCTGCGTCCCATCGGCGCGCGTCAGCTCGACCTCGACATCCTGGCGCGGACGCAGTCCCGCGACATTGCGGATGGTGAAGGTCTCGTCCCCGGTCAGCCCCAGGGTCTGCCGCGTCACCCCTTCCGCGAATTGCAGCGGCAGCACGCCCATGCCGACCAGGTTGGAGCGGTGGATGCGCTCGAAGCTCTCGGTGATCACCGCGCGCACGCCGAGCAGATTGGTGCCCTTGGCCGCCCAGTCGCGCGACGATCCGGTGCCATATTCCTTGCCGGCGACGATCACCATCGGCACGCCGTCGGCCTTGAACTTCATCGCCACGTCGTAGATCGGCAGGACCTGACCGTCATAGCGCGACATGCCGCCCTCGACGCCCGGGACCATCTCGTTCTTGATGCGGATGTTGGCGAAGGTGCCGCGCACCATCACTTCGTCGTTACCGCGCCGCGCGCCGTAGGAGTTGAAGTCGCTGCGGCTGACCTGATGCTCCTGCAGGAAGCTGCCCGCCGGGCTGTCGGCCTTGATCGATCCGGCCGGGGAGATGTGGTCGGTGGTGATCGAATCGCCCAGGATCGCCAGCGGCCGCGCCTCGATGATGTCGGCGACCGGCGCCGGGGTCATCGTGATGCCGTCGAAATAGGGCGGGTTGTGGATATAGGTCGACCCGGCGCGCCAAGTGTAGGTGTCCGACCCCAGCACGTCGATCTCGCGCCACTTGGCATCGCCTTCATAGACCGCGCCATAGCGATGCTTGAACATGCCCGAATCGATGTTCGCCGCCATCAAATCGGCGATTTCCAGATTGGTCGGCCAGATGTCCTTCAGATAGACGTCGACGCCCTGCTGGTCCTGCCCGATCGGGGTTTCGACCATATCCTCGGTCACCGTACCCTTGAGCGCATAGGCTACCACCAAAGGCGGCGAGGCGAGGAAATTGGCGCGCACGTCGGGGCTGACGCGGCCCTCGAAATTGCGGTTGCCCGACAGGACAGAGGCGGCGACCAGATCGTTCTCATTGATCGCGGCGGAGATCGCCGGCGCCAGCGGCCCCGAATTGCCGATGCAGGTGGTGCAGCCATAGCCGACCAGGTTGAACCCGATCGCGTCGAGATCGGCCTGCAGCCCCGCCTTGACCAGATAATCGGTCACGACCTGCGATCCGGGCGCCAGGCTGGTCTTGACCCACGGCTTGGGCATCAGGCCCTTGGCGTGCGCTTTTCGTGCCACGAGACCCGCGGCGACCAGCACCGACGGATTGGAGGTGTTGGTGCAGCTGGTGATCGCGGCGATCACGACGTCGCCGTCGCCGATATCATGCGACAGACCCTCGACCGCGACGCGCGCCGGGCGCTCCTTGTGATAGATTTTGCTGAGGTCGCCGTTGAACACTTCGTCGACCTTGTTCAGGCTGACGCGGTCCTGCGGGCGCTTCGGCCCGGCCAGGCTGGCGACGACTTCGCCCATGTTCAATTCGAGCGAGTCGGTGAAGATCGGATCGGCGGCGCCCGCGTCGCGCCACATGCCCTGCGCCTTGGCATAGGCCTCGGTCAGCGCGATCGTCTCGTCCGGGCGGCCGGTCAGGCGCATGTAATCGAGCGTCTTGTCGTCGATCGGGAAGAAGCCGCAGGTCGCGCCGTACTCGGGCGCCATGTTGGCGATCGTCGCGCGGTCGGCCAGCGTCATGCTGTCGAGGCCGGGGCCGTAGAATTCGACGAAGCGCCCGACCACGCCCTTTTGGCGCAGCATCTGCGTCACGGTCAGCACCAGGTCGGTCGCGGTGATGCCTTCGTTGAGCGCGCCGGTCAGCTTGAAGCCGACCACTTCGGGGATCAGCATCGACACCGGCTGGCCGAGCATTGCCGCCTCCGCCTCGATCCCGCCGACGCCCCAGCCGAGCACGCCCAGGCCATTGACCATCGTCGTGTGGCTGTCGGTGCCGACCAGCGTGTCGGGATAGGCGATCGTCGTGCCCGCGGTGGCGCGCTCGCCGTTCTCCTTGGACGACCACACCGCCTGCGCGACGTACTCCAAATTCACCTGATGGCAGATGCCGGTGCCCGGCGGCACCACCGAGAAATTGTCGAGCGCCTTCGATCCCCATTTCAGGAATTCGTAGCGCTCGAAATTGCGCGCGTACTCAAGGTCGACGTTATCGCCGAACGCCTTGGGCGTGCCGAACTCGTCGACCATCACCGAATGGTCGATGACCAGATGGACGGGAACCTGCGGATTGATCTTGGCCGCGTCGCCGCCCAGCTTGGTGATCGCGTCGCGCATCGCGGCCAGGTCGACCACGCAGGGCACGCCGGTGAAGTCCTGCATCAGCACGCGCGCCGGGCGG
>DASVNU010000011.1:0-47094 GCA_036383655.1 Sphingomonas sp. | reverse complement strand
GCCACGTTCCAGGGGAGCTGGACGCATCTGCTCAAGAACGGTGTGGTTCCGCTCCAGGGCGACAAATACGACAACACGATGGGCGAGTTCGGCAACCCGCGTGACAAGGCCGTGCTGACCCTCGACTGGTCGAACGACATGTTCGGGGTGACGGTCACCAACCAGTATATCGGCAAGCAGATGCTGGACTATGAAAACTTCCAGACGACCTATGTTCTGGCGGATGGTTCGCTGCCGCCCAAGAGCTTGTTCACGCTCGGCGCACGGGTCTACACCGATGTGCAGATCCGCTTCGACGTCAAGAAGCGCTGGGAGTTCTACCTCGGCGCGAAGAATGCGTTCGATGTGAAGATGCCGCCACTCTACGGCAGCGTCGGCAACTTCAACCCATCGACCGAATATGATCCGATCGGCCGCCGCTTCTACGCCGGTTTCCGGATCAAGATGTAACATTGCCACGGACGGGAGGAGGCGCTGGTCTTCTCCCGTCGATTTTCTTCGGGTCCCGGCCAAGGAGGACCGCGATGGGCTGGATCAAGGCCGCGATAGTCGGGATCGTCCTTCCGGCGACGGCAATCCCGGCGGCGGCGCAGGACCGCACGCCGCCGCTCAAGGTTTCCGCTAACGACCGCTATCTCGAAGCGGGCGGCAAACCGTTCTTCTGGTTGGGGGATACCGCCTGGCTGCTGTTGTCGAAGCTCGATCGCGATGAGGTCGAGCGCTATTTCGCCAAACGCGAGAGCCAGGGCTTCAACGTCGTCCAGATCATGGTGCTGCATAAGCCCGACATGGCCAATCCGCTGACCGGTCCTGCGCTGATCGACGGCGACCTCGCGAGACCGCGCACTACACCGGGAAGCGATCCCGCGAAGCCCGGACAATATGATTATTGGGACCATCTCGACTGGGTGGTCGACCGCGCCGCCGCGCACGGACTCTATGTCGCGCTGGTGCCCGCCTGGGGCACGTTCGCCGAGACGCGCCTGCTGACGGTGGATACCGCACCCGTTTACGGCCGGTTCCTGGCGGAGCGCTACAAGGACAAGCCCAACATCATCTGGATCAATGGCGGCGACACGCACGCCGACATGGCGACGCTCGCCTGGCGGGCGCTGGGCGAGACGATCAAGTCGATCGACCACCACCATCTGATGACCTTCCACCCGTTCGGACGTACCGATTCATCCTGGGAGTTCAACGACGCCGCCTGGCTCGACTTCAACATGTTCCAGTCGGGTCACAAGGATTATGCGCAGGACACGCAGCGCTGCGCTTATGGCGAGGACAATTGGCGCTATGTCGAGGACGATTGGAAGCGGACGCCGCTCAAACCCGTCGTCGATGGTGAACCCAGCTACGAGAATATCCCGCACGGCCTCGACAAGACGCCCGAGCCGCGCTGGCAGGCAGCCGATGTGCGGCGCTACGCCTGGTGGTCGGTGCTCGCCGGGGCGTTCGGCCATACTTATGGCGAGAACAGCGTGATGCAGTTCTACGTGCTCGGCGCCAAGGCTGCATACTGGCCGAAAATTTCCTGGCAGGAAGCGATCGACGCGCCGGGCGCCGGGCAGATGCACTATCTGAAAGAGCTCATCCTCTCCCGGCCCTATGACGAGCGCGTTCCCGACCAGTCGCTGATCGTCGGCAACGGCATGCGCTACGACCGCGTCGCGGCAACGCGCGGGAAGAGCTACGCGATCGCCTATAGTTATACCGGCAAGCCCTTTCGCGTGCAGATGGGCAGGATCAGCGGCGCCACGGTGCGGGCTGCCTGGTACGATCCGCGCACCGGACAGACCCGGCCGATCGGAACCGTCGCCAATCACGGCCAGCGGCTGTTCACGCCGCCGGGGATGCCGGCACCCGGTAACGACTGGGCGCTTGTCCTCGATGAGGTGCGCAAGAAATAAGCGGCTGTCATCGGCGGCAGGATAGAGAAGCGGGCGCGCGTCGCGGGACGCGCGCCCGTTTTGCGTCGCCGGTCAGCGCGCCGCCTTGAGCCGTTCCAGGTCGAGCTCTTCGAGCGATTTCCCTTCGTTGCGCGGCGCGCCGAGGAAGCCGATTAGCCCGCTCACGACGAGGAACCCGACCAGGATCCAGGCAAGCCTGGTGAACCCGGTCGCGGTCAGCATCGGGACGAAGAAGCTGAATACGCCCAGCGACACGCGGACGATCGCGAACATCACGCCTTGGGCGGTCGAGCGGATCAGCGTCGGGAACAGTTCCGCGCTCCACAATTGGAAGAAGCTCTGCGCCCCGAACCCGCCGCCGAATGCCATCAGGAAGACATGCAGGATCGCGATCGGCAGGGTGAGCGGGAAGATCGCCAGCAGCGACATCCCCACCACCTGGATGACCGCTGAGATACCGAACAAGGTTCGCTGATTCACGCGATCCGAAAAGCGCATGAACACGAAGAAGATCGAACACATGCCGATGAAGAAGCTGAACGTCTGCACGGCGACTGCGGTAAACTGGCTTTGATTGCCGACCGTGCGCAGGATGTAGGGGAAGAAGAAACCATTGGTTCCCGCCCACAGGTTCCAGATCCCGTACATGCCGATGAGGAAGCCCATCGACTTCAAATTCTGCCAGGTCAGCAGATCGCTGACCTTGCCGCGTTGCCGCGCGCTTTGCGGTTGCTTCTTCGCCTCAAGCCAGCGCTTCGATTCGTGCATGCGCGACCGCAGGAAGGTGAGCGCGACCGCGAGGATGGCGAGGTGCGCGAACACGATCCGCGCGCCGAGCAGGCCCAGCGGCGACAGGATGACGAACATCAGCAGGACCACCGTCGGTCCCAGGTACCAGAGGACCTGCGCAACGCCGCTGTGTTTGCCGCGCGCTTTGTCGGGGGCTTGCTCGGCAATCAACGACCAGGATGCCGGGATATCCGCGCCGACCGCCAGCCCGACCAGGAAAAAGCCGAGCACGATCATCCAGGCATTCAGCGCGAACACCAGCCACATCATGCCGAACGCGTAGAACAGCATATCGTATTGATAGATCTTCTTGCGGCCGATCCGGTCGCACAGCCGCCCGCCGATCAGCGCGCCGATACCCGCGGAAATCGCATTCGGTCCGAAGGCGCCGAGCGTGCCGATCAACGTGTTGCTCAGCCCATAGGCTTCCTGCCACAGCGCCAGCGCGGCGGCGCCAGCGACGATCGATCCGGCGTCGATATAGTTCGCCAACCCTGCCAGAATCGTATCGCGCCAGCCGTTATCGCCCTCGCTCGCCGCCGTCATCGGCATGCCCTCCTAAGACATATGATAATATTATTGCCGGTGTAGCAGCCAGCGGACGCGGTGCAAGCGCTTGATGGCGCCCGCGCATGGTATTGACACTTTAAGTAGGATAATATGACCAACAAAGCGGGCAATCGATGGAGAGGCACGTGGAACTGTCACGGCGGGGAATATTGACGAACGTAATCGCGCTGGGTGCCGCGGCGACCGTAACCCCACTCGCGGCGGCGCGAAAGCGGACACCGACGCGAACCGAGCGCTGGGGCATCCACGAAATCGTCCTCAACGGTCCGAGCGACGGCAACCCGTTCGATTCGGTCCCGCTGGTTGCGGTGTTCAGCGGCGCCGGGCGGGAAATTCGCGTTCCCGGATTCTACGACGGCGATGGCGTCTATCGCATCCGCTTCAGCCCGCCTGACATCGGCAACTGGAGCTGGACGACCGAGAGCGATGCGCCGGCATTGCGCGCGACCGGGCAGTTCGAGGCGGTGGCGCCGACAGCGGGGAACCATGGGCCGGTGCGTCCGATAAAGAGCGGCTACCACTTCCGATATGCCGACGGCACGCCGCTCCGGCTGATGGGAACGACCTGTTATTCCTGGGCGCTGCAATCCGACGAGAAATGCGCGCAGACGCTGACGACGCTCAAGGCCTCGCCTTTCAACAAGATCCGCATGCTCGTCTTTCCCAACGTCGAATCGGTCGCGACCAACCCGTTCGTGCGGACGGGCGACGGGCCGCGCGACTGGGATCCGGCGCGATTCGATCCGGCCTATTTTCGCCGCTTCGAGGATCGCATCGCGCGGCTCGGCGCGCTCGGCATCGAGGCCGACGTCATCCTGTTCCATCCTTACGACACGAAGCGCGGTTATTCGGACATGAAGCGGGCCGATGACGAGCGCTATCTGCGGTACGTCGTCGCGCGGTTCGGCGCCTATCGCAATGTCTGGTGGTCGATGGCCAACGAGTATGACGACATCGCGACCAAGACGACCGAGGACTGGGATCATCTGTTCCAGGTTTTGCAGGCGTCGGATCCGCACGACCGGCTCCGCTCGATCCACCAGATCCATGTCTATTACGATGCCCGCAAACCGTGGATCACGCATGCCAGCGTGCAGAACGGCGCGGCGGTCCTCGACGACATCCGTGCCGAGCTCCATCGCGACTTCGCGCTCAAGCCGGTGGTGTTCGACGAGGTCGTGTACGAGGGCAATTCGACCAAGCGCTGGGGCGCGCTGACCGGCGAAGATATGGTGCAGCGCTTCTGGTACGCGCTGATCGGCGGGACTTATGCCGGGCATAGCGAGACGTTCGATCCCAATCGCAACGCCGATTATTCGTGGCTGGGGCAGGGCGGCAAGCTGGTCGGCACCAGTCCGCCCCGGCTCGCTTTCCTCAAGCGCATCATGGAGGAGGGGCCGGTGCCCGGCGTCGAGCCGATCCAGGCCTGGTGGAACTATCATCTGGGCGGCAAGGAAAACGCTTATTACCTGCGCTATTTCGGCGCCGACCGGCCGGTTGCGTGGGATGTCATCCTGCCCGGCAAGGGGCCGGCCGCCATGGTGTCGTACCGCGCGGACGTGATCGATACGTGGAACATGACGGTCACCCCCGTCGACGGCAGTTTCACCATGTCGCGCAAGAACGACTACGATGTGCAGGATGCGACGCGCCCCACGATCACCTTGCCGGGCAAGCCGTGGATCGCGGTGCGCCTGACGAGGATATGACCGGGAAACCTCCGCCTGTGCGGGAAGGATCTGATCCCGCTGTATCGCGCGGGAACGGCGTTGTTGCCGAGGGCATCCGCGGTCGCGATCGACGTCCAGGCGCTACTTTGTGCTCGTCTCCGCGTATTTAGTCAGAGTATACCCTGGGGCCGACCATCGATGCCCGGTCCACAGCGCCCCAAGCTGCCCAGCCGCGCCTGGTTCGATAACCCGGCGCGGCGGTGAGACGGATTGGCTACCGATCGAGTGTCAGTTGCCCGCGCTCGTCTTCGCCGTCGTCGAAAAACGATAGACGATCAGATTGTGATAGGTCTGTCCCGGATCGAGCCGGGCCGAACCAAAGGCGGGCTGGTTCGGTGTGTCGGGAAAAACCTGCGGTTCCAAGGCGACGCCATCGCCCTGGCGATAAGCATGCCCGGATTTTCCGATCGCCTTACCGTCAAGGAAATTGCCGGTATAGAGCTGGAGGCCGGGCTGGTTCGAGAGGATCTCCATGACCCGTCCGCTGGCCGGATCCTCGACCCGGGCGTGGAGCCGTGGTGCGGTGGCAATCGTTTTCGCGATCACGAAATTTTCGTCATAGCCTTGGCCGAATACGATCTGCGGATCGCTCCCATCGCGGATGCGATCGCCGATCGCGCGGGGGCGCCGGAAGTCGAATGCGGTCCCCTCGACGGCGCGCAGTTCGCCGCTCGGGATCAGCGTCGCATCCACCGGAGTCGTCGCTTCGGCCGGGATTGTCAGGACGTGATCGTAAATCGTCCGCTGCGACGCTTCGCCAGCGAGATTGAAGAAGCTGTGGTTGGTAATGTTGACGACGGTCGGCTTCGTGGTGACCGCGGCATAATCGATCGAGAGCTCATTCTTTTCGTTGAGCGAATAGGTCGCGGTGACCGTCATCTGACCCGGATAGCCCTCTTCGCCGTCCGCGCTGGTATAGGACAGTGTCACGCTGGCGACCGGCCCGTCCGTGACCTTGACGACCTTCCACAACCTTTTGTCGAAGCCCATTACCCCGCCGTGCAGCGCGTTGGGCGGGTTGTTGATGGCGAGCGTATATTGCTTGCCGTCGATCGTGAAATGCCCACCCTTGATTCGGTTGGCGTAGCGGCCAACGGTCGCGCCGAAATAATTGGGCGCGGCAATATAGCCCTTCATGTCTGCATAGCCGAGCGCGATGTCCTCGGACTTGCCCGAGCGGTCGGGCGTCCACACACCCTGCAGGATAGCGCCATAGGTAATCACCCTGGCGCGTACGCCATTCGCGTTGGACAAGGTGATCGACTCCACCGCGCGACCATCGGGGAGCATCCCGAACGAATCGCGCTGCGCCGTGGCAGCCTGAGAAGTGGCTGGAAATAGAAGCGCGGCGGCGATCCCCGCAGCAACGAGCAGTTTCATGAAACCTCCCCGAATTATGTGGCTCGCGCCGGGACGTACCCATTGACGGCCCTGACCAGGATCAATACTCCGACTAGTTAGAAGAGCAAGCCGGTAAGCGGCCGCGCCGCGTCGGGAGGATTAAAACCATGGCCGTCTCGCCGATCTCAAACGCCGCAGCTTCGCGCGATTCCGTGGCGTCGCCAGTGGTCAAATACGGGCCTGCGCTGACGTTGCTCGCCACATTGTTCTTCATGTGGGGCTTCATCAGCGTCATCAACGGCACGCTGCTGCCGCATCTGCGCAGCGTATTCGAACTGAGCTATTTCCAGACCGGCCTGATCGAATCGGTGTGGTTCATCGGCTATCTCCTCGCCTCGATCCCGGCCGCGAAGCTGATCGAGCGGATCGGCTATCAGCGCGCGCTCGCCATCGGCCTCACGGTGATGACGATCGGCTCGCTCGGCATGATCCTCGCCGCCTGGCTGGTTTCCTACTGGGTCACCATCGCCTCTTTGTTCACCGTGTCGTGCGGCATCGCGCTGCTCCAGGTCGCGGCCAACCCCTATGTCGCGGTGATCGGCCCGCGCGAAAGCGCGGAATCGCGCCTCACCCTGGTGCAGGCGTTCAACACCACGGGGGACGTCCTCGCGATCGTGTTCGGCAAATACCTCATTCTCGCGCGCACCACGGCGGGTACGGCGACGCAGGGCACCCAGCTCACCCATGCCCAGCGCATGGCCGATGCCCAGGCGACCGAGCTGCCCTATCTGATCGTCGCGGTCGTGCTGGCGATCCTCGCCGTGCTGATCGCGCGGGCCAAGCTCCCCGCGCTCGGCGCGGCGACCGCGCGCGTCTCCGCCGAAGCGCGCCGCGGCCTGTCGCTGTTCAATCACCGCAACCTCATTCTCGGCTGCGTTGGCATCGCGCTTTGCGTGCTCGCCGAGATCGGCGTCGGCAGCTATTTCATCAATTTCGTCTCGCAGCCGAGCGTCGCCAACATCCCGCAGGACCAGGCCGCAACCTATCTGCTCTTCTTCTGGGGCGGGATGATGCTCGGCCGGTTTCTTGGCGCGGGGCTGATGCAGCGGATCCCGCCCGAACGGGTGCTGGCGCTGTTCGCGCTGATCGCGATCGGCGGTTCGCTAGTCGCGGTGTTCGTGCCGGGACCCGCCGCCATGTACGGCCTGATCACCGTCGGGCTGGGCATCTCGATCATGTTCCCGGCAATCTTCGCGCTGGCGATCCGCGGCTTGGGTCCGCTGACCGAGGAGGGCTCGGGCCTGTTGATCATGTCGATCGCCGGCGGCGCGCTTGCCTCGTTCCAGGGCAAGATCGCCGACACTTATGGCCTGCACTGGGGGTTCCTCGTGACCGCCGCATGCGCCCTCTACGTGCTGTTCTATGCCTTGTGGGGCTCGAAGCCGACCAACGCGCTGCCGCCCGAAACGGCAGCCTAGACGAAGCCGGCAGGCATGACAGGCATCACCCGGCGCGACCTGCTCGAGCGCTCGGCGGCGGCCGCCGCCGCTACAGCCTTGCCCGGCGCGCTCTCTGCCGAGTCCGAGGCCGCCGTTGGCGCGGACAGGCTCTGGTATCGTCAGCCAGCGCGCAAATGGGTCGAGGCGCTGCCGATCGGCAACGGCCGGATCGGTGCGATGGTGTTCGGTGGAATCGCCGAAGAGCGGCTTCAGCTGAACGAGGACACGCTGTGGACCGGCGGTCCGTACAGCGCCGTCAATCCCGGCGCGCATGACGCATTGCCAGAGGCTCGCCGACTGGTCTTTGCCGGCCAGTATCGCGAGGCGGAAGCGCTCATCAACGCGAAGGTGATGGCGACGCCGCTTGCCCAGATGGCGTATCAGACTTTCGCCGATTTGCTGATCGATCTGCCGGGCATTCCCGAATTCTGGGCAAGCGATTATCGGCGCGAACTCGATCTCGACAGCGCGACCGCGACGACGCGGTACAAGGTCGGCGGCGCGGTCTATCTGCGAGAGGTGATCGCCTGTCCGGTCCATCAGGTCATCGCCATGCGGATCAGTGCCGATCAGCTCGGCAAGATCGCTTGCGGCGTTGCTTTGCGCTCGCCGCAACCGGCCGGGTTGCGGCTGGAAGGCGACACGCTGATCCTGTCCGGGCGCAATCGCGACGACAACGGCATTTCCGGCGCGTTGCAGCTGGAAGCGCGGGTGCGCGTGATTCCCGATGGCGGAACGACCGAATTGCGCGCCGGCGGGGTCGGCGTGCGCGGCGCGAACAGCGTGACGATCCTCGTCGCGATGGCGACCAGCTTCCGGCGTTTCGACGATACCAGCGGGAATCCCGCCGCCACGACACGCGAACAGATCGCGGCGGCCAGCGCCGCCGGATTCGACGCGATCGCCGCGGCGGCAAGGTTGGAACATCGCCGGCTGTACCGCGCCGCGCGCGTAAATTTTGGCTCTATTCCGGCGTCCGACCTGCCGACCGATGAGCGCATCCTGGCAAGCGAAACCGCCGACGACCCGGCGCTCGCCGCGCTCTACTTTCATTATGGTCGCTATCTGCTGATCTGTTCGTCGCGCCCCGGCAGCCAGCCGGCCAACCTCCAGGGTTTGTGGAACGACAGCGACAGTCCCCCCTGGGGTTCGAAATATACCATCAATATCAATACCGAGATGAATTATTGGCCGGCCGAGACGACCGGCCTTGCCGAATGCACCACGCCGCTGATCGCGCTGGTTCGCGATCTCGCCGCGACCGGTGCACGAACCGCGCGCGAAATGTATGGCGCGCGCGGCTGGGTGGCGCATCACAACACCGACCTCTGGCGCGCGACCGCGCCGATCGACGGCGCGCAATGGGGCATGTGGCCGATGGGCGGCGCCTGGCTGTGCACGCATTTGTGGAACCGATATGATTATGGGCGCGACCGGGCCTATCTCGCCTCGGTCTATCCGCTGATGCGCGGCGCCGCGGAATTTTTCGTGGACGTGCTCCAGGTCGATCCGCACAGCGGCTTCCTCGTCACCAACCCCTCATTGTCGCCGGAAAACACCCACCCCGGCGGGTCGCCGGTATGTGCCGGCCCGGCAATGGATATGGAAATCCTGCGCGACCTGTTCGCCCAGACCGCACAAGCCGCGTCGATCCTCGGCATGGATGCCGGATTCGCCCGGCGACTGCTGGAGATCCGCAGCCGGCTCGCCCCGGCCAGGATCGGAGCGCAAGGCCAATTGCAGGAATGGCAGGAGGATTGGGATGCCGCTGCGCCGGAGCCGCATCACCGCCACGTGTCGCACCTTTATGCGCTCTACCCGAGCCATCAAATCGACCTGGAAAACACGCCCGCGCTCGCGGCGGCGGCTCGGCGCTCGCTCGAACTGCGCGGCGACGACGCTGGTGGCTGGGGAACCGCCTGGCGCGCCAATCTGTGGGCGCGATTGGGCGATGGAGACCGCGCGCACCGCTCGCTGAGGTTGCTGCTCGGATCGGCGCGCACCTATCCCGATCTGCTCAACGCCAACCCGTTCCAGATCGACGGCAATTTCGGCGGAACGGCGGCGATCGTCGAGATGCTGATGCAGGGCAGGGGAGATGACATTCTCTTGCTGCCGGCGCTGCCGAAAGCATGGCCCAGCGGCTCGGCGCGGGGCCTGCGCGCGCGCGGCGGCTGTATCGTCGACCTGTCCTGGCACGACGGCCAATTGACCGGCGCGACCTTGACCGGCGCGATCGCGTCGCGGCGGACCATATGGCTTGGAGGTCGGCGCAAGACGGTGCAGTTGAGGCCAGGGCGTCCGCTGCGCCTGACCGCGCGCGATATGTCCGCCGCCGCGCCGGGCGCGTAGCTATCGCCTCGTCACGGCCGCGTTCCCATGCGCGCGCTATCGCGCCAGGTTGACCCATTCCTTCACCGCGAATCCCGCATTCTGGCTCGGCACGCCGCTGCCTGGCTGGCCCGAACCGACGCTGATCCGGTAGTTTCCCTTGAGCACGCGGCGGTCGCCATCGACGGTCACCGCACTGATGTCGCGCGGCGACAGGTCGAACGTGAGGGTGCGGGATTCACCGGGCTTGAGCGTCACCCGCTTGAACCCGCGCAGCGCGATCCTGGGCGCGCCCGGATCGTCCGGGAAATTGAGATAGAGTTGGGCGACCTCGTCGCCGGCGCGCGCGCCGATATTGCGCACCTCGGTCGATACCCGCAGCCCGTTCTGTGCGCCGCCAGCCGCCGGCTCGACGGCAAGGGGGGCGTAGCTGAAGCGCGTATAGCTCAGGCCATGGCCGAACGGGTAAACCGGCGTACCGGTGAAGTAACGATAAGTGCGTCCCTTCATCGAATAATCGCCGAACGGCGGAAGGTCGTCGACGCTCTTGTAGAATGTCAGCGGCAAGCGCCCCGACGGATTGGTTTTGCCCGAGAGGATATTGCCGATCGCGAGCCCGCCCGATTGGCCCGGATACCATGTTTCGACGATCGCCGCGGCATTGTCCTTGGCCCAGGCCAGGTTGATCGGGCTGCCGTTCATCGCGACGACGACGAGCGGTTTGCCGGTCGCCTTGGCTTTCTCGAGGAGCGCGATCTGATCGGGCGGCAGATCGAGCGTGGTCTTGTCGCCGCCGTTGAAGCCCGGCACCTGAGCCGGTGATTCCTCGGCTTCGAGGTCGGACGTCAGGCCAACCACCGCGACCAGTACGTCGGCTTGCGCGGCAGCCGCGGCAAGGTCGGCATCCGGTGTCTTCGAAATGCGCTTCCAGACGATCGAGGCCCCGGTCGGGCCGCTGTGCGCGTCGCCCGTCACTTCGATCGCGTAACGATGGCCCTTTTCGAGCTGGATATCCTTGAAGGTCGGCAGGCTGCCCCAACCCGATTTGCTCAGATCGGCGAACGGCTTCCCGTCCAGCATCATGCTGCCGTTGGAGCCATGCATGCCGAGCCGGTAGGTGCCGCTCTCGGGCGGCACCAGGAATCCCGTCCAGACGACGCGGTGATGTTCGCCGACCTGCGCGAGATCCTGGCTGCGGCCGAGCACGTTCGGCTCGACGCGCGTCGCCACGGGCCTGGTCTGGTAGCGCATCTTCGCGAAATAGGCGCCTTGTGTGTCCGGCGCGAAACGCGCGGGCGGCGTGTCGACGGGATTGTAATAGCGCGCGAGCAGGCCCGGCTTGCCGTCGGGCGTGCGCAATGCCGATGTCGGTACCAGGTCACCGTCGGTGAAGGATGGACCGGATGGTGTGTAGGTGATGCTCGCCCCCGGCATCGCGGCCTTCAGGCCCTCGACGACCGAGATCGGCGGTGCCGACAGCGGCGAGGAGTAATTGCCCCGTAGAACCCTAGTCGCATCGCCGAGCGGCCCGAGCACGGCAATGCGCAGCCCCGGCTTGAGCGGCAGGACGCCGTCGTTCTTGAGGAGCACAATGCTTTCCTCGGCTGCCTTGAGCGACAGGGCGCTGGCGGCGGGGGTCCCGACCGCGCTGACCGGCACCTTGGCATCCGGATTGCGGATGCCCGGCAAGTCGCCATTGCGCAGACGCGCGGAGAACAGCCGGATCAACGTACGGTCGATGTCGCTGGTGGTGATGAGGCCGCGATCGAGCGCCTCCCGATAGCGGTTCGCCAGCCCGGCCGTATCGCTGAGCGTTTGCGTATTGCATTCGTTGTCGACCCCCGCGCGTAGCGCAGCAGCGACCGCCGCGGCAGGATCAGGCGCGTATTTGTGGTTATCCGCAATGTCCTTCACCGCGTCGCAGTCCGATACGACATAGCCGGTAAAACCCCATGCGCCGCGCAGATGATCCTTCAGGAGATTATCACTGGCGCAGGCTGGCTGACCATCGATGCGGTTATAGGCGCACATGATCGATCCCGCGCGTGCGTCGACGATCGCGGCGCGGAAGGCGGGTAGATAAGTGTCCTCCAGATCGTGGCGCGACACGAAGACGTTGGCGAGATGGCGTGTCGATTCGGGGCCGCTGTGAACCGCGAAATGCTTCGGCGTCGAAATCACGTTGGGTAGATCGGCGTCCGGGCCCTGCATTCCCGTCACGAAGGCGACCGCCATTCGGGAGGTGAGAAAGGGATCTTCTCCGTAGGTTTCCTGCCCGCGGCCCCAGCGCGGATCGCGGAAAATATTGATGTTGGGCGACCAGGTGTCGAGGCCCGTGCCGATCCGTCCCAGCCGTCCGGTCTGACGCGCCAGCGTGTGCAGGCCGCGCACCTCGATACTGATCGTATCGGCGACATCGTGAAGCAGCGGGGCGTCGAAAGTCGCCGCGAGACCGATCGGTTCCGGAAAATTGGTGGTGGGCAGGGTGCCGATCGCGCCGTGCAGCGATTCAGTCCACCAATTATAGGCCGGGATACCGAGACGCGGAATGGCCGGCGCGGTGTTGAGCAACTGGTCGAGCTTTTCGTCGGTGGTCATCTTCGCGACGAGCGCGGCCGCCATGCGATCGGCATTCGCGTGCTTGGGCGAGACCGGCGCAGCCTGGCCGGCAGGATTGTCCTGCGCCGGCAAGGGCAGGGGTATGGCGGCAATCGTGGAAAAAAGAAGGACGCGGAGAACAGAAAAACGCAGCACCCGACCACTCATCGATCTTTCCTTCTTTTCTGTCCGATAGCGACTTGACCATGCGGGCGTGGACGGACCGGCAGTGGTCCGTCGCTCGCCTCCATCAAATCGGCTGGAGGCCGTGTTCGACGATCTTGCGGATCAAGTCGCGGTGTTGCGGCAAGCCGGCGCGCAAGCGTTCGGTCTGCACCTTGTTTTCGCGCATCGCGCGCTGCGCCTGTCGCTCGTCGCCGGCGAACGCTTGTCTTTCGACCTCGGTCTCAAAGCCCATGCCATAGAGGACATATTGATAGCTTGCGGCGGGGAAGACTTCTTCCACCCGATCGAACTCATCGTGGAACCACGGCGCCTGATATTTCCAGAGCAGCAGCAGTTCCTGAAGGCGGTCCGGAACCGATTCAGGACGGACGTTGTCGCGCCAGAAGTCGCTGTCGTCGCGCTTGGTCAGCACATAATGGAGCTTCAGAAAATCGATGATGCGGCCCCACCGATAGTGAGTGGTCGCGTTGAAGCGCGCCGCGATGACATCCATCACCTCGCGGCATACCGGCAGCTGTTCCGCGATCAGCTTGGCCGACAGCTCGATCAGGACGATCGCCGAGGATTCGAGTGGCTCGAGGAAGCCGGCCGCCAGTCCGACGGCGACGCAATTGCGTTTCCAGAAAGTCTCGCGATAGCCTGACCGGATCGGAATCTTGCGCACCGGCAGGTCCTTGCCCGCGGTTCCCAGATAGGCGCGAAGTTCGCGTTCGGCGTCCTCGTCGGAAATATGCGCGGTCGAATATACGTGGCCGGTGCCACGGCGCGTCGGCAGGCCGACATCCCAGATCCAGCCCGCCGACTGCGCCGTCGAGATGGTGTGCGACGCGATCGGGCTCTCGTCCTCCTCATAGGGAACCTGCACCGCCAGCGCCGCGTCGCAGAACAGGACGTCGCTGCAATCCTTGAAGGGAACGCCGAGCGCGCCGCCGAGCAGCAGCGATCGGAAACCGGTGCAATCGACGAACAGATCGCCCTCGATCTCGCCGACCTGATCGGTGACGATGGCGGCGATATCGCCATTCTCGGCGAGACGGACATCGCGCATATCCGCCTTGATATGGCGAACGCCGAGCTTCTCGCAGCAATGTCGCTGGAGGAATCCCGCGAATTTGCCCGCGTCGAGATGATAGGAATAGTTCGCGAGCGCGTCATATTCGGGCGTGGCGATGGTCTTGGGCGCCAGGCCGTCGTCGCAGATCTTGCCTTGCGGACAGACCGCGTCGCAAAAGCTTTCGCCGTCGCGCTGCAGGAGCCAATGCGGAACGAGACTGAGTTGCGCGAAGCCCTGCGGCAGCATCAGCGGATGATAATAGGAATCATCGGCCGCGCCCGTGGTCCAGCCCTTGAATCGGGCGCCCTGTTTGAAGGCGGCGTCGCATTCGCGAAAGAAGTCGGTTTCCGAAACGCCCATCTTGGACAGGGTCGTCCGGAGCGTCGGCCATGTTCCTTCGCCCACGCCGATGATCGGGGTGGTCGGTGATTCGACCAATGTCACCGAGAACCCGCCCGCCATTCGGCCGCGATGCTTCGCCGCGATGACGCCGGCGGTCAGCCAACCGGCGGTTCCGCCACCGACGATGACGATGTTCCTGACCGGCTTCACCGCTGCTCCCGCTAAGATAAAAATGGGGGTGTCAACGAAGTGACACCCCCAGTCGAGGAAAAGTTAGAAACGAACGTGCACGCCGGCAGTGTAGCGCCGACCGTAGCTGAACGCCGAAAGCAGCTGATTGCTGAACCGCCCCGTCGTGCTGTAGGTCTCGTTCGTCACGTTGAGCACTTCGCCGAAGATACTGATCTGCTTCGTGATGTCCCAGCTCGAGCTCAGATCGACCTGCAGGCTGGAATTGACGAAGGTCGGTTCCGCGCCGAACTGTCCGTTATTCTGCACCTGGCCGAATTGAAGCAGGTATTTGTCCCGCCAGTTGAGCGCAGCACGGAACTGGAACCCGTTCTTGTCGTAGAAGGGCACGAAGTTCGCCGAATTGGCGAGGCCGGTAACGGCAAACCCCGTCAGCGTGAAGTCGTTAGGGTTATACGGTTTGTTGGTATCGACGAGCGTGACGTTCGCGGAGAAGCCGAAGCCGCTGTTGCCGAAGACCTCTTGCGCCGCAAACTCGATGCCGCGAACCGTCGCGTCAGGCCCGTTGATCCTCGACGAGACCGCGAACCGCGCCGGCTGGCCGGTGGTCGGGTCGATCACGTTGTTGATCGGCTGCGACACGACGCCGGTGACGATGAAGTTGCTGACGTTCTTCAGGAAGAAGTCGACCGCGATATAGGAGTTGCGGCGGTGGTACCATTCGAACGTCAAGTCGAAATTGTCGGATAGATAGGGCTTGAGATTGGGATTGCCGCCCGTCGCGGTGAACGCTCCGACGCGCTGGCCGCTGCCGACGTTCAGAACCGGCGTCAACAGGTTCAACGCCGGACGCGTCAACGTGCGCGACGCATCCAGCCGGACGTCGAGCTTGGGCGTGATGTTCAGCTTCATGTCGAGGCTGGGCAACATATAAGCGTAACTGCTCTTGGTCGTGACCGGCTGTTGCGGCGAGAAGGATACCGACAGCAATGTCGGATCGCCCGCGCCCTGGGTCATGCTCAGCGGCACCTGGCCGATGCCCGAAGAACTGATGTTCGTGACCTCTTCACGCACGCCGGCGTTGAAGCTGAGCGGCATCCCGGCGATCTCGGTGGTGAAGCTCGCGCGGGCATAAAGCGCCCAGGTCTTCTCCGTGATGATCTGGGTCGATCCCGGCGCGTTGGCGACGTCGAACGTGCCCGTGAAATTGGGATTCAACGGCGCACCGGCGGCATAATTGTAGCCGGGGATGTTCTTCGTCTGCGGATTGCCCAGGCTGGTCAGATAAGCCTGAAGGGCGGCCGCGGAATAGATCGGGATCGGCCCGGCCAGGCCGCCGGAATATCCCGGCAGCCAGTTATTGGTGCTGATCGTGCCCGTGAACAGGCTAGCCGGCAGCGCGACTCCCGAAACGGCGCCGCCGCCAGAGGAGGCCGGGCCATATCCCGAATATGCCTGCCAGAAATTGTTCGCGAACGTGTCGGCCGCGGTGAAATTGAACTTGTCGCGGAGATAGGAACCACCGAACTTGAAGGTGAAGTTATCCGATTTCCACTGGCCGCTTCCGCGGAACTGTACGATCTCGTCGGTATTCTTGAAGGCCTGGTTGACGATCACATGCGAGCCGAACACCGAGGTATCCGCGAACCGCGAAGCATTGCCGTTGACGCCATAGGTATTCAGCGTCGGGATCGTGTTGGTGCTGTCGCCATTGACGACGATGCCGAGGTTCGGTCCGATGGCGAAGCCATAGCCGACGTCGGCGTTCAGGCTGCTGATGCGGCCATCCGGGTTCAGCCAACCCTTCGAATAGGCGCCGTCAGCCTCGACCGTGAAATTGTCGGACACGTCCCATTTGACGTTCAGACCCGATTGGAGAGTCTGCCGGACGTTGCTGTTGGTGGTGGCGTTGAAGTCGGTCTGCGAGCCCGCCTGCGTAAACGTCAGCGGCACGCCGTTGCTGTCGAGCTTGACGTTGCGCAGATTGCCGGCGTTGAACCAGATGCCGTATCCGACCGAACTCTGGTTGATGGTCTGGCGTGAGAAGTTGGAATCCAGCGTGACCAGGATCGAATCCGACGGCTTCCATTGCAACGCGATCCGCGCGTCGATGCGTTCGTCTTTGGTATAGAGCTGATTCAAGCCATATTGCTGCTCGAACGCGCCCCGGACGGTGGTCCGATTGTTGGGGTCCGTCGGGATCGTGTGTGCCGCGTCCTGGAACGCGTTGGACGTGGGGCTGCACGTCGCGGCGGTGCTCCCCTGCAACTGGCAGGGCGCATAGTAACCGAAGCCGAAGCCGTTGATATAGGCCTGGTTCGACCGCGTGTCGTGCCGCGAATAGGCCACGTCGGCGAGGATGCCGATAGTGTCGCCGGCGAACGTGTCGCTGAACAGCAGGCCGCCCGTCGGCACCACGCGCTTCGACGCATCCTGATACGATCCGGACGCGGAGGCCGCGATCCGCAATCCCGGATGGTCGAACGGCTTGGGATACAGGATGTTGACCGTCGCACCCAGCGAATCGGAACTGAGCGAAACATCGGGCGTCTTCAACACGTTCAACTGCCCGACAAAGTCCGAGCCGACGGTGCTGAAATCGATCGACCGGCCGCCGTTCGTCGTCGAAATGCGGCGGCCGTCCGCCAGCGTTTCGTTGAAATCGCCGCCAAAGCCACGAACGGTGATGCCGGTCGCTTCGCCGCGCGCGCCGTCGCGCTGGATCGACACGCCCGGCAGGCGTTGCAGCGATGCCGCGACGTTCGAATCGGGGAATTTCCCGATATCCTCGGCGGAAATGGCATCGACCACGCCGATCGCGTCGCGCTTGATGTCGAGGTTGCGCTGCAGTGACCCACGCAGGCCGGTGATGACGATATCGTTTTGCGCTTCCGTGCCATCAGACGTCGGTTTCGCCTGGGGGCTGCCCGGTGCAGGCGATCCGTCCTGCGGCGGTGCCGCTTCGCTGACACTCAAGGTCGCGGTCGCGGGCGCGGGCGCGGGCGCCGCGGGCAGAGCCTGTGCGTAAGCCGGTGCGCTTATCGACAAGGCGAGAATGCTCGACGCACTCGCCAGGACCGACTTGATTGCCAACCGCGACGGCGCTTCACGTTCGCCCGAGCAGGTATCGGTAAATTTCATTATCACCCCTCCAACCTGAAACATTGTCTTATTCGCCGGAGGCCGATTGCGGCCTTCTGCGATGCGCTTCTTGTCATTGCGGAAGAATGATCGCCCTCGGCGGTCTCGCGCGCTTTCGTCATCCTCCCGGGGGGCCTTTTTCGTGGCCCTTGAGCACATGCTTAGAGAATAATGGTAGCGCTATCAATAGATATTTGTCGGGGTAGTTATGCTGTTGCCGTGTCGTGCAAAAAACTCCTATTGGCGCTATGTGGGCGGCGTCGAAGCGGCCATCACGCGCGGCTTTCGACCGCGTCCGGGAGGGATTTATGGCTGTCAGGCAACTCGAAGCGCTCAACCCGCTGGTTCATGGCGATTTGCGCGTGCGGGCGTGGCGGGGACCAAAACCCCATTTTGTTCAGATAGTTGCCAGCGAGTTTTCGACGGCGGCGACCGCCTGTCCGATCTTTGTGACGAAGAATCCGGACACTGGGGATTTCTACGCGGGCGCGATGTTCGGCTTCAGCCCGGGGGAAGATCTGGTGACCCCGGTCGACGACGGCGCAGCCTCGTTCCTGCCACTCGACCTCGAACGCCACGGCTTTTATATATCCGACAATGATATTGCCATAGATCCGCAAAACTCGAGCTTCAGCGAGGTCGAGGGAGAGGCGTTATTCGTCGAGTCGCAAGTGTCCGATACGCTGCGCCGCAAACAGCGCGCGCTCAGCCTGCTGAAAAACGGCATCGCGGAGACGGAGGCCTTCGTCGCCGCGTTGCTTGCCGCGAAATTGCTCGAGCCGATCGATATCTCGTTGCGCTTCGACGACGGCGAGACGCTCGTTCTCGATGGCCTTTATACCGTGAGCCTCGACGGGCTTAGCGAGCTCGACGATAGTATAATATTGCAGCTGTTCCGCGTCGGACATCTCCAATTGGCCTATTGCATGATCGGATCGTTGAAGCAGATTCCCGTCCTGGCGCAGCGTCGCAACCGGCGTCTGACGCAGCCGGCATAGGCCGCGCCATGGGATCAACCGTCCGTGAAATCGGCAAGACGGGTGTGGAGGAACGCGAGGCGTTCCTTCGCGATGTCGCCGAGCCGTGCGTGCCGGTGGTCATCCGCGGCCTGTGCGCGGGCTGGCCGGCGGTAGCGGCCGCCGCCTTGTCGAACCTGGCGGACTATCTTGCGAAGTTCGACGCCGGGCTCGAGGCCGAGGCGTTCGTCGGTGACCCGGATATCGCCGGGCGCTATCACTACGACAAGGATTTGAACGGCTTCAATTTCGCGCGCGAAACCATGTCCTTCGCAAGCGCGCTGGATCGCATAACGGCGAGCGCCGCCGAGCCCGCGGCGCCGTCGATCTACATGGGGTCATTACCGCTCGACCAGTATCTGCCGGGATTTTCGGCGGAGAATTCACTGACGATGCTCGCTCCCCAGGTGCGCCCTCGCATCTGGCTGGGCAGTGCGTCGAACGTGTCGTGCCATTACGACACCTATGACAATCTGGCCTGTGTCGTCGCCGGCCGTCGGCGGTTCACGCTTTATCCGCCCGACGCGATTGGGGATCTGTACGTCGGCCCGATCGACCATACGATGGCGGGCCAGCCGGTCGCGCTTGCGGCGGGGTCGGCACCCGGCGATCCGAAATATGCGCGATTCGAGCAGGCGCGCGATCGCGCGCTGGTCGCCGAGCTCGGCCCCGGTGATGCGCTCTATTTGCCCAAGCTCTGGTGGCATCAGGTCGAGGCGACCGAACCCGTCAACGTTCTCGTCAATTACTGGTGGGACGGCTTCAGCGCGGGGCCGGACGCGCCCTATACCACGATGATGCTGGCGATGATCGCGATCGCCGAACGGCCGCCCGAAGAGCGTGCCGCCTGGCGCGCGTTTTTCGATCATTATGTATTTCGCCCCGATCGCCACCCGCTCGAGCATCTACCGGCGGAGAAGCACGGTATTCTCGGGCCGCTGCGCGGTGGCAATTACGGTCGCATCCGGGCGATGGTGATGCAGATCCTGCGCGGCGGGTGAATCGCGACTGGTTGCGCGGCACCGTTATCAGATGCGCGCAGGCTCGATCTATTACACCGACAAAATATTGTGGCGTATTCCCGCCGCTTCGGAATATGCTCGACGCCGAAGAGGATGCCGGAACCATATTTCGGCACCGAGGGAGAGTCGGCATCATGCGCAGAAACTTGTTCCAGATCGTCGCCGCAACGCGCTCGCACGTCGTCAGATGCAGGGCGCAGGTGATTGCCCGGAGGACGATCAGCCTGTCGACTCCGGATGCGCGGCCATGAAGCTGGCGGGGTCCGTCAAGCGGCACGCCATCGCGGCGATTACCCTATTGTCCGCAACCATCTGTTCCCCGATCGATGCAGCCTCCCGCCCGGTCGACCCATTGTCGCCGACGGGGCGATGGACGGCGTATCAGCGTGGTGCCGCGCAACGACCGCCGATGGGCTGGAACAGCTGGAATGCTTTCGGCAGCAATATCGACGAGGCCAAGCTGATGGGGGCCGCCACCGCCATCGTCGATGCCGGCCTCGCGAAGAAGGGGTATCGCTACATCGATCTCGACGACGGCTGGTGGCTGAAGCGACGCCTGTCGGACGGACGCATCATCGTCCGCACCGCCACTTTCCCCTCCGCCGCGACGAAGGATGGCGAGACCAGCTTTCGCCCCCTGACCGACCGTTTGCACGCGATGGGGCTGAAGGCGGGCATCTATTCCGACATCGGCCGCAACACCTGCGCGGAGATGTACAGCACCGACGGCCTCAACCAGCCCGAAGGCACGCTCGCCGAGCGCGAAGTCGGGCTGTACGACCATATCGACCAGGATATCCGACTCTATTTCGCGGACTGGGGTTTCGATTTGATCAAGGTCGATGCTTGCGGAGTCAGCCGCCTCGACAGCGCGAGCGACTTCGTCAAGTCGGGCAAGTTCCGCGCGCTTGGCCCGCTTGTCGACGGCGACTCGCTCGGCCGGACCGACATTCCCAGGGTTCGCGATCTGTATGATCGGGTCCGCAATGCGCTCGAGCGGTACAATCCGGACGACGATTTCATTTTTTCGTTGTGCCTTTGGGGATCGTCGAACGTGCGCGCCTGGGCCAAGGATGTGGGCAACATGTCGCGCACCAGCGACGATATCGCGCCGACCTGGGGACGGATGCTGCACAGTCTCGACAGCGCGTCGCGCCGATCGCTCTACGCGCACCCCGGATCGTGGAACGATCCGGATATGCTGTATATTGGAACGGGCGATTTCGACGCGAACCACCTGGTCGAAGCGCGCTCGCATTTCGCGCTCTGGGCGATGCTGAACGCGCCGCTGATGATCGGGTACGACCTGCGCAAGGCGCCACAGTCGCTGCTCGACATTTTCGGCAACGAGCGCCTCATCGCGCTCAATCAGGATCCGGCGGGCAATCAGGCGGTATTGGCGTTCGACTCGGACGATGTGCAGATTTTCGTGAAGACGCTGGCGAGCGGCGACAAGGCGGTGGCGATCTTCAATCGGACAGGAGGGCCGCTCACCGCGTCATTGACGGCCGGGCATCTGAAATTCCTCGCCGATGCCGCCGTCGATCTGACCGATCTGTGGACTGGCACGCACCTGCGTTTCACCGGCGAGCACAGCTTCGCGCTGGCCCCGCACCAGACGTTGGTCTTCTCCGCCGTCGGCAAGCGCAAGCTGGCGAATGGCCTGTATCTGTCGGAACAGCCTGGCTCGGTAAACCCGGCGGTCGACGGAGTTGTCGTTCCCGAGGCCGACCCGCTGATCTATCGTCCGATCTTCTGGGCCGGAACGCATGGCGGCGGTGAGCATCCGCGGTACGGCGGCTGGGGCGGAGCGCAGGCGGACCTGACTCCGTATGGCGTGCAACTCGCGATCGCCGGACGGCGCTTCGACAGCGGCATCGGCGTGCTGTCGGGATCGCGGCTGGAAGTCCGCAACGCGGGCTTTTCGACGTTCCGCGCGCAAGTGGGCGTCGACGATTCGGCGCGTGATCGCGGTCGCCCCGTGACCTTCCTGGTCTATGGCGACGGGAAGCTCATCGCGCGATCACGACCAATGCGCTTCGGCGAGGCGCCGATGGAACTCACGGCAAAAGTCGCGGGCGTAAAACTGATCGAGTTGGTGGCGCGTAGCGACGCACCGACGCGCTTTCCCGACCCGATAACCTGGGGAGACGCCGCGTTACTGCGCTAGCGTTGATGCGTGTCCTGCATCGAGGCGCGCGTATCGTCCAGCGCGAGTTCCACCAGCCTGCGCATCGCGGACGTCGCTCGTTCGGGATCGCCCGATACGATCGCATCGCAGACCAGGACATGGTCCGGCATCGGATCGCGGGGAAGCGCGCGCAGACGCTGCTTGAACTGGGTCGTCCAATTGACGGCGGCGCCGATGCTCGAGCTCAACGCGACGAGCGCGTTGTTGTGCGTCGCTGACAGGACGGCGCTATGAAAGTCCCGATCGGCGCTGCGCCCTGCTTCGGTCGACAGCGTATGCTTGCGCATGCCGGCGAGCGCATCGCGCAATGCCTTGATGTCGCTTTTGTCGCGCCGTTCCGCCGCCAGCCGCGCTGCCGCGGGTTCGACGATGGCGCGCAGTTCGAACAGATCACGGACGAAGTCGATATCGGGTTCGCCCGAGAACGCCCAGGCGAGCACGGTGGGATCGAGGATGTTCCAGTGGCTGCGCGGCAAGACCCGGGTTCCCGCCTTCGGTCTGCTTTCGACCAATCCTTTGGCGGTGAGGACCTGCACTGCTTCCCGATAGGCGCTACGCGAAACGTCGAGCGCTTCGGCATTGGCGACTTCCCCGGTCAGCGTCTCGCCGGGCAGGATCTGGCCCGACACGATCGCGGTCCCGAGATAATGCGCAACTGCTCCGCGCAATCGTCGACCGGACCCTTTCGGCGCGCGCGTGAGCGGCTCCTGCGGAGAGGTTTCAGTCATGGGCGCGCCTGTCGCTTTCGAGGGCATTTTTGCTGGCCACGCACGTTCATAGCAGTGCGCAGTCAACAGGCAACGCGAGATTGCCTTTCGAGGTGAGCCTCAATATGTCGGACTAATTGATGGGGCAAACCCATCTTACACAGGCATTGGGTGAGGTGTGATGACATTCCGGCTTCTGCAACACAGGTCGAGCGACGGCACGCGCCGGGTCATCGCCGCGAATGGCGACAAGGCCGGGTTCGTTGGCGGCGTGTCCGACGTGCGGGCGCTCGCGATGCGCGCGATCGATGCCGGGCAGAGCCTGGCGGAAGCGACAGCGGCCTGCGGTGTGAGCGGGCAGGTCGATATCGCCGTCGAACTCGCCAGGGGAACGCTGGTTGCGCCAATCGACCATTCCGACCCCGCGCACGTGATATTGTCCGGAACCGGCCTGACGCATCTCGGCTCGGCAGAGGGCCGCGACAAGATGCATCGGGACGCGGCGGCGGCGGCGCACCAGACCGATTCGATGCGCATGTTCCTCGAAGGAGTGGAGGGCGGCAAGCCGGCGGCGGGTGAGGCCGGCCAGCAACCCGAATGGTTCTACAAGGGGAATGGCACGCATATCTGCCCACCGGGCACGCCGCTGGAAATGCCCGCCTTTGCGGAAGATGGCGGCGAGGAGCCGGAACTGGCCGGCATCTATCTGATCGGACCGGACGGCACGCCGCGTCGACTTGGCCTGTGCCTCGCCAACGAATTCAGCGATCACGTCACCGAACGGCACAATTATCTGTGGCTCGCGCATTCAAAGTTGCGCAGCGCCGCGCTGGGTCCCGAGCTGCTCGTCGGGCCGCCGCCTTCGGATGTCCGCGGTACCAGCCGGATCGTGCGCGACGGCGCGACCTTGTGGGAAAAGCCGTTCCTGTCGGGCGAAGCGAACATGTCGCACAGCCTGGCAAACCTCGAACATCATCATTTCAAATATCCGCTGTTCCGGACCCCCGGTGACATCCACGTGCATTTCTTCGGCACGGCGACGCTGTCGTTCAGCGACGGCGTCCGGACCAAAACGGGCGATGTGTTCGAGATCGAGGCGGCACCCTTTACGTTGCCGTTGCGCAATCGGTTGATTCGAGCGGAGCCGACCTCGGTCGCGGTCCGCGAACTCTGACGATGAGCACGATCCGCATCGCCGTCATTGGCATGGGCAAGATTGCGCGCGACCAGCATCTCCCCGCCATCGACCGCGATCCCAATTTCATCCTGACCGCGACAGTCAGTCCCGATGACGCGGGCATGGATGGCGTTCCGCATTATGCGAGCCTCGATTCCTTGCTCGCCGCGGGACCGACGGTCGACGCGGTCGCGCTCTGCACGCCGCCACAGGTCCGCCACGCGCTTGCCGTTCGGGCGATCGCCGGCGGCGCGCACGTGTTCCTCGAGAAGCCGCCCGGCGCGTCACTGTCGGAGGTCGCGTCGCTCGAACGGGCGGTCGAGGCGTCCGGGCGAACGATGTTCGCGGGTTGGCATTCGCGTTTCGCGGCGGGGATCGAACCGGCCCGCGCCTGGCTGGGGGAGCGCCGGATCGTGCGCGTCGCGATCGTCTGGCGCGAAGATGTCCGGGTGTGGCATCCCGGGCAGGACTGGATCTGGCGGCCGGGCGGTCTGGGGGTGTTCGATCCCGGCATCAATGCGCTGTCGATCGTCACGCATATCCTGCCGCGGCCATTCCATCTCGTCGACGCGACCCTGAAATTTCCCGAGAACCGGGCAGCGCCGATCGCCGCCGAACTGACGTTTCGTGATGACAGAGGAGTGCCGATCGCGATGGACCTCGATTGGCGGCAGACCGGGCCGCAAAGCTGGGACATCATCGTGGAGACCGACGCCGGCACGCTCAAGCTCGCCGAGGGAGGAGCGGTATTGTCCTTGCCCGGCGGCACCCAGCGATCCGAGGATCAGGAATATCGCGGACTATACGCCCGATTCGCGACGTTGATCCACGAGCGACGCAGCGAGATCGATGTCGATCCGCTGCGCCTGGTGGCGGACGCCTTTCTGCTCGGGCGGCGGGATATCGTCGAGGCGTTCAACGACTGACTCGCCGCCCGCCGCCGCCGAACGGCCGTCGCCCAACGACGACGGGCCGCCGCGGCGGGGCCAGGCTGCTCACGCCGCCGGTTTGAGCCATCCGTGCATGGCCATCCACCGTGCGAAGGCGTCGAACCACCCCGTGCTGGTCGTTTCCTTCGGGTACATGCCGAAACCGTGGCCGCCTTGTTCGTACAGGTGGAATTCGACGGGCCGCTTGGCCGTTCTCCAGCTGTCGATCAGTCCGTACCCGCCATTGCCGAACAACGGATCGTCGGCGGCGAGCGCCACGAACATCGGGGGCGCATCGGCCGGGACGGTGAGGGGGGCCAGCGGGCCATAGATATTGCCGACGAAGGCGGGCTTCGCGTCTTCCCCGGCGAGCACGGTTGCCATCGTCAGCATGGCGCCGGCGGAAAAACCGACCATGCCGATGCGCTTGGGATCGACGTGCCACTCGGCCGCGCGCCGTCTGATGAGCGCGAACGCCGCGCGCGAATCCGCGATCTGAGGGCCCAGGCCAGCTAACAAGTCCTGCGAGTCGGGGCGCGCCGCGCCCGAAAACAACGCGCGCATCTGGCTTTGGAATGCCGTCATGTCCTGCGGCGTTTGCCTGAGCCGGTATTTGAGCACGAATGCCGCCACGCCCCTGGCGGCCAGCGCCTTCGCGACATCCCAACCCTCATTCCCCATCGACAGCGTCATGAAGCCGCCGCCGGGCGCGACGATAACCGCGGTGCCAGTGGCGTGTGCCGGATCGGGCAGGAAAGGGGTGAGCGTGGCAATGGTGACGTTGCGCGCGAAGACGCTCCCATATTGGCTATGCCACGCCTCGGTCGCCTTCGCGTCCGGCAACGGCCCCGTGTCGAGCGTGATCGCACCCGGCTGGGCCGGGATCGCGATCGGCGTCATCGCATCGTTTTGAGCCAGCGCCGGTGTCGCCATGGCGAAGCCCGCGGCGAGGCCGATCGTGGCGAGGCGCAGGCAGGCGGCGCGGCGCGTGTGAAGCAGTTTCACTATGCTGGTCCCTTTTTTCAAAGCATCTCTCCCCATCGATGACTACCGGCGAAGAGGGGCCGGGCCTTCGCCTGCTCGCTTCATTCCACGATCTGGACGACCGCGATCGACTTGGCGGGAAGATCCAGCGCGACCCCGTTCTGGCTCCCTGCCGCGCCGAACGGTTTCGGACTCACCGTGTTGGGCGCGTCGAACGTGTTCACCGAGTTGAATTTGGGCGCGGTCAGCACCTCACCGCGTGCCGATCTGACCTTCAGGCCGGCGAAGCTGGCGGCGATCCGGGCGGGCCGGTTCGGGTCGAGATTGGTCACCGCGAGCCACAGCTTCCCGCTGGTGTCGCGCGCCGCGATCGCATCGACGCGCGGCAAGGTGGTGCCGCCGTACGAATAGGTTCCGGCATCGAACTTTACCGGAACGAAGGTCGCGTCCTGGAACGGCAGATACATTTTGAAGACGTGATAGGTCGGGGTCAGGACCATCTTGTCCTTGTCGGTCAGGATCATCGCCTGGAGGACATTGATCATCTGGGCGATATTCGCGCCGCGGACGCGGTCGGCGTGGCGCGCAAAGATGTTGAGGTTGAGCGCCGCAACGATCGCATCGCGCATCGAATTTTGTTGCTGGAGGAAGCCGGGATCGCTCCCCGCATTGGGTTTCAGCCAGACTCCCCATTCGTCGATGACCAGCGGCACCTTCTTTTCGGCATCGTATTTGTCCATGATCGCCGACTGTTTCGCGATCAGATCGTCCATCTGCAGCGTCGCCTTGACCAAGGTGGCGTAGGCGGTCTCGTCGAACCCCTCACTGGCATAAGAGGGCGGCCAGCCATTGGTCGTATAGCTGTGAAGCGACAGGCCCTCGATGCTCCACGCCCAGGCTCTGTCGCGATAGGCCTTCATCACCGCTTCGGTATATTCAGGCTTGTCGCCGTCAGGGCCGACCGCGATGCGCTGCATCGCCGCGGGACCCGTCTGCACGGGATTGTAGTTGCGCACGAACCGGGCAAAGGGCTTCATCTGATCGACATAATGGTCGGGCGACATGGATCCGCCGCAGCCCCACGCCTCATTGCCCAGTCCCAGAAACTTGACCTTGTACGGCGCCGGATGCCCGTTGGCCGCGCGTTCCTTGCCCGCGCTCGACTTGGCGTCGGCGGTCATATAGGCGAGCCAGTCGGCGGCTTCCTCGATCGTCCCGGACCCCAGGTTGACCGAGACATAGGCCTCGCTGCCGATCTGATCGATAAAGTCGAAGAATTCGTCGGTGCCGAACGTGTTGGGCTCGACCGAGCCGCCCCAGTTGGAATTGATCGTGTTGAAACGCGCCGATGCCGGGCCGATGCCATGGCGCCAGTGATATTCGTCGGCGAAGCAGCCGCCGGGCCAACGAACATTGGGGACGCGGATGGCACGCAATGCCGCGACGACGTCCTTGCGGATGCCGCGAACATTGGGGATCGACGAATCCTTGCCGACCCATATGCCGCCGTAAACGCCGGTGCCGAGATGCTCGGCGAACTGGCCGAAAATGTTGCGGTCGATCTTGCTGCCGGGCCTGTCCGCGGCCACCGTCATCGCGATGTCGCCGCCGGACCTGGTCTGCGAATGAACCGGAGACGCCGCCGCTGCACAGCATAACGTCAACGCAAGTGCGTGCTTCAACATTCTCGCTCTCTCCTCGTCCGCGATAGGCAATCGTTAGGTTTGTCGTTGGGTCGTTCGCTCGCTTGCGCGAGTCATTCGCCAATTTATTACTCCGACTATATATGCCTAGCCTTCTCTTGTGACCGGATCAATACGGAACAAGATTTTGAACGCCGGCTAAATCGCGCCGGATGCCATTCGCGACCAGCCGGGTATCTGGCGGAGGAAACGCATTCGATCGGCAGGTGCCGGGCGGGCAGGGGGGACCTCGTCCCTGTCCATGGCGGCTGACGATTTCGGGCGATCTGGTTATCCGTCCAGCGACGCCAACGCCCGCGCGTGGTTGCGGACCACGCTCTGCGTGGAAACGTCGCTGTCGAACACGCCATACCAACCCTGCGGCTCGTGCGGCGGGTCGCCCATATAAGCGAGGTCGCCGCGC
The DNA here is from genome assembly GCA_036383655.1 of Sphingomonas sp. GTDB lineage: Bacteria > Pseudomonadota > Alphaproteobacteria > Sphingomonadales > Sphingomonadaceae > Sphingomonas. The sequence goes on along the minus strand of DASVNU010000011.1, from coordinate 19,282 downwards.
TGGAACCGCCGGTCCTCGTGCCGGGCCCGCGCCTCGCCGGTCCAGGCCCAGAAATTGGTGCCCGAAAGCGGCCCGGCAATGGCCGCGTCGCGCTCTATCGTGCTGTAGATCTGGCGATAGAAAAGATCTCTGTAGAGCGTCGTGATCGTCGGATCATAGGCGTGCGCGCCATCGCGCGGATAGCCGAACTCTTCGATCACCAGCGGTTTGTTCAACTGTCTGGCCAGCCGGATATGGGTATCGACATATTCGGCGACCTTTGCGGCGCCGGCATCGTAGCCGCCGGCCAGATCCCGTTCGTCGATCCAGGTCCAATTGCCCGGCCAGACATGCGTCGTGAGATAGTCGATCGCCGGCGAGCGGTGCGCGTTCACTGCCACCTCCTCGCGCTCGATCGACCCCTTCAACCCCTCCGACCCGGTGCAAACCAGATGATGCGGATCAAGCGCCTTGATGTAGCGCGCGGTGCCGTCGATCCAGCGGTAGAAAGCGGGTAAATTGGGTAGCGCGACCATATCGGAGCCGCCCGGCCGCGGTTCGTTGGCCAATTGCCACGCCATGATCGTCGGGTCGGTCGCATAGGACCGTCCCGTCACGGTGTTGGTGCGCGTGACCACGGCGCGGATATAGTCCCGATACATCGCTTGCGCGCGGCCGTTGCGATAGAAGGCGGCGTTCCAGTCGGCGAATTCGGGCCAGGGGTGCGCAGGGTCGTTCGCGTTGATGAACCGACCGCCATTGACCCAGTAGAGATAGGTCATCATCCCGCCCGACCATTCCCAGAAGTTGGTCAGATAGATGACCGCCGTCATGTCGCGCCTAGCCATTTCCGCCAGCGTCCAATCGAGGCCGCCGAGCAAGGCGGCATTGTAGGTCGACGACTTGTCGCGAAAGGCGGGCGTGATCGAGTTCCTGAGCGGGGAAAGCTCGCCCGATCCGAGCAGGCGCAGGTTGCGGATGCCGAGCGCCGAAAGCCGGTCGAGCTCGCGTCCCAGCCGCGCGCGATCGCCATATGCCGTGTCGGCGCCCAGCCATGCCGCGTACCACATATTGGCGCCCGCATAGCGATAGCGCTTGCCGTGGCGGTGGAACGCGGTGCCGCGGACGGTGACGAAGTCGCTTGCCGCGACCCGCGCCGCGGCGCCGACGCCGGTGGTCGTGGCGACAAGCGCGGCGCCGCTTGCGAGCAGCGTCCGGCGATCCAGACCAGGCCCTCCGGTCATTGACCTATCGACAGTTCGAAGGGCACGGCGGGCAGGTCGTCGCCATCGTACAGATTGACATAGGACGAATCCGCCCAGGCGTAGCGCACGCGTGCGACGCCCGGCGTATTGGCGCCGGGGAGGATGATCGCATCGCCCTCCGGCTTGCCCGCGACGAACCGGCAATGCGCGGCGTCGCACGCCTCGAAGCCGATCGCGACATCGGCGCTGTAGCTGTGCAGGCCGCCGGTGACGTGGCGGAAATGGACGACGAGATCGGTGCCGCGCCGCTCGACCGTCATGGCTTCCGGGCCGCCCGGCGTAATCGCCTCGCCATAGGCCAGCGCGCGCGCCGCACGGGCGAGGCGTTCGCCGACGACGGTCTTTTGCGTGGGGTGGATGTCGGTACGGTCGCCGATATCGATGGTGACGGCGAGTCCGGCATGCGGATCGTCGCGTGCCACCTTGCCCTGCACGTCGCGCAATGCCGGCCAACCCGATTCCACAGGCGTGGCGGACGCCGCCCCGAAGGACGATAGCTGGGCGATCAAGAAGGGCAGTTCGGGCTGATCGAAGCGTTTGCGCCAGTCCGCCATCAGCAGCGGCAGCAAGGTGGCATATTCCTTTGGCGCATCGGCATTGGCCTCGCCCTGATACCAGGCGGCGAGCTTGATGCCGTAGCCAGCGACCGGCGCGATCATACCGTTATAGAGCGTCGTCAGGCTGACCGGCACGTCCCATGGCGATGGCGCGATCGGCGGCCCCGTGACGCGCCCGCCGGTACGGTATCGCCAGCTCTGCCCGAGCAGGACGATCTCGTCCGAGGCGAGCTTGATCCCCCGGGCTTCGGGTCGACCGGTAAGGCCGCCGCCGTTCTTGCCGCCCAGCACGCGCAGCACGATGACGTTGCGTCCTGGCTTCAACGTGCCCGCGGGGATCGGATAATTGCGCCAAACCCACGCAACGGTCCCGCCGCCGACGCGGACGCCGTTGATCCAGGCGGTGTCGTAAGTGTCGATCGGTCCGAGCTGCAGCGAGGCGCCGGACCGAGCTTGCGCATCGGTCAGCGTCACCGTCGTGCGGAACCAGACGACGCCGTCGAATGCCGTCAGCGCCGGAACGCCGCTATCCTTCCACGATCCGTGCGAGATCATCGATGGCCAGGCGTCGTCGTCGTAATCGGGCGCGACCCACGCGCGTTGCGCCCCGGCCTGGGGGTCGTTGGCATCCCACCAGGTTTCGACGCGTTTGGCGTCATCGGCCTGCGCCTGACGCGGATTCGACGCGAGCAGGGCGACCGCATCGACGCCTTTCCGATAGGCGGGGAGCGAACCAAGCGCCTGCGGGCTGATCCAGCTCTGGATCGTCGTTCCGCCCCAGTCGGAGGCGATGAACCCGATCGGTATCTTGTACCGCTGCTGAAGCGAACGCGCCATGTAATAGCAGACCGCCGACGATTCCCCGACCGTATCGGGCGTTACCACCTTCCAGGTCACCGCCGTCTTCAGATCGGCTTGCGGCGCCGGCTCGCTGTCCTGCGCGATCGTCACGAAACGCAGATCGGGATTGGCCGCGCCGTTCAGGCTACCCCAGGCGCCGGTGGAGAGCCTGGTCGGGAATTCCATGTTCGACTGGCCACCGCACAGGAACACATCGCCGACCGCAATATCCTCGAGCGTCGTGGTGCCGCCGTTCGACGCGACACTCAGGCGGTAGGCGCGACCGGCCGGCTGTTTGGGCAAGGTGACATGCCAGATGCCCTGCCGATCGGCCTTGGCGCTGACCGATTGCCCGGCCAGGCTGACGGTGACCGCGGCGCCGGGCGCTGCATGGCCCCACACCGGAATGGGCCGATCGCGTTGCAGCACCGCATGATCGGTGAATATCCGTGCGAAGCCGGGTGCGGCGGTTTGCGCCGATGCGATGGTGGGCGCGACCGATCCCAGCGCGATAGCCATCGCCAGGTTCCGCCACCCGCGGCGAGCGCACGACGCCTTATCTTGCAAGCCCATCATTCCAGCTCCCCGTCGATACGGCGCGGCAGGCCGAGCGGATTGCCGCTGCGCAGTAATGGAGGGAGCAGGTCGTCGGGCAAATCCTGATAGCAGACCGGCCGCAGGAATCGCTCGATCGCGGCGGCGCCGACCGAGGTGCTGCGGGGATCCGACGTCGCGGGGAACGGTCCGCCATGGACCATCGCATAGGATACCTCGACCCCGGTCGGCCAGCCATTGGCGAGGATCCGCCCGGCCTTGCGCTCGAGGATCGGCAGCAGCGAGCGGGCGAGATCATGGTCCGCCGCATCGAGCTGTAGCGTCGCGGTGAGCTGGCCCTCCATCGCCTCCAGCACGCGCGCGACCTCGTCGAACGACGCGCACCGCACGATCAGCGACGCCGCGCCGAACACTTCGTGCGCGAGATCGGGATTGGCGGCGAACTCGGTGGCATTGGTGGCGAAGATCGCAGCCCGGCCGCGGTTGCAGCCGGTGCCTTCCGCACCGCGCGCCACCGTCTCGACCGACTGGTGATTGGCCAGGGTGGCGACGCCGGCGTCATAGGCCTTGTGGATTCCGCCGGTCAGCATCACTTGCGGCTCGGCCGCACCCAGCGCCGCCGCGGCGGACGCCACGAAGCGATCAAGATCGGGACCGGCAAGCGCGACGACGATGCCGGGATTGGTGCAGAACTGGCCCGACCCGAGCGTCAGCGAGCCGACATAGCCGCTGCCCAGCGTTTCTGCCCGCGCCGCCAGCGCGGCGGGGAACAGGATCACCGGATTGACGCTCGACATCTCGGCATAGACCGGGATCGGCTCCGCGCGCCGGCCGGCGATCGCGACCAGCGCAAGCCCGCCGCCGCGCGATCCGGTAAACCCCACCGCCTTGATCCGCGGGTCGGCGACCAACGCCGCGCCCAGGTCGTTCGACGGCCCCTGAACGAGCGAAAACACGCCTTCGGGAAGGCCGCACGCCGCGACCGCCTCGCGGATCGCCCCGGCAACCATCGCCGAGGTACCCGGATGGGCAGGGTGCCCCTTGACCACCACGGGGCATCCGGCCGCGAGCGCGGACGCCGTGTCGCCGCCAGCGACCGAGAAAGCGAGTGGGAAGTTCGACGCGCCGAACACCGCCACGGGCCCGACGCCGATGCGGCGCTGGCGCAGGTCGGGGCGGGGGAGAGGCTGGCGATCGGGCAAAGCGGAATCGATCGTCACGCCCGCCCAGCTTCCTTCGCGCAACACCGCGGCGAACAGCCGCAGCTGACCGCTGGTCCGCCCGCGCTCTCCGGTCAGGCGAGGGCGGGGCAGGCCGCTTTCCTGCATCGCCCGCTCGACCAGTCCATCGCCCAGCGCGTCGATACGGTCGGCGATCGTTTCGAGGAAGCGCGCGCGGTCTTCCGGGCTGGTTTCGCGAAAAGTGTCGAACGCGTCCGCCGCGAGCCGGCAAGCTTGTGCGACATGGTCCGGTGTCGAGACGTAGAATGGCGGATCGATCTGTTCGCCGGTCGATGGGTCGAACGCGCGAAATGTCTGGGTGCCGGTCGCGGCCTGCGCGCCGATCAGGAAACTGCCGTCCATTCACATCTCTCCGTCATTGCGGGCGGTTCGGTGCTTGCTGCGCCGCTCCAACAGCAGCATACAATGCCAAATTGTGAGCGCTACCATAAAACACGCGACAGGAGAGATCGGATGATGAGCCGAGCCCGGATTATGCTGATGTTCGTGCTTCTGGCGCTCATATCATCCCCGGCAATCGCGCGCACGATGCGCTTCACGCGGTTCGACTATCGCGGGGTCGATTCGGGCCCGACGACGCCGGCCGGCCACTATCGCAACCCGATCATCAGCGGCTTCTATCCGGACCCGAGCATCGTCCGCGTCGGCGCGGATTTCTATCTCGTCCATTCGAGCTTCAGCTGGTTCCCGGGCATTCCGGTGTGGCGCAGCCGCGACCTCGTCCATTGGCGTCGCCTCGGCAATGCGATCGACCGTCCGGGGCAGCTCGATTTCGGCAAGCTGGGGTTGTCGCGCGGCGTGTTCGCTCCGGGCATCGCCTGGCACAAGGGGCGCTTCTACATTGTCGGCACGTGCGTCGATTGCGGCGGCAATTTCGTCATCACCGCGCGCGACGCCGCGGGGCCGTGGTCCGATCCAATATGGCTGCGCGACGTCGGCGGAATCGATCCGTCCTTGTTCTTCGACGACGACGGCAGCGCGTGGCTGGTCAACAATCGCGAACCCGTCGGCCCGCCGCGATATGACGGCCATCGCGCGATCTGGCTGCAGCGGTTCGATCCCGACGCGCTGCGCACCGTCGGCACGGCGCGAGCGATCGTCGACGGCGGCGTCGACCCTGGTGCGAACCCGGTGTGGATCGAGGGGCCGCATCTCTTCAAGCGCGCGGGACATTATTATCTGTCGGCGGCGGAAGGCGGCACGAGCGTCAATCACAGCCAGGTGATCCTGCGCGCCGACAGTCTGTCGGGGACGTTCCGGCCCGCGCCGGCCGCGATCAACCCGATTCTCACGCAGCGCGACCTCGATCCCTCGCGGCCATGGCCCGTCACGTCGGCCGGCCATGCCGACCTCACGCAACTGCCCAACGGCGAATGGTGGGCGGTCTTCCTTGCGACCAGGCCCTATGCCGGCAATCTCTACAATATCGGGCGCGAAACCTATTTGCTGCCGGTCACCTGGCGCGACGGCTGGCCGACGGTCCTGCCGCACGGGGTGGCGGTGCCGCGGTTCGGGACGCTACCGCGATTGCCGCGCGATATGGCCCCGCCGACGACCGGCAGCTTCGCGTTCGTCGACCGCTTCACTCAGCGGCAACTCGACCCCGCATGGCTGGCGATTCGCGGGCCGGCAACGGCACGCCTGTCGCGCGGCGCGCTGATGCTCGCCCCCGGCGGCACGCTGGGAAAAGATGCCCGCCCGGCCTTCATCGGGCGGCGGCAAATGCATGACGACGCGACGGTCGCCGTGACGATCGCAACGCTGCCCGCGGAAGGCGAGCGCGCCGGGATCGCCGCGATCCAAAGCGACGACGCGCTGCTCACTCTTGCGCTGGTCCGCCGCGATGGCGTCGTCGGCGTCGAGGTCGCGCGTCGTGATAGCGCCGCTGATCCGGCCGCGGGTCGTGTCGTGGCGTCGGTTGCGCTGCCGATGAAGCCGGGTGCCGTTCGGCTGCGCTTCCATATCAAGAGCGGCCGCGCCGACTTCGCGGTCGCGCGCGGCGCCGCTTGGCGGACCGTCGCCAGCGATGTGGACGCGACCAGTCTCAGCACCGACCGCGCCGGCGGTTTCGTCGGTACGGTGATCGGCCTGTTCGCGGACCGCTTACCTTAGGTTGAGAACCCAAATAAGCTGTTGTTGTTGGAGCGATCGATTTCCAAGCTCGTCATCCCCGCGAAAGCGGGGACCCATCTCGGGGAGAAGTCACGCGCGCCACGGCTGTTTGGCAAGCTGGAATGGGCAGGAGATGGATCCCCGCTTTCGCGGGGATGACGATAGAAATGTGAGTCCCCAACTCAATCGAGGAATAGGGTGTTCACTGGTTATGCGGCAGCCGCGATGTGTCGGCGCCCGGTCCCAGGTCGAACACGCGGATCGGCCCGATATCGATGACATGCTTGTCGCCGGCGAGGTGGACGGAGGCTTGCGCTCCCCCAGCGGGAAATGCCTCTCCCGCCGTGCCGACGGCATAATATTGCGCCCATTGGTTGGTGATCGCCGCATGATCGCTCGCCACGTTCGGATAAGGGGGCTTGGAACCGGTCACGCCCAGAAAGGGCATCGCAACGGTCTCGCCGTCCTTCGCGTTCGGCGCGCGCAGGTAGACGGCGATGAAGATGACGTCGCCCGCCGCAATCGGCTTGGGGATCGGCATGACCGAACCGGCATCCCACGCATTGGCGCCCTTGGCAGAGACGGTGACCCGGGTCGCGGGATAGCCCTTGGGGCCGTCGCGATCGAGAACCTTGCTGGTCTGGTTCGGCCCATAGACATTCCATGGGGCGAGCGGGTTATTGATCATCTTGTCGTTCAGGCCGGTACTGGCGGGCGCCGACGGAGCGGGCGCGGTCTGCGCCACAACCGGGGCCGCCGCCAGCGCGGCGATGATGGTGAGTGCTATCCCCTTCATCCTGCTCTCCTCCTGTTTGCGCAGCGGGCAGGGGGCCGCCGCGCCTTAAACTCAACGATGCGGCGCGTGTTTGAACGCCTCGGCGATCGCAGCGTACATCGGCTTGGCGACGAACCGATCGTCATAGGGACATGGGCGGCGGCGCGCTCCATCGCTGCGCGGCTCGAACCCTTCGATCCAACTGTAACGGTCGCACATTCCCCAGGCCAGCACATCGCTCAACTGCGGATAAGCGAACATCACGTCCAGATAGGCGCGCGTATAGTCGGCCACGGCCTGGTCGCGGGGCGCCGTAGCGGCGGGCAGACCATTGTCGCGAACGTCGAATTCGGTGATCAGCAGCTTGAGGCCAAGGCCGGTGACGTCGTCGAGAAAGCGCCGCCAATGTGCCTGCATCGCCAGCATGCCGCCACGCTTATCGGTCCCCTGCGTGATGATGTGCGACTGGACGCCGAGCGCATCGACCGGGGTGCCGCGCTTCTTCATCCCTTCGAGCAACCGCAACACGCCGGCGCAATGCGCCTCCATGCCCGGCTCCCAGCTCATGTAATCATTATAGACGAGTTGCGCGTGAGGCGCCTCGGCGCGCGCGGTATGGAAAGCCAGATCGATCACCGCCTCGGTCGATCCCATTGCGCGCGAGAAGACGGTCTGCTCGAGCGTACCGTCCTTGTCGTTCACCGTCTCGTTGACGACATCATAGCTTCGTATCCGTTTGCCGTAACGTCGCGTAACCGTCTGGATATGCGCGACAAGCAGCCGCTCGGCCTCGGCCGCCGGATGCGCGCCGAAATCGTGGTCGTTGACCCATTTGGGCAGCCATTTGGTGCGGTGCCAGAGAAGATTGTGCCCGCGCACCGGAAGGTTTTCGCGATCGGCCCAATCGATCATGGCGTCGAAATGAGTGAAGTCGAACCTGTCCGGTCCGGGGCGGATGAACTGCCATTTCAGCTCGTTTTCCGGAACCAGGACACCGCAATCGCGGCGCAACAGCCGGGCGTAAGCGGGGTTGGCGAACGAGCCGCGATCGGCATCCTGAGCGCTCCAGTTATATGCCGAGCCAAAGCGCATGCCCTTGGCGGTGGCGCCCGCATTCAGCCCGTCCGGGCGATCTTTCGCGGCGGCTGCCTTGGCGACCGGGGACAGGATCGCTGCCGCCGCGCCCGCGGCGATCGCCGCGCGTCGTGTCGGGGTCGGGACGGTCATGGCGCCACCGTCAGCGTGGCATTCTGCAGATCGATCGAATTCGGACCGGTCATGATCTTGAAGTCTCCGGGTTCGACGACCCGCTTCATCCGGTCGTTCCACATTTCCAGACTGTGCGGCGTCAGCGTGAACGTGACGGTGCGGCGTTCACCCGGGCGGAGCGTCACCCGGCGAAAACCCTTGAGCTCCTTGACCGGACGCGTCACCGAACTCACCTCGTCGCGGATATAGAGCTGGACGGTTTCATCGCCGGCGCGGCCGCTGGTGTTGGTCACATCGACCGACACCTCGACCGAGCCGTCGCGCGCGATCCTCGTCGCCGACAGGCGGGGAGCGGACATGGCAAAGGTGGAATAGCTGAGGCCCCAGCCAAACGGAAACAGCGGCTGTGCGCTGTCGAACAGATAGCCGCGTCTGGCCGAGGGCTTGTAGTTATAGAATATCGGCAACTGGCCGACGTTGCGCGGGATCGACACGGGCAGCTTGCCGCCCGGATTGACGTCGCCAAAGAGGACATCGGCGATCGCGTTGCCGCCCTGTTCGCCCAGATACCAGCCCTCGATCAGCGCATTGGCTTGATCGGCGATCTTGACCATCGAGGGTGGCCGGCCGTTGATCAGGACGACCGTGACAGGTTTGCCGAGCGCCTTCAACGCGTCGAACAATTCCTGTTGCTCTCCCACGAGATCGAGGCTGGTGCGATCGCCGAGATGGGTCGCGGCCCAGCCCTCGCGGCTGGTCTGTTCGGTGTCGCCGAGGCACAGCACGATGCGGTCGGCCCTGCGCGCCGCCGTCACCGCGTCGGCGATCATCCGGCGGTTCTCGGTCGGGTCCGCCAGCTTGACCTCGTCCGCCCACCAATCATCGTTGGCGGTAATCCGGACGCCTTCGGCGTAGATCACCTCCGCCTTGCCGGCGAGCCTGGCCTTGATCCCCTCGAGGATCGAGACGGTGTGCGGCGGCTGGCCATAATAGCCGCCAAGCCGCGCGATCGCGGCATTGGGGCCGATCACGGCGATGGTGCCCGCCGGCTTCATCGGCAGCGCGCCATCGTTCTTGAGCAAGGTGATCGACCGCTGGGCGGCGAGCAAGGCGGTGGCGCGCGCGTCGGCATTGTTGGTCAGCGCCGCGGCGGCATCGGCATCGGCATAGGGGTGCTCGAACAAGCCAGCGCGGAATTTCAGTTCGAGTATCCGCCGCACCGCCTGGTCGAGCGCGGCTTTGCCCACCGCGCCCGCGCGCACCTGCGCCGTCAGCGTGTTGTACGACAGGCCGTCGGGAAGATCGGCGTCGACGCCGGCGGCAAGCGCAATCCGTGCCGCTTCCTCCAGGCTGCCCGCGATATGGTGCGTCCCCATCAGCTGGTCGATCGCCGAATAGTCGCTGACGACAGCGCCCTTGAAGCCCCATTCGCCGCGCAGCACGTCGCCGAGCAGCCACTTGTTGGCGTGGCTCGGCACGCCGTCGATCTCGTTATACGATGCCATCACCGCCTCGATGCCGGTGCGCTTGATCACTTCCTCGAACGGCACGAAAAAATTCTCGCGCAGCTCGCGCTCGGAGATCGGTGCGGGCGCGGTATTCTCGCCGCTTTCGGGTTGGCCGTGTCCGGTGAGATGCTTGAGCGTGGCGAAGACGTGACCGGGCGTCAGCAACCGATCCTTGCCCGTCCCCTGCAGCCCCTCCACCGCGGCGACGCCCATCTCGCCGACCAGATAGGGGTCTTCGCCGAACGTTTCCTCGATCCGCCCCCAGCGCGGATCGCGGGCGATATCGACCACCGGCGTAAGCGCCAGCGTGACTCCCCGCACGGCAATTTCCCGCGCGGTCACCGCGTTGATGCGTCGTACCAGATCGGGGTCCCACGAAGAGGCAAGCGCGATAGCCTGGGGAAAGCTGGTCGCACCGACCGCGGCGTAGCCGTGCAGTCCTTCCTCGTGGAACAGGATCGGGATGCCGAGCCGCGTTTGGGTCATCTGATAGCGTTGCAGCGCGTTGATCAGGGCAACCGTCTGGCGCGGGTCGCGGCCCCGCACGGTACGGGGCGACACCGGCCCGCGCGCGTCGCTCGGCCGGGCGACCCCGCCCACTCCAAGCGGGAAGTTCGCCCGCATCCTGGCTTCGTCGAACTGCAATTTGTCGTCGAGGAATTTGGCCTTCTGCTCCCAGACGGTGGTGATTTGCGCGACTTCCTCGTCGAGCGTCATGCGGGAAAGAAGGTCATCGACCCGGGCGGCGATCGGCGCCTTGGGATCCTGGTAGATCGGCGTGGCCGCTGCCGGCGCGGCGGATGACGGCGTGACCGGGATTAGTACGAGCGGCACCAACAACGCGGCCAGCGCCGCGCCGCCGGCCAATTGCAGAGCGCTCAGTCGCATCGTCTTCCTCTCCCCGCCCGGACGCAATCATGCGGCATTCGCCGTCTTGAGTTTGATAGCGCTAACATGGTAGCTGGCGCGAAAGCTTGTCAATAGCTTGGGCGCGGTCCGTTGTCGCCGGGAGAGGGTTATTCGCGCAGTCTGCGCCCTGATTATTTTCTGGCTCGCCATCGCCGCGGCCTCGTTCCCGGCGCAGGCCGAGGACGGCTATGATCTGTGGCTGCGCTATCGCCCGTTGCCAACGGCGCGTGCCGCCGAGGTTGCCGCCCGCGCGCGCGCCATAGTCGTTGCACCGGCCGCCATCGGGGACGCGCGCGGCGAGGCGGCCGCCGCCGAGCTGGAACGCGGCCTTGGCGGCATGACGGCCCATGCGGTGCGCGTCGGGCCCGGACCGCGGGATGGCAGCATCGTTCTCGCACTAGGTGGGGCGGGCACGGCGCGCCCTTGCGGCGTTGCTCTCGATGGGTTGGGGCCAGACGGATACGCGGTCTGCAACGCGCTGGATCACGGCCGGCGTATCACGCTGGTGGCCGCGAACGGCGGCGCCGGGGTTCTTTATGGCGCCTTCGCGCTGCTCCGGCATGTTCAGACCGGCGGCACGCTTGCCAATATCTCGCTGACCTCGAAACCACGCATCGCGCTGCGCGTGCTCGATCATTGGGACAATCTCGATGGTTCGGTCGAACGCGGTTACGCCGGGCGGTCGATCTGGAACTGGTGGACCCTGCCGGACCATGTCGACGCGCGGCTGATCGATTATGCACGCGCCAACGCCTCGATCGGCATCAACGGCGCGGTGCTCAACAACGTCAATGCCAAGGCCGACAGCCTGACCGACGCCTATATCGCGAAGGCGGCCGCGATCGCCGGCACGCTGCGTCCCTATGGGATCCGGATCTATCTGTCGGCGCGGTTCTCGGCGCCGATCGAGATCGGCGGATTGAAGACCGCCGATCCGCTCGATCCCGCCGTCGCGGCCTGGTGGCGGGAGCGGACCGACGCGATCTATCGCGCGATTCCCGATTTCGGCGGATTTCTCGTCAAGGCATCGAGCGAAGGACAGCCTGGCCCGGGCGATTATGGCCGCACGCATGCCGATGGCGCCAACATGATCGCGGCGGCGCTGGCCCCGCATCACGGCGTCGTCATGTGGCGGGCGTTCGTCTATTCCGCCGACAATCGCGAAGATCGCGTCAAGCAGGCCTATGACGAGTTCAAGCCGCTCGACGGCAAGTTCGCGCCCAACGTCATCCTGCAGGTCAAGAACGGTCCCCTCGACTTCCAGCCGCGCGAGCCATTCCATCCGCTGTTTGGCGCGATGCCGAGAACGCCGCTGATGACGGAATTTCAGATCACCAAGGAATATCTCGGGCAGGCGACGCATCTCGTCTATCTCGGCCCGTTGTTCGAAGAGGTCCTTCGCGCCGATGCGCGACCCGGCGAGGCGAGGGGCACGGTCGCCGACATTGTCGATGGCCGCCGCGACGGGCATGCCCTCACCGCGATCGCCGGCGTTGCCAATATCGGCGCGGACCGCGACTGGGCGGGTTCGACCTTCAATCAGGCGAACTGGTACGCGTTCGGCCGGCTGGCCTGGAACCCGGGTGAGTCGTCGCGCGATATCGCGGCCGAATGGGCCGGCATGACCTTCACCACAGCGCCGGATTTCGTTGTGCCGACCGTCAACATGATGATGCGGTCACGCGAGGCAGCGGTCGATTACATGACGCCGATGGGGCTCGCGCATCTGATGGGCACGGGGCACCATTATGGCCCGGCGCCGTGGGTGGCCGATCTCGCGCGACCCGAATGGAACCCGGTCTATTATCACCGCGCCGACGCGCGAGGTATCGGTTTCGACCGCGCCGCAAGCGGCAGCGACGCGCTGGCGCAATATGCGCCGGCGGCGGCCCGGCGTCTCTCCGCCGACCCGAAGTATCTGCTGTGGTTTCATCACCTGTCCTGGACCGATATCGTGCCCGGCGGGAAAGAGCCGTTATGGGAGGCGCTGGTGCACCATTATGACCGTGGCGTCGCGGAGGCGTCCGCGATGCGCGCGACATGGGCGACCCTCGCGCGGTTCGTCGACCGCGAGCGTTTCGCCAAGACCAGTGACTATCTCGCGATCCAGGAACGCGAGGCGCATTGGTGGCGTGATGCGTGCATCGCCTATTTCCAGAGTCTCAACCGCCTGCCGCTGCCACCGGGCAGCGCGCCGCCCGCGCATCCACTCGCCTGGTATGAAGCGCTGCGTTTTCCATACGCGCCCGGCCAATGACCCTGCGCGTCCCGCTTGACTTGCTCCGGTGCATCGCCATGGTAGCGCTCACAATTTGCGGACTCGCAGCGGTCCGAAGTGGAGAGAGAGCGTGACCGCGACGACCGAACGGCGCTTCCGATCGCGCGACTGGTGCGCCGATCCCATCCGTTCGGACAAGACCGCGCGCTGCTCGCTCGCGCCGAGCCACACACCATTGGAAGAACTTTACCGCGTGCCGGTCGGCCAGTTGGCCGACGGTGCGTGCCTCGACTTCGCGGTCGATACTCGGCGCATTGCCGGGCGGACACCGCGCCACAGCCACTGACAATGATAAGAGGGGAGAACGCGAAATGAACGACACAAGCGAGGCGGAGAGCGTCAATATCGGCTTTATCGCCGCGATCGTCGCGGTGGCGACGATCGGCGGCTTGCTGTTCGGCTATGACAGCGGCGCGGTGAACGGCACGCAGGCGGGTCTTACGGCGGCGTTCAATCTCGACGACAAGAGCCTCGGCTTCACCGTCGGCTCGCTGCTGATCGGTTGCGTCTTCGGCGCATCCCTGGCCGGCATTCTCGCCGACGCCGCGGGTCGCCGGAACGTGATGCGGCTCGCCGCTTTGCTGTTCCTCGGCGGCGCGATCGTCCAGGGCCTCGCGCACGACCACACGATCTTCGTCGTCGCCCGGCTGATCGGCGGTATGGCAGTCGGTGCGGCGAGCGTGCTTTCGCCGGCGTATATTTCGGAGGTCGCACCCGCCAACATCCGCGGCCGGATGACGACGGTGCAGCAGATCATGATCATCACCGGTCTGACCTCCGCGTTCATCGTCAACTACTTCCTCACCGCCGCCGCCGGCGTCTCGACCAATATCTTCTGGGGCGGGATCGAGGCATGGCGCTGGATGTACCTGATGCAGGCGCTGCCCGCCGCCGTGTTCCTCATCGCCTTGTTCTTCATCCCGGAAAGCCCTCGCTTCCTGGTTTCGAAAGGCCGCAACGAGCAGGCGAACGCGGTGCTGACCAACCTGTTCGGGGCGACCGCCGCCGCCGCCAAGCTCGAGGAGATTCGCAACAGCTTCGCGGTCGATCACCGTCCGCGCCTTCGCGATGTCCTGACGCCGCAGGGCGCGCGCGGCTTCCTCGGCATCCGTTCGATCGTCTGGGTCGGCATCATGCTCGCCGTGTTCCAGCAACTCGTCGGCATCAACGTGATCTTCTATTACGGATCGACCCTGTGGCAGCTTGCCGGCTTCACCGAGCAGGACTCGCTGATGATCAACATCGTGTCGGGCGCGGTGTCGATCGGCGCCTGTTTCCTGACGATCCTGCTGATCGACCGGATCGGTCGTAAGCCCCTGCTGCTGATCGGCTCGGCCGGGATGGCGGTCACGCTGTTCGTCATGGTCTATGCCTTCAGCCACGCGACGATCGATCCCGCCGATGCCCACAAGATCGTGCTGTCGAGGGATCTGGGGTTGATCGCGGTGGTTGCCGCCAATCTCTATGTCATCTTCTTCAACGTCAGCTGGGGCCCGGTGATGTGGGTGATGCTCGGCGAGATGTTCCCCAACCAGATCCGCGGATCGGCGCTCGCGGTGGCGGGCTTTTTCCAATGGGGCGCCAATTACATGATCGCGCAGACCTTTCCGTGGATGGCCAAGCATCTCGGCCTGGCGACGAGCTACACCTTCTACGGCGTGTGCGCGGCGATCAGTTTCTTCCTGGTCCAACGCTTCATCGTCGAGACCAAGGGCAAGGAGCTCGAGGCAATGCAGGGCTGACGAGCCGGGGCACGGCGGCCTCCGCCGTGCCCCGATTGGTCAGTAGAGCCGTTCGACCGAGAAGGGCGCGATCGGCGCTGTCGGCTGGCCGGCGACACCGGGATCGAACGCGAACAGATTTCCCGCCAGCGGCTGCTCGACACGATCTTGCGGCGACAGGCCCTTGGTCGCCGTGGTCGCGTAGGCGGTGCGCAGGTCCGGACCGCCGAACGCGATCTTCGTAACGTTGGCGACGGGGAAGGGGATGGTCTCGATCAGACGGCCGTCGGGGGCGTAATGCCGCACGCCCCAACCGGCATATAGCGCCACCCACAGCCCACCGTCCGCATCGACCGCCGGACCGTCGGGATAGCCGCGATCGATCTCGGCAAAGACCCGCGTGTCGTGAAGCGCGCCATCGTCGCCGACGCAGCTGACGAACACCCGTCGGCCGAGCGTGTCGTGATGATAAAGCAGGTTGCCGTCGGGACTGAGCGCCGGGCCATTGGTGATCGAGATCCCGCTTGCCACTCGCGCGATACCGCGACCGTCGGCGCGATAGATATGGCCGCTTTCGGCCGTTTCCGCATCGTCCATCGACCCGAACCACAGCCGCCCGTCGGGACCGGTGGTGGCGTCGTTCAGGCGATTGCCCGGCAGCGAGGGCTCGATCGTGGCGATCGGATCGAACGCGCCCGTGGCGGGATCGAAGCGGCTGAGCCCGGTCTGCAGGCCCGCGACCATGCCGCCGTCGCCATGGGGCAAAACCCAGCCGACCTGCGCCGGGGCGGGCCAGCGTTGCACCGCCCCCGTTGCCGGAACGAACCGGTGGATCGCCGGCGCCTTGATATCGACGAACCACAAGGCCGCATCCTCGGCGCTCCAGACCGGGCCTTCACCCAGCGTGGCGCCCACCGCCGCGACGCTTTGCACCGTCGCCACGCGGCTATCGCCAGCCGGCGTCGATATAATAATCGTGTCCCGTACACATCCGCGCATCGTCCGAGGCGAGGAACAGCACCAGCGCCGCAACGTCATCCGGCTGGATGCGTCCGTCGATACATTGTTCGGCGACGATCTCGGCCTCGCCGTCGGGCGTGTACCATTGCATCTGGCGCGGTGTCTGGACGTTGCCCGGAACGATCGTGTTGACGCGGATATTGTCGCGCCCAAGATCGCGCGCCAGGCCGCGCGTCAGCCCCTCGATCGCGGCCTTCGCGGTTTGATAGACGATCAAATCAGTGAGCTTGAGATGCCACGAGATTGATCCGAAGTTCAGTATCACCCCGCCGCCCGCCCGCTTGAGCGCCGGGATCACCGCCTTGGCGACGAAGAATTGATGCTTGAGGTTCACCGCCAGCCGCTCGTCCCAATATTCGGACGTGATGTCGGCAATGGCATGACGGTCATCGTTGGCGGCGTTGTTGATGAGGATGTCGAACCCGCCCAGCGTCGACTCGATGTCGGACACGACGCGATCGAGGGCGGTCAGATCGGTGAGATCGAGCCTGTGGTAGACCGGCGCATGGATAGCTCCGGCGCTCAGCTTTTCGGTCAACGCCGCGGCTGATTCATCGTCGATGTCGACGAACGCCACCCGGCTGCCCTGTCGCGCGAATGCCTCGACCAGCCCCGCGCCGATGCCGCTCGCACCACCGGTGATCAACACGCGCTTATCGCGCAAACTGGGGTAAATGGCTCGATCGTCGGTCGGCTTGGTGTGCAGCACGCGATGCTCCGCTGTCGTGATGGTCATGCGGGAATGAGCCCCCGTGCGGCGAGATTGCGCATCAACGCGCTTATTCCGAATTGCCACGGCGCCGCCGCCTTCGACGTCGTCACCGGGTTGATCAATTGCCCGAGCCGCGGGTTGGCGATCGTCACCACGTCGCCGACTTTATGGGTGAAACCCCGGCCGGGTGCGTCGCGGTCCTGGGTCGGCGCGAACAGCGTGCCCAGAAACAGCACGAAGCCGTCCGGATATTGATGTTCGCTGATCGTTTGCCTGATCAACGTCCCGGGGTCGCGGCTGATCTCTCGCATCGAACTGCGGCCGTCGAGAACATAGCCTTCGGGTCCTTCGATCCGCATGGTGATTTCCGCGTTGCGAACGTCATCCATGCCGAATTTTCCATCGAACAGGCGGATGAACGGACCGATCGAGCATGAGGCGTTGTTGTCCTTGGCCTTACCCAGCAGCAACGCCGAGCGGCCCTCGAAATCGCGCAGATTGACGTCGTTGCCCAGCGTTGCGCCGACCGGCGTGCCGTCGGGGGCGACCGCCAGCACGACTTCGGGTTCGGGATTGTTCCAGTCCGAATCCGAACGCACGCCGATCTCGGCGCCCCAGCCGACGCTGGAAAGGGGCGGTCCCTTGGTGAACACTTCGGCATCCGGGCCGATCGCGACTTCGAGATATTGCGACCACATGCCGTCGTCGATCAGCGCGGCCTTGAGTTCGGCCGCTTCGGCGCTGCCGGGCGTGACGCTGCGGATGCTCCCGCCGATGCGTTGCTCCAGCCGGCCGCGGACTTGCGCCGCGGCGGCCGAATCGCCGCGCGCTCGTTCCTCGATCACGCGCTCGATCGCGGACACCGCGAAGGTGACACCGGCGGCCTTGACGCACTGGAGATCGACCGGGCTGAGCAAGGCGCCGGGCAGCGGCCCGTCGAGCGCACCGATGGAGCGTCCGGCCGCGGTGTCGAACGCGCGATCGGCGATCAATTCCGAAACGGTGGGGGCGACGCGGGACATGTCGAACAATTCGCCATCGCGCGCCAATACCGGCGTCGGACCTTCGCCGAGATCGAGGCGACCCAGCAACAACGCGTCGTGCCAATCCGCGGGTAATGCCTCGTAGGTGAATTCTCGACCGGCCATGACCTCTCCACTGTTACAGCTCGTGGCTGATAGCGCTACCATACCGTCATTGGGCGCGGCCTGTAAACTCTGCCGTCCGCGTTCACGAACAAATATCGGCGCCAGGCCTCGCCACGGCCGATACCGGTACCTGTATCCGTCGCGCCGCGGCGGCGGCTTCGAGCGTCGGCGTCGGTCCCGGCAGCCGCAAATCGATCGCGCCTTTATAGAAGGGATCGCGTTCCGCCTCGGCGAGCGACACGAACCGATAGCCCATCGCTACATATTGATCGAGCAGCCGGTCGATCATCCGCGCGTCGAATGCACCCAGGTGCATCAGCAAGACCAGCGGTACATCGCGTTTGAATACCGCGCGCGACAGCGACGTTTCGCGGACAGCTTCGGTCCGTGCGCTGTCGAGATAGCTGCGTTCCAGCAGGTCGATGGCGCGTGTATCGCGCGTCGCGACACAACGCGCATAGGCGTCGTTCCAGGCATAATCGCCGAAGCTCATCGTCACCGCCGCCGCCTTGTAGCCGCGGCCGGCGAGCCACGTGCGCATCGCGTCCCGTTTCGTCGGCGTGTCGCCCTCCGCGAGAAATGGATAGCGCAGCCAGTGCCAATCCTGACCCGCCATCAACTGCGCGATCACACGTTCGTTCTTTTCGGTCTGCGCCTCGAATTCGGCGGTGCTGCTTTGCGAGAGATTGAGATGATTGAACGTGTGGTTGCCGAGCGGCAGCCCGGCGGCGCGCCAATGCGCGAGGACCGTCGGGGAATTCGGATCGTCGATACCGAACCCGCCATTGACGAAGCCGAAGGCGGTAGCGCGATGCCTGGCCAGCGAGGCGATGATCGTATCCGCGACAACCAGCCGATCGCCGCCCGGCGGCAATGGGCCATGTGCGGGAAGATCGTCGAAGGTCAACGCTATCGCCGGGCCGCGCGGTGGTGTTCGCGGCGCGAAAAGCGCGAGCGGCACCGTCTCCGCCATGCGGCGATAGCCATTGACCGACGGATGCAGGTGATCGCCCGAATCATAGTCGGCGAGCAACCGATCAGGCCGTGCGGGATCGCGCAGCGCAGCGTCGAAATCGATCACCGCGTCGAATGTGCCCGACGTCCGAATGAAGGCGTTGATCGCTTGCCGATCGGCCTCGGTCTCGGGTCCGGGATGGTAATAGTCCGATCCGACGAACGGCGTGATCGTCGCGCCGATCAAGCGGATATTCCGGGCATGCGCTTTTTGCGCCATGTCGGCAAAGGCGTCCTCGATCGCCTTCACCATCGTGCGATGCACCGCTGGCGGTTGGGCCGCATCGCGGGTCATCACGCCGAGATCGTTGACGCCTTCGAGCAGGATCGCGACGCGCACGCCGCGCTGTCCAAGCACATCGCGCTCGAAGCGCTCGATCAGACTGGGGCCGATCCCGTCCGCGAGCACGCGATTACCGCTGATCCCGGCATTGATCAC
>DASVNU010000010.1:0-4632 GCA_036383655.1 Sphingomonas sp. | reverse complement strand
CATCTCGCGGCGCAGATCCTCGTCGCGCAACGCGGGAGAGAAAACCCCCGGCTGCACGCCCATCGGGATGGTGCGCGCCTTGGCCACACCGCCGGCGCGCAATCGCGCGGTCAGGTCGTCGCTGGCGCTCACCACGAAATCGAACTGGCGATCGAGCCGCCGCAAATGCCGCCAATACCATTCGAGCTGGCGGTCGATCGTCGAAATCGAGAACATCCCCTGCAGCCAGCGATAGGGATAGGCCGACAGGAAGTCGCAATGCATGATCAGCGCTCGCGGCGCATCGCCGCGCCACCGCCCGACCATCGCCGCGCTGGTCCAGGGTGAGGCGACCTCGACCAGATCGGGCCGCCATTGGTCGAGCGCGGCGTGCAGCCGGTCCTGATCGTCGAAATAATGATAATTGCGATCGAGCGGAAACGGCGCCGCGGCGATGGTCGCGATGATCGCTCCCGGCGCGACTTCCTCGATCTTGTCTTCGGGCCCCGGCGCGAGGATGACGATTTCGTGGCCCGCCGCGGGCCCGGCCTGGAGCTTGCGCTCGACATAGGTCTTCACCCCGCCGCCGGCGGGGGTGTAAAAAGCGCAGACATCGACGATCCGCATCAGCGCGCCTCCACGTTCAACGCCTCGCGGACCAGATCGGTGACGGCGAGCGCGGCACCGATCACCACCTGGCCGGCGAACACGATGCCGGCGACCAGCGCGACGGTGTCGGCGACGTCCGGCACGTTATGCAGCATGCCGGCGGCGAGCCCGGCGAATACCAGATCCTTGTTGGGCAGGAACGGCAGGCGCGTAACGAATTGACGCGCCGCCGACAGCAACAGCCATCCGCCGAGCGAACCGCCCGGCATGACCATTGCCCACAGCACGCCGAACATCAGCGTCACGGCGATCGACCGCGCGGTGTGGATCGCGGCGATCCGCCAGAATTGCGCACGCGATACCGCGAACAGGCGATGGCGGAACAGCATCACCACCATCGACGACGCGACCAGAATCACCCCCGACCACAGCACCGGCGTGTTCATCGCACCGAATTCGAGCGGTCCGGGCAAAGCGATCGCCGCGAGCAGCAGGCCGAGAGTCACGATATTGCCGGTCAGCGCCGACAGCACCGCGACATCGCGCACCGCGCCGAACGGCGAGCCGGGAATGGCGGCGTTGCGGCGCGCCCAGAGGTAGAATTGCAATTCGCCCGAATAACCGAACAGCAGTTCGTTCGAGGCCGATTTGCGGAACAACGCGAGCAGACCACCGCCCAGCGGCAGCGGCCACAACCCGCGAAAGATGGCGTAATCGGCGATCGGCTGGATCGCCAGCAGCAGCGCCATGCCGAGCCAGAAGAAAATGGACGTCGGCAGCAACTGGCCGAGCACGATCGGATCCGCCCGTCCCAAAACGCGCGCGACGACGATGATGACAGCGATCGAGAGGATGGGCCCCGTCCAGCGAAGCCAGGGGGCGACGGCGCGATCCCCCGCGTCTTTCGCCCAGTCGGCAACCGCGGCGGCCTCCACCCCGCTTACGGCCCGTGACATGTCGTTCATTCGATCGCTACCTTATCCGTTCCTTTCCCCAATTGATGTCTGGCCGCTCACGCCCCCGTGGCCGGCAAAAGCTCTCGGTACCGGGCAAAACGCGCCCCGCGGGACAACGCGCCGATCGTGCGCGCGATACTGTCCGTCAGTGCCGGTACATTGGTGTCTCCAGGATGAACGGCAACCCTCATCCACGGTTTTCGCGGCAAAGCAGCGCGCGCCAGCGCCGCGACGGCGAGCGACGAAGCGATGCGCCAGCGGCTGCGGCTGGCCCAGGTGATGACCGGCCCCCTGGCGACGATTTCGCCGGTCGCGGGGCGCCACACCTTCATATGATCCTCGGCGAGCGCGAACCCTTCCTCGCCCAGCGCCTGCATCGCGCCGTCGCCATAGAGCCAGGCCGGGGCGATGAACCCCGCCGCCGGACAGCCGATGATATCCTCGATCAGCTTGCGGCCGTCGGCCATCCGTGTGCGGGCGGCATCATGGTCCAGCCCCAGGAACTCGCCCTCCCCCGCGGTCATCCGCTTCGCCTTGAACTTGGCCAACGCACCATCATGCTCGCTGCGATCGAGGTGGAACCAGCCATGGACGAACATGTCGACCCCGGCATCCGACCAGGCGCGCAGCCGCGAGGCGAACGGCGTGCCGGCGCGGATCGGCGAATCGCCCCAATGGTCGGGCACCACCAGCATCGCGTAGCGTGGCGCCGCCATGTCGCGCGATACCAGGTCGGCGAGCCGATCGACCTTCCCCTCGAACTTGGGGGAGACGTCGTGGATCGAGACCAGCAAAGAGGGTTCGGGGCGCGCCATCGGCATATCAACGTAACAAAATGTGGGGGGTTGCGCGCCGCTAGGCCCGTTCCGGACAGATCGCAAGTGCAGGAATGTCGCAGTATGTCGCCAATTTTTGCACGCAGACCGCGCAAATTACTCAAAGATCGCTGCGCTTGCCGAACCACAACACGTGCCGCGGACCCTTGCCATTGCTGCGCGCGCGGGTGACGACTTCGTCGACCTTGAAGCCGCACGAACCGAACTTGCGGGCGAAGCGCGGATCGGGCGCCGCCGACCAGATCGCCAGGATGCCGCCCGGGCGCAGCGCGCGCCAAGCCGCCTCCAGCCCGCGTTCGGAATAGAGCCGGCCGTTGCTCGCGCGGGTCAGCCCGTCGGGGCCGTTGTCGACGTCGAGCAGGATGGCGTCATATTGCCCTTGCCCGGTGTCGATCAGCGCCGCGACATCCTCGCCGACGACCCGCACGCGCGGATCGTCGAGGCATCCGGCGGCGAGCTCGGCCATCGGCCCGCGCGCCCAGTCGATGATCTCGGGCACCAGTTCGGCCACCGTCAGCCTGGCATCGGCGCCCAGCGAACGCAGCGCGGCGCGCAAGGTGAATCCCATGCCGTAACCGCCGATCAGCAAATGCGGCGCCTTGCGGCCATGAAGCCGTTCGCAGGTCGCGGTCGCCAACACTTCCTCCGACCCGCTCATCCGGCTGTTCATCAGCTCGTTGCGATCGAGCACGATCATGAAATCCGCGCCGCGGCGGAACAGGCGCAGTTCGTCATTGCTGCCGGGAATGCGCGCGACGTCGATCAGTTCGCGGGGGATCATCTTTCTTCTCCGGCCTCAGACCTGTTTCGTCACCCCGGCCCTGTGTCGGGGGGTATAGTGATAGCGGGCTGGAATTGCATTTGTGACCACAGGCCATGCCGTCTCAACATGGCGGGTAGCTCTTCACATCGTGGAGGGCCAGCGTACCTGAGCAAATCTCCCCGAGAGCATCATCCACGCCATCAAGGTAATTTCCTCTTATTGCCCGGCATTGTCATTACGTGCCTCGAAATTTCCGCTTTGGCGAACTCGTCCCGCAGGTGATGTGCGTTGATCCGAGATCGCATTTCAACTTTCGATTGATTGATCCCGAGCGCGGCCCATCATATCCCACGACAGACACTGAGACAGACTGCGGATTTAGCCACGAAAGGCAGGTCACGTAAAAATGACTATCGTCATTATCGAGTAAAATTGCCCGATCTTGTTTTGTAAGGGCATGGGTAATGGATATTTTGTTCTCAGGGTTTACGGTAATTATCTCGCAATCGCTGATGCTGCTTTCTTTGTAATTATTAACAAAAAACCTATTTGAATTTGGAGACCATCCTATATCTATATGTCTTTTGTAGTAAATAATAGGTTTTATCGATCTTGATATGTTATCTCTTATATATAAGATATGATTTGGATCATTTTCATTGTCTTTATTTATTATAGAAAACCTACCATCGGGAGAAATGGCTGCTAATTTTTCTCCTGGGAATTGAATAATCCGCGCTGCGAGGTAACTTGCACTCGCCGAGCATCCCAAGGCCAACAAGATCACTAAGTGCGTTAGGCGCATCACTTACTTCCCGTCGCAGGACAGATTGTTACCTTTCGCCAGCCCGGTCGGGCCTCAACTCTCGTCGCCCATCCTGAGCGCGGCGATGAAGGCTTCCTGCGGAATCTGGACATTGCCATATTCGCGCATGCGCTTCTTGCCTTCCTTCTGTTTATCCAGCAGCTTGCGCTTGCGACTTATGTCACCGCCATAACATTTTGCCGTGACGTCCTTGCGCATGGCGGCAATCGTCTCGCGTGCGATCACCTTGCCGCCGATCGCCGCCTGGATCGGAATCTTGAACAGATGGCGCGGGATCAAATCCTTGAGCCGCTCGCACATGCCGCGCCCACGGCTCTCCGCGGTGCCGCGATGGACGATCATGCTGAGCGCGTCGACCGGCTCGTTGTTGACCAGGATCGACATCTTGACGAGGTCGCCCTCGCGATAGCCGATCTGGTGATAGTCGAAGCTGGCATAGCCGCGGCTGATCGACTTCAAACGATCGTAGAAGTCGAACACGACCTCGTTGAGCGGCAGTTCATAGGTCACCTGCGCGCGGCCGCCGACATAGGTCAGGTTCTTCTGGATGCCGCGGCGGTCCTGGCAGAGCTTGAGGATCGAGCCGAGATATTCGTCGGGGCAATAGATCGTCGCCTCGATCCACGGCTCGCTGATCAGCGCGATCTTGTTGGGATCGGGCAT
>DASVNU010000009.1:0-7090 GCA_036383655.1 Sphingomonas sp. | reverse complement strand
GCCGGCGGGCAAGCGCGAGATCGCGCGCGCGTTCGGCCTGACCGCGCAGGAAAAGATCGCGCTCAAGGCGCTGTTGAAGGACATGGCCGACGAAGGCCTGATCGACAGCGCGCCGGGCCGCGCCTTCCACAAAATGGGCGGCCTGCCCAAGGTGACCGTGCTCAGGATCACCGATGTCGACGATGGCGGCAACGTCTGGGCGGTGCCCGAGCGCTGGGAAGCCGAGGGCGTGCCGGTGCCGCGACTGCGCGTGCGCGAACGCGGCAAGCGCTCGGCGCTCGCGCCTGGCGACCGCATCCTCGCGCGTACCGAGGATGCGGGGAAGGGGTGGATCGCGCATCCGATGAAGCAACTCGCCAAGGGCGAGGAGCTGATGCTCGGCGTCGTCCGGCGTGAGGGCGACCGGCTGTGGCTCGACGGCGTCGAGAAGCGCGACCGGCGGCAATATCAGATATCGGATGCCGGCGACGCCGAGCCCGGCGACCTCGTGCTGGCCGAAAAGGCCGGACGGCCGCCGCGCATCACCGCGCGCGTGACGCAGCGGCTGGGCGACCCGTTCGCGCCGCGCAGCTTCTCGCTGATCGCGATCCACGAGCACGATATCCCCGATCGCTTTGCCGACGAGGCGCTGGAGGAGGCCGAGCGCGTCGCCAAGCAACCGCTGGGCGAGGGGCGTGAAGACCTGACCGACCTGCCGATCATCGCGATCGATCCGGCCGATGCGCGCGACCATGACGACGCGGTCTGGGCCGCGCCCGACGATGATCCCAAAAACGACGGCGGGTGGAAAGCAGTGGTCGCGATCGCCGACGTGTCCTTCTACGTTCGCCCCGGCTCGGCGCTCGATCGCGAGGCGCGGCGGCGCGGCAATTCGGTCTATTTCCCCGACCGGGTCGTGCCGATGTTGCCCGAAATCCTGTCGGCGGAGGTCTGCTCGCTCAAGACCGGCGAGGACCGCGCGGCGCTCGCTTGCCATCTCCAGATCGCCAAGGACGGGACGCTCAAATCGTGGCGCTTCACCCGCGCCGTGGTGCGGATCGCAGCGAATATCGCGTATGAGGACGCGCAGGCGATGGCCGACAAATTCCTCCCCGTGCCGGGGAGGAATTTTGGAGCATCCTCTCTCCCCTCTGGTCCTGCTGGCGCGCTCTGGCCAAGGCCCGCGACAAACGCGAGCCGCTCGATCTCGATCTGCCCGAACGCCGGGTGGTGCTCGACGAACTGGGCCGCATCCTGTCGGTCGCGCCGCGCGAGCGGCTCGACGCGCATCGCCTGATCGAGGATTACATGATCGCCGCCAACGTCGCGGCGGCCAAGGCGCTCGAGGCGAAGAAGGCGCCGGTCATGTACCGCGTCCACGAGCCCCCGGCGCGAGAGAAGCTGGTCGCGCTCAAGGACTATCTGGAAACCTGGGGCGTCAAGTTCGCGCTGGGGCAAGTGATCCAGCCGAAGACTTTCAACCATATCCTCGACAAGATCGGCGATAAGGATTTCCGGCCGCAGGTTATGGAGCAAGTGCTGCGCTCGCAGACCCAGGCCTATTACGCCCCCGCCAATCACGGCCATTTCGGGCTCGCGCTCGGCAGCTATGCGCATTTCACCTCGCCGATCCGTCGCTACGCCGATCTGATCGTCCATCGCTCGCTGACCGCCGCTTATGCGCTCGGTCCGGGCGGGCTGACCACCGACGAGGCGGCGGGGATGGAGCGGATCGGCGAATCGATCAGCCGGCTCGAACGCCGTGCGATGGAAGCCGAGCGCGACACGATCGATCGTTATGTCGCCGCGTTCCTGTCCGAGAAGGTCGGCGAGTTGGTCGAGACGCGGATCACGGGCGTGCAGAATTTCGGCATCTTCGCGACGGTTGCCGGGATCGGTGGCGACGGCTTGCTACCGGTGCGCGACCTGGGCGGCGAATATTTCCGCTACGACGAGGCAGCGAGGAAGCTGGTCGGCGAGAATTCGGGCGACGAATATGCCATCGGCCAGGTGCTGCAATTGCGGCTGGCGGAAGCCAATCCGGTGTCGGGCGCGCTACGCTTCGAACTGCCCGAGGGTCGCTATGCCGCGCCGCCGGGCAAGAAACCCGAGCGCGTCTTGAAACGCCGCGGCCGTCCGCCCAACATCCGCCATCAAGGGCGGCGACGGTGATGGTATATTGGATACACGACCGGGGGAGTGAGGCTTATGGGTGGAGCAGCGGCAGGAGCGGCAGCGGGCGCGGCGGCACGGGCGAGGCGCCGGCTGGTGTCGCATTTCATGACGAATAACGCCGTCTCCGTCGACAAGGCGATCGCCTATGTCCCGAGCCGCGGGATCGAACGCCGCTTGCTCGAGCGGCTGATCGAGAACGGCGTGGTCCATGTCGGCAAGGCCGGCACCTATTGGCTCGACATCCCGGCATTCGACGGTTGGACCAAGTCGCGTCGCCGCCGCGCGGGGATAGCGGTCGGCGCCGCTGTCGCGATCGGCGTCGCGCTCGGATTCCTCGCGGGCGGGGGATGAGCGGCAAGCTCGACCTGATCGGAATCGTACCCTCGCCGGGATCGGCGGGGCCGCCACCGATCCATCCGGCGATGCTGCGCACGCGCTCGCGGATCGTGCGCGCGATGATCGCGGCGCATGCGTTGGCGCCCGAACAGGCGATCGCGTTCCATCCCCGACCGAACGATGTGGCCGAACTGATGAAGCTCAGGAAAGCCGGCGTGGTGCGCGAGACATTGCCCGGCCATTATTGGCTCGACCTGGTCGCCAATCACTATCGCGAGCAACAGAAGGGGCGTGTCCGCGCGATGTGGGCAGTCGGTATCTCGCTGGTATTCGCGGCGATCACGGTGTTGTTCTATCGCGGGTGAGTTTGAGTCGGCGGATCGAAACAACTCCACCCCGGTTCAAATTGCACGGATCAGGCGCCAGGCGATCACCCTGACCGAAACGTCAGCCCGGCCTTCGCGGTAAGCCGCTCGCGTAACGCATCGCCCATCAGCGCGCCGGGGGTCCAGATTCCGCCATCGCCCTGCACATCCTGCACCAGGCACAGCGCGGCCTCGGCGATCATCTTGCTGGTCGATCCGTAGCCCGGGTCCTTGTCGCCGGTCACGACGCATTCGACGCGGCTGTCGTCGGGGAATTCGCCGATGAACAATATGTCGTAATGGCCGCTGTCGCGGTCTTCCTTGGAGGGTCCTTCGCCCGGCTTGGGGCCCTTGTCGCCGGCCAGCGGATTGACCTTGGCGATCGCCTCGGCGGCCGCCTTGCCGAGATCGCCCAGCCCGGCGACCATCATCTCGTCATAGACGAAATCGGCGCCGTATTTCTCGCCGAGCAGGAAGTTGGTGCGGTGGACGTTCTTGGTGTTGATCGGCGCCATGATGAACGGCGCCACCCAGGCGCCGACCGCCTTGTCATATTCGGGCAACAGCCCGGTCGGCTGGTGCGGACCGGAAAAACCCGGCGTCAGCGCGAACGGGTTGGTCAGCAGCGCGACGATGCGCGGGTCCCTGGCGGCGGCGGCCAGCGTCGCCTTGAGGCTGGCCGCGGTGCCGCCCGAAAAACCGCCCTTCATCACCCGCACGCGGCCCTTCACGCGCGGCGCCGGGCCGCCATGCTTGGCGATCGCGCATTGCTGGAGGGTCAGCACGCCGAGGTCGAACGGAATCGAGTCGAACCCGCAGGAGAACACGATCCGCGCGCCGCTGCGTTTCGCGGTTTCGTGATGCGCGTCGATCATGTGGCGCATCCAGGCCGGCTCACCGCACAGGTCGAGATACGCTGTGCCCGTCTCGGCGCAGGCCGCGACCAGCTCGCTGCCATAGAGCTGATAGGGGCCGACCGTGGTGATGACGACGGTGGCGCGCTCGCACATCGCCTTCAGGCTGGCCGGATCGTCCGAATTGGCCGCGATCAGGGTGACGCCGGCGGGCGCTCCGATCAGGTCGCGGACCTCCTGGAGCTTGCTGAGCGAGCGTCCGGCCATCGCCCATGTGACGCCGGTCGGATAATTTTCGGAGAGATATTCGGCGACCAGCCGCCCGGTGAAGCCGGTGGCGCCATAGACGACGATATCGAACTCGCGGGCCATTCCATTCTCCCCTCCCGCTTGCGGGAGGGGCCGGGGGAGGGCCTGTCGCGTGGGCGGGATCGTTTCGGAGAAGGAAACATGCCCTCCCCCAACCCCTCCCGCAAGCGGGCGGGGCGTTTATTTCACGCCGCTTCGCTGAACTGCAGCGCGGCCAGCCTGGCATAAAGGCCGCCCTTCGCATTGAGCGTGGCGTGGGTGCCTTGCTCGACGATGCGGCCATCGTCCATCACGATG
The DNA here is from genome assembly GCA_036383655.1 of Sphingomonas sp. Classification (GTDB taxonomy): domain Bacteria; phylum Pseudomonadota; class Alphaproteobacteria; order Sphingomonadales; family Sphingomonadaceae; genus Sphingomonas. The sequence goes on along the minus strand of DASVNU010000009.1, from coordinate 2,775 downwards.
ATCCGGCCGGCCGCCCGCACCGTGGCGAGGCGGTGCGCAATGACCAAGGTGGTGCGCCCATCCATCAGCCGCTCGAGCGCTTGCTGCACCAATTGTTCGCTTTCGGCGTCGAGCGCGGAGGTCGCTTCGTCGAGCAGCAGGATCGGCGCGTCGCGCAGCAATGCGCGAGCGATCGCGACTCGCTGGCGCTGGCCGCCCGACAGCCGCGCGCCGCCTTCGCCCAGGAAGGTATCGAGCCCCTCGGGCAGCTTGCGCAGGAATTCGGCGGCATTGGCGGCTTCGGCCGCGGCCCAGATCGCCGCGTCGCTCGCGTCCCATTCGCCATAACGCATGTTGTCGCGCGCCGAGGCGCCGAAGATCACCGTCTCCTGCGGGACCATCGCGATGCGGCGGCGGATGTCGGCGGGGTCGGCTTTGGGCAACGGTACGCCATCGATCCGTACTTCGCCTGATTGCGGGTCGTAGAAGCGCTGGATCAGCTGGAACAGCGTGGTCTTGCCGGCCCCCGACGGCCCGACCACCGCGATCGTTTCGCCCGGCGTCACGTCGAGCGAGAAGTCCGCCAGCGCCGAGACGTCGGGCCGGGTGGGGTAGCGGAAAGTGACGTAATCGAACGTGATCGCGCCGCGCGCCGGCTCGGGCAGCGCTACCGGGTGCGCGGGCGCCGCGATTTCGGGCTGTTGTGCCAGCAATTCGGCGAGCCGTTCAGCGGCACCCGCAGCGCGCAGCAGGTCGCTATAGACGTCGCTCAATGCGGCAAACGCGCCGGTCGTCAGGATGGCGGCGACGACGAAACCACCAAGCGCGCCGGGCGTCAGCCGTCCTGCCGCGACATCGGCCGCGGTGCTCCACAACAGCAAGGTCACGGCGCCGAAAACGAGCGTGATGAACAGCGCGGTCAGTAGCGCGCGCAGGAGAATGCGTCGCTTGGCGGTATCGAAACCGCGTTCGACCGTGCCGGCGAAGCGCTCGCCCTCGCGCCGCTCCTGGCCGAACGCCTGGACGATCTTCATCGCTGACAGCACTTCGACCGCCATCGCGCCGATGTCGGCGATGCGATCCTGGCTGGTGCGCGAATAGCTGCGCAGCCGCCGGCCGAGCAGCATGATCGGCCCGAGTACGAGCGGAATCCCGAGCAGAATCATCCCTGCGAGCTTGGGCGCCCAGATGAACATCAGCGCCATGCCACCGAAACCGGTGATCGCGTTGCGGAGGACCACAGACACCGTGGTCCCGACCGCGGTCTCGATCTGGGCAGTGTCCGAGGTCAGCCGCGAAGCGATTTCGGACGGCCGGTTCTCCTCGAAATAGCGAGGGGCCAGTCGCAGCAGGTTGCTCTGTACCGCGATCCGGACGTCGGCGACGACGCGTTCGCCCAACCACGAGACGAAATAGAACCGAATCGCGGTCGCGATCCCCAACACACCGACCACGGCGAACAATTGATAGAACACGCGATTGACGTGAACCATGTCGCCGCCGTGGGTGAAGCCGCCATTGATGACCGATTTTAGCGCGGCCGGAAAATAGAGCGTCGCGCCCGAAGACATCAGCAGGGCAAAGAGGGCGATCGCCACCTGCAGCGGATAGCGGCTGGCATAACGCCAGATCATTGCAAGGCTGCCGAGCCTGCGGCTCGGTTTCGACGCGTCGGCAGAGGAGTCCGTCATCACCCGACGCCCTAGGACGTGCGCTCGCTACCGGCAATGGGCTGGACGCCATGCCGCATTGCGGCGGCGGATTTCGTATATTCCGGCCACCATACCGTGACCCGCAACGATCCATCGCATAAGGCGTTGTGTGCACTGCAACACGGGCCTAAGGGTTCATACCGGGGAAACGGTTTCACATGTATCGGGGGCAGATGCTCTACAACGCTTACGAGATGCAACGGTCCATGCTGGCAGGCGCCAGTGCCTGGGCCAATTTCAGCGCCGAGCTGCTGAGCAACCCCGCCAATCCATTCGCCTATTTCGGCGGCGGACCGGTGCTCGGCTCCGCGCTCGAAGTGTTCGCGCACGCCTCGGCGCCGCGCGGCAAGCCCGAGTTCGGGCTCGATCGAACGACGATCAACGGCAAGGAAGTCGACGTCGTCGAGGAAATCGTCCTCCGCAAACCGTTCGGCCAGCTCAAGCGTTTCGTCCGCAAGGGCGTGACCGGTGGGCCCAAGTTGCTGATCGTGGCGCCGATGTCGGGCCATTACGCGACGCTGCTGCGCGGCACGGTCGAACGCATGCTGCCGTTCGCCGAGGTCTATATCACCGACTGGCGCGACGCGCGGCAAGTGCCGCTGGCCGAGGGGCGGTTCGACCTCGACGACTATGTCGATTACATCATCGAATTCCTCGAGACGATCGGCGAGGGTGCGCACATGCTGGCGGTCTGCCAGCCGTCGGTGCCGTGTTATGCGGCGGCCTGCGTGATGAGCGCCGACAAGAATCCGTGCCGGCCAAAGACGCTGACGATGATGGGCGGCCCGATCGACACGCGCGAGGCGCCGACCGCGGTCAACACGCTGGCGACCGAGCGTCCGTTCGCCTGGTTCGAACAGAATGTCATCGCGACCATCCCGCTCAATTATCCGGGCGCCGGCCGCCGCGTCTATCCGGGCTTCCTCCAGCTCGCCGGGTTCATGACGATGAACCTCGGCAACCACATGATTTCGCATTGGGAGATGTTCAAGCATCTCGTCCAGGGCGACGACGAAGGCGCCGACGCGACCAAGGATTTCTACGAGGAATATCGCTCGGTCTGCGACATGACCGCCGAATTCTA
>DASVNU010000008.1:0-3894 GCA_036383655.1 Sphingomonas sp. | reverse complement strand
GAATCACTTCATGGCCGCAAAGCTCCCCCCCTTTCCCGGCACGACCGGCAAGCGTGACTGGAAGACCGCGTTCAGCTCGATCAGGAAGCTGCTCGCCAATGGCGACGATACGACGCAAGTGTTCAAGATCATGCGCGCGCTTAACGTCGGCAATGCGCCGATGAATTATGCGCGCTTCATCGCGACCGAAGAGGGCGGGCGGATGGCCTATGAGCGCGTCGAGCTCGCCCAGCTGCTGTCGCAGCCGGGCTACGCCAAGCAGTTCGCGCCGGGCACGGTGGGCGCGGCGTACAACCATTTCCTCGAATCGACCGGTTATTCGGCCGACGGCCTCGCCGAGGTCAGCAAGGTCAACCGTGAGGAGGACATGCTGCATCCTTACGCCTGGTTCGGGCGGCGGGTGCGCGACACGCACGACATCTGGCACGTGCTGACCGGCTACAAGGCCGATGAGAGCATGGGCGAGGCGGCGCTGGTCGCGTTCAGCTATGCGCAGGTCGGTGGGCTCGGCTGGGCATTCATCGGCGGCGCCGCGGCGCTCAAGAGCCTGAAGGTCACCGGCAATTCGCTGTTCGCGAAGGCGGTGTGGGAAGGCTATCAGCGCGGCAAGAAGGCCAAGTGGATCGCCGGCGAGGATTATCTGAAGCTGCTCCACGAGCCGCTCGACGCGGCGCGCAAGCGGCTCGGGCTCGACGAGCCGGTCGCGTATCTCAAGGCGCAGCGCGAACTGGGCGCCGAAATGGCGTCGTATCTGAGCGCGAAGAACCAGCAGCCCGCGGCCGCCGAACCGGCCAAGCTCGCCGCGTAAGGCTGACGCGACGCGATAAACTCCGCTCCTTGTAGACGCATCGCTTCACGCGGAAAACCGGTACCCACTTTTCCGCGCGATGCTTTAGTGACGGGCGCGATGCTGTCGCGCCTGATCCTCACCGATTTCAGGAATCATGCCGAAGCCGTGCTCCATCCGGGGCGCGGCTTCGTCGTGCTGACCGGCGAGAACGGCGCGGGCAAGACCAATGTGCTGGAAGCGGTATCGCTGCTCGCGCCGGGGCGCGGGCTGCGACGCGCGGCGCTGAGCGATATGGCGCGGCAGGGGAGAAATGGCGGGTTCAGCGTTGCGGCCACCTTGTCCCCCTCCCGCTCGCGGGAGGGGCTAGGGGAGGGCGTGTCGGATCTAGTTCTGGCGTCTAAGGTCGCGGAGTCAGCACAGGCCCTCCCCCGTCCCCTCCCGCAGGCGGGAGGGGAGATTGAAATCGGCACGGGCACCGTACCCTCCGCCCCCGAACGCCGCATCGTCCGCATCAACGGCGCGACGACCGCCGCCACGGCGCTGGCGGAATGGCTGACCGTGTTCTGGCTCACCCCCGCGATGGACCGGCTGTTCGTCGAACCCGCCGGCGAACGCCGCCGCTTTCTCGACCGGTTGACCTTGGCGATGCGTCCCGACCACGCCCAGCATGCGAATCGCTACGAAGCGGCGATGCGCGCGCGCAATCGCGTGCTGGCTGACGACACCCCCGATCCGCACTGGCTGACCGCCCTGGAAGCGCAGATGGCCGAACATGGTGCGGCGATCGACGCGGGACGGCGCGAGACGGTGACGGCATTGGCCGAGCGCCTGATCGATCAGCCCGAAGGGCCGTTCGCCCGCGCGGGATTGACGCTCGAAGGGTGGGAGGGCGCCGACACGCTGGTCGCCGATCTGGCGCAAGGTCGCCGGCGCGATGCCGCGGCGGGACGGACCCTGGTCGGGCCGCACCGCAGCGATCTGATCGTCACGCATCTCGACAAGAATCAGCCCGCATCGCTCTGTTCGACCGGCGAGCAGAAGGCGCTGCTGCTCGGGCTGGTGCTGGCGCATGCCGAACTCGTCGCCGACCGCGTCGGGCGCGCGCCGATCCTGCTGCTCGACGAGGTCGCCGCGCATCTCGACCCCGTCCGGCGTGCGGCCCTGTTCGACCGGCTGGCGGCGACCGGAAGCCAGGTCTGGATCACCGGGACCGAGCGCGCGCCGTTCGACGATATCGGCGCGGCATCATGGTTTGCGGTCACCGACGGCACCGTCTCGCCTGCCTGAACGTTCCCTGTCGGCGCGCCCAAGCCCGCATTCAGCGCGGCTGGGCGACACGTTCGCCTCGTGATGTTCCAGCGCGGATCGACATTCAGACCTGAGCGTGACGGCTGCCTTACAATCCTCCCCCTGGCGGGAGAGGATTTGTTTGACGGTCGACCCTAATTCCCCGCCGCCACTCGGTTGGCGTGGGTATAGACCACCTGCCACTTGCCGCCGCGTTCCGCCCAGATGTCGGAGAAGCGGATGCGCACCGAATAGGGTTTGCCGTCGGACATGCCCTTCATCGTGACGGCGCCGCCGAGCACCGCGCCGTCGGCCCATACCATGATCACCTGATCGTCGATCGCGAACGGCTCCATGGTGAAGCCCTTGGCGGTGTAATCGGCGATGAACTGCGCCTTGCCCTCGCGCTTGTCCTGGCTGTTGATCAGCAGATAATCGTCGGCGAGCAGGCGCTTGAGCGCCGCGCCGTCGCCCTTGACCTGGGCAAGGTCGAAATCGGCCGCTGCCTTGGCAAGGTCGGCGGGAACCCTCGGATAGCTGGGCATTGGCTGCGCGGCCGGTCCCTCCGCCATGGCAGGCGCCGACACCATGAGCGCCGCCGAGATTGCGATCCACTTCATTGCCATCTCCCGCTTTTATCGTTGCGCGCGATCCTAGCCGGGGGTGGCGGAGAGGCAAGCTCGGCGGGCGCCCTGGGACGCTCAGCCGAGCGTATCGTACAACCGCAGGATCCAGCTGAGGTCGTAGGCGAGGTAGAGCGCGGCGAACAGCAGGTGGAAGCGGCGGTTGCCGGTCCAGGCGGCGACCGCGCAGAGGACGATGCCGACCGCGATCCGCGCCGGATATTCGGGTCCTAGACCACGGAAATGATCCCAACCCTTGATCGCGGTGTCGATCAAATCGGCGACGAAGGTCGCACCGAACAAGCCGAAGAACCAGCGCCGGCGCGACAGGAAATAGGCTTCGTACGTATCGTGTTCGGCAAGATCGCCGGGAAACAGCAGGCAGGCGAGCACGAACCACAGGAAAGCGTAGCCGAGCAGGAACACGAACAGCTCGAACCGCCAGGCGCCGAGCTCGATCAGCGCGAATTCCCACCACCAGAAATGGATGATCGAGAGCAGGATGACCGCCACCCACAGCAGGTGCGTCGCCGACACCGGATTGCGCCCGGGATGCTCGACCATCCGCGCCAGTCCCGACAGGATTCGGGTGAGCCCGAGCCCCAATACCACCCCGACCAGCACGCGGACGTGGAGGTAGAGTTCGTGCGGATCGGGCGGCTGGGCCATGACCCGATGGGATCATTCCCGCCCGCCTTTTGCAAGCGCCGCGAACGACCCCGCGCGACTCGCCATTTTGCTTCCGTTTCCGGGGGTGAATCCCTATATGCTCGCTATGGCAACTACACCGCAGAATTCAGATTACGGCGCCGATTCGATCAAGGTCCTCAAAGGGCTCGACGCCGTCCGCAAACGCCCCGGCATGTATATCGGCGATACCGACGACGGATCGGGTCTCCACCACATGGTGTTCGAGGTTTCCGACAACGCGATCGATGAGGCGCTGGCCGGTCATTGCGACCGCATCGACATCTCATTGAACCCCGACGGATCGGTCAGCGTCACCGATAACGGTCGCGGCATCCCGACCGGCATCCATGCCGAGGAAGGCGTGTCGGCGGCCGAGGTCATCATGACCCAGCTCCACGCCGGGGGTAAGTTCGAGAACACCTCCGATGACAATGCCTACAAGGTATCGGGCGGGCTGCACGGCGTCGGCGTGTCGGTGGTCAACGCGCTCAGCGAATGGCTCGA
>DASVNU010000007.1:0-5487 GCA_036383655.1 Sphingomonas sp. | reverse complement strand
CCCGACGACGTGATGATGGCGGCGCCGTTCATCGGCGCGGGCATGCTGCTCATGCTGTTCACCGGCCCGGCGCTCGACGCGTTGGCGTTGGGTGAGGATGCCGCACGGTCGCTCGGCACCAATCTTGGCCGGTTGCGCTGGCAAGTGGTGATCGGAACCGGGCTGGCGGTCGGCGCTGGCGTCGCGGTGACTGGCGTGGTCGGGTTCGTCGGCCTTGTCGTCCCGCATCTGTTGCGCCCGGTGTTCGGCGCCAGACCGTCGGCGTTGCTGCTGCCGAGCGCGCTCGGAGGCGCCGCGCTGACGCTCGCCGCCGACAGCCTGTGCCGGCTCGCGCCGGGCGCGGGTGAGGTCCGGCTGGGTGTGGCGATGGCGCTGATCGGGGCGCCCTTCTTCCTGGGCTTGCTGTTCCGCGAGGGAGCCAGGCAATGGCGCTGACCCTCGACCGCGTGACGATCGATTTGCGCGGGCGCCGGGTGCTCGCCGACGCGAGCGCCGCGTTCGCTGCCGGCCGCATCACCGTGATCCTGGGTCCCAACGGCGCGGGCAAGACCAGCCTGCTTCGTGCCGCCGCCGGGCTGGTCGTGCCGAGCGCGGGCAAGATCGCGATCGACGGCCGAGCGATTGCCGCGATGCGCCGCGACGACCGTGCACGGACGATCGGTTATCTCCCGCAGTCGGGCGACGTCGCCTGGAACATGCCGGCGCGGGACGTGATCGCACTCGGCCGCTTGCCGCATCGGGCGGGTGTGGCGGAAGACATCGCCGCCGTGCTCGCGGCGATGGCGGCGACCGACACCGAGCAATTCGCCGATCGTCGCGTCGGCGAATTGTCGGGCGGCGAGCGCGCGCGGGTACTGCTGGCGCGGGTGCTGGCGGGTGGGCCGCAATGGTTGCTCGCCGACGAGCCGCTGGCAAGCCTCGATCCGGCGCATCAGCTCGACCTGCTCGACCGGTTGCGCGGCCAGGCGGCGCGCGGCGTCGGGGTGGTCGTCGTGCTCCACGACCTGATGCAGGCCGCGCGCGTCGCGGACGAGATTTTGCTGCTGCGCGACGGCGGCGTCTTCGCGTCGGGCCCGCCCGATCAGGTACTGACGCCGCGGCATTTGCGCGACGCCTTCGGTGTCGACGTGCTGCTGTTCGCGGATGCCCAGGGGCGGATGCTGCCCGTCCCGGCGGGTCGCGCGGGTTCAGCCTAACTCTCGGCCGATCGCCTGGAGCCAGGCGGAAACCGCCTGGATGCGCGAAGCGGCGTGCGTGTCCTGGTGCGTCACCAGCCAGAAGGTGCGATGGACCTCGACGGTCTCGCCTAAAACGGCCTCGAGCCGGGGGTCGTGCTGCGCCATGAAGTCGGGAAGCACGCCGATCCCTCCGCCGGCGGACACCAGCGCGCGTTGGACGTTGATACTGGTGCTGCGCACCTGCGGGGACAGGCCTGGCTCGATCTCCGACAGATAGTCGAGTTCCGGCGCGTAGATATGTTCGGGGACGTATCCGACCAGAACGTGCTTGCCGAGGTCGCCGTTGGACGTCGGCCGGCCGTGCCGATCGAGATAATCGGGCGTCGCGTAGAGTCGCAGCCGGTAGCGGGCGAACTCGCTGGCGCGGAGCTGTGCGCTGCGCGGGCGGGCCAGCATCACAGCGATGTCGGCCTCGCGTTTGGAGGGGTTGAGAAAGCCCGAGGCAGTGATGAGGTCGAGCCGGATGCGCGAATGGCTCGCCTGGAACGGCGCGATCGCGGGGGCGATCACCCAGGTCGCGAGCCCTTCGGCGACGCTCACCCTGACATGCCCGGCGGGCGCCAGGTCCCCGGCGGGCGCGATCGCGGCGACCACCGCGGCTTCGACCGTCTCGGCGTGCGCGAGCAGCGCTTCGCCTTCCTCGGTCAGCCGGCGTTCGCCGCCGACGGATTCGAATAGCGGCCGATCGACCCGTGCCGCCAGCCGGGCAAGCCGCCGGCCCACGGTGGTGGCATCGACTCCCAATGACCGCGCGGCCGGCGCGATCCGCTTCGAGCGCGCGACGGCCAGGAAGATACGCAGGTCATCCCAGTTCTGCATCGAGCTATCTGCATTTTTGCATGTTCATTTGGCAATTAAGTAGTCTTGCGTGCGAATTTGCCTAGTGAAATAGAGCATCGAGCCGAACGAGGCCCAGGAGAGTTGACCATGCGCACCATCGACCATTTCATCGCGGGTTCTGCCGGCGGTGGCGCCACGCGCACCAGTGACGTGTTCGACCCCAATACCGGCCAGGTCCAGGCGAAGGTCAATCTCGGCGCGCAAGCCGATCTCGATCGCGCCGTCGCCGCCGCGCAGGCCGCGCAGCCGGCCTGGGCGATGACCAATCCGCAACGCCGCGCGCGCGTGATGTTCAACTTCAAGGCGCTGGTCGAAAAGAACATGGACGAGCTCGCGCATCTGCTCTCGTCCGAACATGGCAAGGTCATCGCCGATTCAAAGGGCGACATTCAGCGCGGGCTCGAAGTGGTCGAGTTCGCCTGCGGCATCCCGCATGTGCTCAAGGGCGAATATACCCAGGGCGCCGGTCCGGGGATCGACGTCTATTCGATGCGCCAGCCCGTCGGCATCGGCGTCGGCATCACGCCGTTCAACTTCCCGGCGATGATTCCCTTGTGGATGGGCGCGGTGGCGACCGCCTGTGGCAACGCCTTCATCCTCAAGCCCTCGGAGCGCGACCCGTCGGTGCCGGTGCGCCTGGCCGAGCTGATGCGCGAAGCGGGCATGCCGGAGGGCATTTTCCAGGTCGTCCATGGCGACAAGGAAATGGTCGACGCGATCCTCGACCATCCGGCGATCGCCGCGGTCAGCTTCGTCGGCTCGTCCGATATCGCGCATTACGTCTATAATCGCGGCGTCGCCGCCGGAAAGCGCGTCCAGGCGATGGGCGGGGCCAAGAACCACGGCATCGTCATGCCCGACGCCGATCTCGACCAGGTCGTCGCCGACCTGTCGGGCGCGGCGTTCGGCTCGGCCGGTGAGCGCTGCATGGCGCTTCCCGTCGTGGTGCCGGTCGGCGACAAGACCGCCGAGGCGCTCAAGGCCAAATTGATCCCCGCGATCGCGGCGCTGCGCGTCGGCGTATCGACCGACAACGACGCGCATTACGGCCCGGTGGTCAACGCCGCGCACAAGCAGCGCGTCGAGAACTGGATCCAGACCGGCGTCGACGAAGGCGCTGAACTGGTGGTCGATGGCCGCGGCTTCCAGCTGCAAGGACATGAAGAAGGGTTCTTCATCGGCCCCTCGCTGTTCGACCACGTCACCCCCGACATGCAGTCGTACAAGGAAGAGATTTTCGGCCCCGTCCTGCAGATCGTCCGCGCCCCCGATTTCGAAACCGCGCTCCGCCTGCCGAGTGACCACCAATACGGCAACGGCGTCGCGATCTTCACTCGCAACGGCCATGCCGCGCGCGAATTCGCCGCGCGGGTCAATGTCGGCATGGTCGGGATCAACGTGCCGATCCCGGTGCCGGTCGCCTATCACACGTTCGGCGGCTGGAAGCGCTCGGTGTTCGGCGACACCAACCAGCATGGCATGGAAGGCGTCAAGTTCTGGACCAAGGTCAAGACGATCACCCAGCGCTGGCCGGACGGCGGCGTCGGCGACGGCGCCAACGCCTTCGTCATCCCGACAATGGGGTGAGGACGGGGCGGTCGGCGACGATCGCTTCGAACTTCTCGTGATAGCGCGGATGCTCGGTTCCCATCCACCGGTCCCACCAGGTGAAGTAGAGGCCGTAATTGTGCCGTCCTTCACTGTGGTGGAGGTCGTGGTGCGTGGTGGTGGTCAGCCAACCCGTCCAGCGGCTCTTGGTGAAGCCCGACCAGGCGAGTTCATGCCCCGAATGGCCGATCACGTTGCGGATGATCTGGTGGAGCAGGAACGCCAGCACGACCAAGGCGTGGAACGGCACGATCAGCAGGAACAGCGGCAGGAACGCGGCTTCGAACGCCGCCTCGATCGGGGCGAAGCTGTACGCTGCCCAGGGCGTCGGAGTGCGCGACATGTGATGCGTCATATGCGCGCGACGGAACAATGCCTTCAGGTGCAGCGCGCGGTGCATCCAGTAGAAATAGGCGTCGTGCGCGATCACGATGCCGACGAACTCCACGCCGGCGAGCCACAAGGGCGGTGCGGCCATCGAGACGTGGATGATGCCCATCTGCGCCAGCACGATGGTCAGCATGGTCGAAGCCGCGAAGGTGACCATGGTGATCAGCGAGTTGATCACTTCGTGCTGGAGGTCCGCGAAATCGGGCGTGCGCAACTGGATGCGCCGGCTTTCGGTCCAGCGCGCGCCGAGCCACAGGATGATGGTCACCGCGCCCGCCGCGACGACGTAGCGAGTCAGCTCGATCATATAGCCTTGCGCGCCGCCCATGATGAGCTTCAGGATCCAGTCGGTCATTCGTGCCTCCGTTGGCTAGACGGAGCGGAAGTGGCGGAGATTCACTCGGGGGTCGCTGCAACGCCGGAAAAAGCCGGTCGATTCCGGAATCGATCAGCTATTTTCGAAACCGCCCAGCGCGGCGCGGCGCCAGTCGGTCGGGGTCTGACCGGTGGTGTCGCGAAACGCGCGGTTGAACGGCGCCAGGCTGCCATAGCCCAGATCCATCGCGATCGTCAGCACGGGCAGCGCGACCTTGGCCGGGTCGCTGAGCCACGCCTGCGCGTCGGCGATGCGATGCGAATTGAGGAAGTCGGAAAAGTTGCGATAGCCCAGCCGCTGGTTGATCAGCGCGCGCAGGCGATGCTCGGGCACGGCGAGTTTTCCCGCGAGCACGCCGATCGTCAGCCCGGGCTCGCGATAGACATGGCCGGCCATCGCCGCATCGAGCTTTTGCTTGAGGACGTTGTCGGCGGGCGCGAGGCTCGGTTGCGGCGGGGCTGGGGCATCGGCATCGAACAGCAGATCGGCATTGCTCGACAGCAGCACCGCCCCGAACGCCAGCACCGCGATCAGGGTGCTGCCCGATTGCAGCAGCATCAGCCAGGGGATGGTGGCGTAGCCGACGATAGTCTCGACCACCACGACCGCGAGCGTCTGCAACCCGACCACGATCACGAAGCCGGTGCGGAAGGCGCGGCGGCGTTCGATCAGATCGTCGCCGCGCTCGGTGATCGCGATCCAGATGGCGTGGACGGTGAGCGCGAAGGCCAGCGCATGCTGGGTCACGTCGGCGGTCACCGGCATGCGATGCGTCCAGTAGACCGCCGCGAGGAAATTGATCCAGCAGGCGAGCGTTACCGCGATGGCGGTCGCGAGCAGCCGCCGGTCGATCCGGCGTTCGAAGATCAGTTGCGCGAACACCCACAAAGCGAGCGGCGAGCTCTGCGATCCGAGCTGGACGATCGGCCAGATCTTCATGCTGCGCATGTCGATCACCGGCGCGACATCGGCCAGATACGCCGCCACGCTCAGCAACAGCAGCACCGTCGCCCAGCGGATCGGGCGCGGCGCCCG
>DASVNU010000006.1:0-12523 GCA_036383655.1 Sphingomonas sp. | reverse complement strand
CTCGATCAGATCCATTCCGACCTGCGCCGCGCGCGGGCGGCGGCGATGTCGATCATTCCGACCACCACCGGCGCCGCGCGCGCTGTCGCCGAGGTACTGCCCGAGCTCAAGGGCAAGCTCGACGGTTCGGCGATCCGCGTGCCGGTTCCCGACGTGTCGCTGATCGACCTGACCTTCACGCCCAAGCGCGACGTGACCAAGGAAGAGATCAACGCGGTGCTCAAGGCGGCGTCGGAAGGCAAGCTCAAGGGCGTGCTCGATTATACCGACGAACCGCTGGTCTCGATCGACCTGATGGGTTCGCCCGCCTCGTCGACCGTCGACAGCCTCGAAACCACGGTGCTCGAAGGCAAGCTGGCGCGCGTCGTCAGCTGGTACGACAATGAATGGGGCTTCTCGAACCGCATGGTCGACACCGCCAAGGTGATGGCGGCGCTGATCTGAATATCAACGTCATGCCAGCGAAAGCTGGCATCTCGTGGTGGGAAATACGGCCAGAGACCCCAGCTTCCGCTGGGGTGACGGAGGTGTGAATGGCGCGCAACTTCAAGACGCTCGACGACATGGGCGACATCACGGGCAAGCGCGTGCTGGTCCGCGAGGACCTCAACGTCCCGATGGCTGACGGCCAGGTGACCGACGACACGCGCCTGCGCGCCGCGGTGCCGACCGTCGCCGAGCTCGCCGACAAGGGCGCCAAAGTGCTGATCCTGGCGCATTTCGGGCGACCCAAGGGGCAGCGTAACCCGGAGATGAGCCTGGCGCTCGTCACCCGGCCGTTCGAGCAGGTGCTCGGCCGCCCGGTGCGCTTCATCGACGACGACGGCGCCGCCGAGGCGATCGCGACGCTCAAGGACGGCGATGTCGCGATCCTGGAGAATACCCGCTTCGACCCGGGCGAGGAAAAGAACGCGCCCGCGACGATCGAGCGGCTGGCCGCGCTCGGCGATCTCTACGTCAACGACGCTTTTTCCGCGGCGCACCGCGCGCATGCCTCGACCGAAGGGCTGGCGCACTGCCTGGCGTCGTTCGCCGGGCGCCAGATGGAGGCCGAACTCGACGCGCTCGACAAGGCGCTCGGTGATCCCGAGCATCCGGTTGCTGCCGTGGTTGGCGGCGCCAAGGTGTCGAGCAAGCTCGACGTGCTCAAGCATCTGGTCACTCTGGTCGATCACCTGATCATCGGCGGCGGCATGGCCAACACCTTCCTGGCGGCGCGCGGCGTTGATGTCGGCAAGAGCCTGTGCGAGCACGATCTGACCGGCACCGCGGAAGAGATTTTCGACGCCGCCGAGGTTGCCGGCTGCACGATTCATCTGCCGTACGACGTCGTCGTGGCGAAGGAGTTCCGGCCGAACCCGGCGACGCGCACGGTCAACGTCCACGAAGTCGAAGCCGACGAGATGATCCTCGACATCGGGCCGGCCGCCAGTGAGGCGCTGGCCGATGTGCTCAAGAATTGCCGTACGCTCGTCTGGAACGGTCCGCTCGGCGCGTTCGAGACGCCGCCGTTCGACGTCGCGACGATGAGCCTGGCCAGGACGGTTGCTGCGCTGACTCGCGAGGGGTCGCTGGTGTCGGTGGCGGGCGGTGGCGACACCGTTGCCGCGCTCAATCAGGCGGGTGTCGCGGATGACATGACGTTCGTCTCGACCGCCGGTGGCGCCTTCCTGGAATGGATGGAAGGCAAGGAACTCCCGGGAGTTAAGGCGCTAAGCTCTTAACGTTCGGCAAGTAGCGGACGGACGACGGCGTCGAGGCTGCGCGCGTTGAAGGCAATTGCCTTGGCGTAGCGGACACGACCGTGACGATCGATCACATAGCTCATCGGTACCGCCGTCAGCGCGATATCCGCGCCGCCGACCTGGCTCGCCTGGGGATAGGGAATGGTCGACGCGGTCGCCTGTCCCTGACCGTTCGCGCCGGGATCGACCGAAATGCCGATCACCACCAGCCCTTGCGACAGATGAGTGCGGTAATAACGCGCGAGCAAGGGGATTTCGGCACGGCACGGCACGCACCAACTCGCCCAGTAATTGATCACGACGACGCGCCCGCGCAGGTCTTCGAGTTTGATCCGCTGTCCGCCGGTCAAGGTCATCGGGCCGGGCAGGCCGGGCGAACCGGCGGTGGCCGGGACCGCCAGCGCGGCTGCCGCGGCGACAGTGCCGAGATGCCGGATCGATCGCATATCAGGCGGCGGGCGGCGCTTCGCGCAGCAACGGCACCAGGAGCTCGTTGAGGCTGTCGAGGTCGAATGCGCCGGCTTTGGCATAGCGGACGCGGCCGTCGCGACCGATCACGATATTGGTCGGCACGCCGTTGCCGATCACGTCATATGGCCCCTTGACCTTGCGGACGGGCGGGATGTGCATGACGTCGAACAGCTTCTTGAGCTGGAAGATCTGCAGCGAATCCTCGGTCGTCACCGCGAAGACGCGTAGGCCCGCATCCTTGCGCATCAGGTAATAGGTATCGAGCGTCGGCAATTCCTTGCGGCACGGCACGCACCAGGTCGCCCAGAAGTTGAGCACGACCACTTTGCCGCGCAAGTCGGCTCGGGTGATCTTGGTTCCGTCGATCAAGGTCAGCGTGAAATCGGGCGCCAGTTCGCCGATCTTCACTTTCCCGTCGCCCGCGGCGACCGGCATGCCGATCGTCGCGGTCGCCAGCAACGCGGCTGTGACGATGCCTCTGGCTAGTGTCGTGATCCGACCCACGGTGACCCCCTTATTGCCCTGATACCAGCGTGATCGCATCCCCGCAGCAGGTCAATCGGGTCGCCCCTCCAAAAAGGAGACAGTGCCGGCATGCGATTCCCCAGTAGTTTTCGCCGCCCCATTGCGGACCCGCCGGACGCTGTCTAACAGCCGCCCATAAATACGTATGCACAGTCGGGAGCCCAGCATGCAGACCGCCGATATGACCGCCAGAATCGCCGCCGGACACGGCTTCATCGCCGCGCTCGACCAAAGCGGCGGGTCGACCCCCAAGGCGCTCAAGGGCTATGGCATCGAAGAAGGCGCCTGGTCGAGCGACGAGGAGATGTTCGACCTGATCCACCAGATGCGCGTGCGGATCATCACCTCGCCCGCCTTCACCGGCGACAAGGTGATCGCGGCGATCCTGTTCGAACGCACGATGGACGGCTTGGCGGATGGCAAGCCGGTACCCCAGGCGTTGCATGATCGCGGCGTCGTCCCGTTCATCAAGATCGACAAGGGGCTGGAGGACGAGGCGAACGGCGTCCAATTGATGAAGCCGATGCCGGGGCTCGACGCGCTGCTCGATCGTGCGCGCGGGCTTGGCATGTTCGGCACCAAGGAACGGTCGGTCGTCAACCTCGCCAATCGCGAGGGGATCGCCGCGATCGTCGCGCAGCAGTTCGAGATCGCGCAACAGGTGCTGAGCCACGGGTTGATGCCGATCATCGAGCCCGAAGTGAACATCAAGAGCCCGGAGCGTGCCGCGGCCGACGCGATCCTGCTCGACGAGATCCTCAAGGCGCTTGACGCGATGCCGGGCGACGACAAGGTGATGCTCAAGCTGTCGCTGCCGGCCGAGCCCGGCCTGTTCCTGCCGCTGACCCAACATCCGCGCGTGCTGCATGTCGTCGCGCTGTCGGGCGGGTTCCACCGTACCGAGGCCTGTGCCGAGCTCGCCAGGAACCAGGGCATCATCGCCAGCTTCAGCCGCGCGTTGCTCGAGGATTTGCGCTATCAGATGAGCGATGCCGAATTCGACCAGGCGCTGGGCGAGGCGATCGATGAAATCTACGAGGCGTCGGTCGACAAGGTCGCCGCCTGAGCTAGTCGCCTTCGCCGAGGATCTCGGCAAGGCGATCGAGCCTCTTCTCCAGCATCGATCGCCGGTCGCGCGCCCAGCGTTCGACCGGGGTCAGTCCGTCTGGCGTCAGGGAGGCGGTGCGGACGCGCCCGACCTTCTCGGTGCGCACCACGCCGCATTGCTCGAGGATTTGGAGGTGTTGCGCCACCGCGGTCACCGTGATTCCCAATGGCTCGGCCAGGCGCGAGACCGATGCGGGGCCCTCCGCGAGTCGATCGATGATCGCGCGCCGCGTCGGGTCCCCTAGTGCCTGGAACAGTCGGTCGAGGTCGGGCGTCACCCCATCATCCTTCGAGCACCTCGCCGAGTTTGTCGAGCAGCACCCGCCAGCCATGCTCGCGCATCACCGGGCCATCGGCATTTTCGAAGAACGCGACCTGATTGGTGCAGATCAGATCGGTACCCTCGCCATTGGGCACGAGTTCGAATGTCGTCAGCGACACCGACATCGGCGCACCGCCGATCGCCATCATGCTGGTCGCGACGACGCGGCTGCCGGGAACGATCGCCTGGAAAATACCCTCATCGGTCAGCGAGACGCCGGGAAAGGGGCTCTGGTCGCCGAATTTGTAATGCAGATGCTGCCGGCCGCCGGGGCGGAAGTCGCTTTCGAAGTCGATCAGTTCGTTATTGTCGCTGGCGGCGAACCACTGACGTTTGATCGCGGGATCGCTGAGCGCCTCGAACACTTTGGCGGGCGCGGCCTTGTAACTGCGCTCGACCGTGAATGTGGCGTGGGTGACGGCTCCATCTGACATGCTTCGACTCCATTAGTGAAGTTACCACTTCAATATAGCGATTTGCTGTATAGTCAAGTCGTGACTTCACTATGCGCGGCTTGACGCTTCGGGACGGGGCGAGGAAAGCGCGACGCGGCGAGCATCGTCTCGATCGAAAGGATTGCCTGGCCATGGTCGAGCGTGTCGGAGAGCAGAACCCGGACTGGAGCGTAGTCGACGATTATATCGCGGACCGTCTGCTTGGCGAAGACGCGGCCCTCAAGGCAGCGCTTGCCGCCAACGCTGCCGGCGGCCTGCCCGATATCGACGTTTCACCCGCGCAGGGCCGGATGCTGCATCTGTTCGCACGGATGGCGAATGCGCGGCGCATTCTCGAAATCGGCACACTTGGCGGCTATTCGACGATCGAACTGGCTCGCGCGATGCCCGCCGACGGTGCGCTGATCTCGCTCGAAATCGACCCGCATCATGCCGATGTCGCGCGCGCCAATATCGTCCGGGCAGGGCTCGGCGATCGCGTCGAGGTGCGGACCGGGGCGGCGCTCGACACGCTCGAGGCGATGGTCGCGGCCGACGAAGGCCCGTTCGACCTGGTCTTCATCGACGCCGACAAGCAGAACAACCCGGCCTATGTCCGCGCCGCGCTCGCCATGTCGCGGCCAGGCACGACGATCATCGTCGACAACGTGATCCGCGAAGGCGGGGTGCTCGATGCGGCGAGCGGCGACGAGCGTATCCAGGGGACGCGCCAGCTGTTCGACGCGGTCGGTACCGAGCCACGCCTGACCGCGACCGCAGTGCAGACGGTCGGCGTCAAGAAATGGGACGGCTTCCTGATCGCGGTGGTGGATTAATCTCCCTCTCCCCTTGTGGGCGCATCAGGTCGGTCATGCCCCCGGCATGACCTAAAAAGCGCGGGGCGCTGTTTACCTGATGCGGGAGGGAGCGCCGTAGGCGCGGAAGGGTGAGGGGGACTCTTTCAACCTTAGCCCATTCCCCCTCATCCCATCGCCGCGCTGCGCACGGCTCCCTCCTTCTCCTACAGGGGGAGAAGGGGAGTGGTTGCCGGTCGGAAGGACACGGCTTAGGGGCGGCGGATGGACATTGAAGACCCGCTCGGCCCGCTCGATCCCAATTTCGCCGCTTCGTTCAAACGCGACGTCAGACGGCCGGCATGCCAACTCTACTTGATCTCGCCGCTCGATGTCGATGGCGCATTCCCCGATCGCCTGGCGCGCGCGCTGGATGCCGGACCGGTGGCGGCGTTCCAGTTCCGGGTGAAGCATGTCGACCAGCATGAGGCGGCGCGGCTGGCCGAGCCGCTCCAGCGCATCTGCGCCGATCGCGAGGTCGCGTTCATCGTCAACGACAGCATCGCGCTGGCCAAAAGGCTCGGCGCCGATGGCGTGCATCTCGGTCAGGAGGATGGCGATCCGCGCGAGGCACGATCGGTGCTCGGCCCCGACGTGCAGATCGGCGTGACCTGCCACGATAGCCGCCATCTGGCGATGGAAGCGGGTGACGCGGGGGCGGATTATGTCGCGTTCGGCGCTTTCTACCCGACCACGACCAAGGACGTGAAGCATCGGCCCGAACCGGTAATCTTGAGCTGGTGGTCGGCGCTGTTCGAATTGCCCTGCGTCGCGATCGGCGGAATCACTCCCGAAAACGCCGTGCCGCTGGTTGCGGCGGGTGCCGATTTCATCGCGGTATCGAGCGCGGTGTGGGGCGGAGATGAAGCCAAAATGGTGCAGTCCTTCGCCGCGCTTCTTGGTGGCTCGCCCGACGCGTGATATTCTGCCCAACATGACGAAGCTCTCTCCGATCGAGTCCGAGTTCGAGACGACCGAAGACGCCGAGGCCTACGATAAATGGTTTCGGGCCAAGGTGCAGAAGGCGCTCGACAGCAAAGGGCCAGGGATTCCTCACGATCAGGTAATGGCGGAAATGCGCCAGCTGATCGCCGATAAGCGCGCCAATGCAGCTAAGCTGGCTTCCCGAGGCTCGTAGCGACCTGCGCGAGATCATCGGTTATATCGCGGATCGCAATCCTATCGCTGCCGAGCGATTGAACGAGCGGATTGAGCATGCGGCCGAACACCTGACGATCGCGCCGCATGCACACCGACCCGGCCGCGTGGATGGTACGCGTGAGGTGATCGTGCATCCCAATTATATCGTCATCTATCGAGTGACGGAGGGCATGGTTTGGATCCTCTCCGTCCTCCACGCTCGCCAACAATATCCCTGACCTTGGCATTCGCGCCGACGCCCGCTAAAGGCGCGCTTTCCTTTCCAGCAGGTACATCGCATGAAGATCAGCGGCGTGGACATTCGTCCCGGCAATATTATCGAATATGAAGGCGGCATCTGGCGCGCCGTCAAGATTCAGCACACCCAGCCGGGCAAGGGCGGCGCGTATATGCAGGTCGAGCTCAAGAACCTGCGCGACGGCCGAAAGAACAATGTCCGCTTCCGTTCGGCCGAGACCGTCGAGCGCGTCCGCCTCGACACCAAGGACTTCCAGTTCCTGTTCGCCGAAGGCGACAGCCTGGTGTTCATGGACAAGGACACGTACGAGCAGACCACCTTGCCGCGCGACCTGTTGGGTGACGCCGCGGCGTTCCTGCAGGATGGCATGGACGTGGTGATGGAACTCCATGACGAGGATCCGATCAGCGTCCAGTTGCCCGACACGATCGAGGCGACGATCGTCGAGGCCGATGCGGTGGTGAAGGGCCAGACCGCATCGTCGAGCTACAAGCCGGCGATCCTCGACAACGGCGTCCGCATCATGGTCCCGCCGCACATCGCCGCCGGGACGCGTATCGTTGTCGATGTGTACGAGCAGACCTACGTTCGCAGGGCGGACTGAATGATTAGCCCTCTCCCGCTTGCGGGAGAGGGTTGGGTGAGGGTCTTCTTTCTTCTTCCAGGCGAATGAAGCCAAAAAGAAGTAAGAAGACCCTCACCCACCCACCGCCTTCGGCGGCGGGTCCCTCCCTCTCCCGCAAGCGGGAGAGGGGAGATTTTGGAGCGATAGATTGCCTTCCCATTCCGGCATTTTCACCGTCATCGAGCGCGCCGCGCGCAAGGCGGCGCCGCGCCTGCGCCGCGACTTCAACGAGGTCCAGCACCTCCAGGTCAGCCGCAAGGGCCCAGCCGATTTCGTCTCGATGGCCGACAAGCGCGCCGAGGAGACGTTGGTCGAGGAATTGCGCAAGGCGCGCCCCGACTGGTCGATCCTGGCCGAGGAAGGCGGCGAGATCGCCGGCGACCCGAACAAGCCGCGTTTCATCATCGATCCGCTCGACGGCACGACCAACTTTCTCCACGGCATCCCGCATTTCGCGATCTCGATCGCGGTCGAGGAGCCGATGGCCAACGGCAAGCGCGAGATCACGACCGCGCTGGTCTATCAGCCGCTGACCGACGAAAGTTTCTGGGCCGAGCGGGGCAAGGGCGCCTGGCTGCAGGACGCGCGGTTGCGCGTGTCGTCGCGGCGTGACCTTGCCGACGCGTTGATCGCGACCGGCATCCCGTTCCTGGGTCACGGCAATTTCACGCAGTGGAGCCGCATCTTCGGCGCGGTGGCGCCCGAAGTCGCCGGCATTCGCCGGATCGGTGCGGCCTCGCTTGACCTCGCCTGGGTCGCGGCGGGGCGGTTCGACGGCTTCTGGGAATCCGACCTGCAGCCCTGGGACGTCTCGGCGGGCATGTTGCTGGTCAAGGAAGCCGGCGGCTTCATCACCGATTTCCGCGGCGGCGACCGCACGATCGAGCGCAGCGAATTCCTCGCCGCCAACGACGTGCTCCATTCCAAGCTACACAAGCTGATCGCCGGCGCCTTGCGCTGATACGCTGCCGAACTGCGCTGTCGCTATTCTGACCTCAATTCCTGGCGGGGCAGGCCGGCGGCCAATTCGCCTCGCGATCTCCCGCCAGGAAGAATTCACCCGATTTGCCGTCCTTCGCGTCGCGGCCGAACAGCCATGATTTGCCGGTCGGCGAATAGGTCGCCCCCGTCTCGCTGCCGTTTAGGTTGATTTCGGGGCCAAGCTTCGCCCGCGCCGACCATCCCTGAGGCGTCCATTTGCTGACATAATAGCCGTCGCCGGTACCGAGCAGCATCGTCTTGCCGTCGGGCGAAATCAAAGGCTCATATTCGTCGGCCGCGCTGTTGATCGCGGGGCCGGCATTTTCGATCGTCCATTTGCCGCCGCGATCCCGGCGCGCCCGCCAGATATCGGTCTTGCCCAGGCCGCCCGGACGCGCGGACCCGAAATAGAGCCAGCCGTCGGGTGCGAAACGCGGAAACCACTCCTGCGCGGTCGAATTGATCGGGGCGGGCAGGCGCTCGGGCGTTCCCCATTGGCCGTCGCGGCCGCGCGATACGCGCCAGATGTCCATGTCGGATCGCTTGATGCCGTCGGTCGATCGGTTCGAGATGAACCACAAGGTGCGGCCGCGGTCGGCGAATACCGGATCGGCCTCGACGCCATCGCCGGCAATCGGTGCATCTATGGGTTCCTGCCAACCGTCGCGTCCGCATCGGCTGACCTTGATCCGCCAGCCGGTGAAATCGGGTTTCGACCGAACGAACCACAGGTCGCCGTTGATCGGGTCGAACGCGGCATAGGCCTCGAACTGATCCGACGATACGCGCGGCGGCTGCCAGGCGATCGGCGCCGAAGGGGCCGTCGCACCGATCATGACCATTGCAGCGGCGATGAGAACTGCCTTCAATGTGCCGGTCTCCATACCCATTCCGGTCATTTTCCGCGATACCATGGTGCCGTCGCGCAGGCGAGGGCGCCCATCCATAACGCAGCTTTAACGATGCCATGGCTATGCGTGCCTTATGGGATCGACGGCGCCATCCATGTCCAGGGAAGGCTTGTTCCTGAAGGCCAGGATCGACGCGGTCTATTCGATCGCCTTTGCGATGATCGGCATGGATCTGCTCGGATCGGTGATGATGGCGGGCATGTTCTGGCAACAGGGCGGAGGTCTCTGGCTTGACCTCTGGGTCATCGTCAGCCTGGGAATCATCGGCGCGCGGGGTATTGGCGCCGCCGCGTATAAATCGGATCGGTTCAATCATATCCCACCGCGCCGCTGGGCCGCCTTGCTCGTCGCCTTTGCCGGCGCATCGGGGATTGCCTGGGGCGCGGCACTCGGGCTGATTGCCGCAACCGGGACCGACAATGAGGTCATGTTCGCGGTCTGCGTATCGCTCAGCGGTCTGACTCTGTCGATCGCGCATGTCGCCTATTGGCCGGTATATGCCGCGTTCGAGCTGCCGGTGATGATCGCGGCGGCGCTGGGGTTCCTGCTCGGTGACCGGCCCGGCCATTGGCCGTTGGGTGCTGCCGCGGCAGTGATGACGATCGTGCTGCTGGGCACCAGCCGCCGGCTCGCCGGCCAGGTGCTTCAGGCGCACAAGCTTGCTGCCGCCAATCAGGCGCTGGTCGAATCGCTCGGCGCGCGCGGCAAGGCGCTCGAACAGGCATGCGACGCGCTCGAACGCGTCAGCCGTACCGATCCGCTGACTGGCCTGGCCAATCGCCGCCAGCGCGACAGTCGCCTCGCCGAGGAGTGGGAGCGGGGGTTGCGATCGGGCGGCCCGCTTGCCGTGGTCGCGATCGACGTCGATCACTTCAAGCGCTTCAACGATAAGCACGGACATGCCGAAGGCGATCGTTGCCTCAAGGCCGTGGCCGAGATGCTGATGGCGGGCGTGCGCGGGCCGATCGATCTGGCCGCGCGGCATGGCGGCGAGGAGTTCATGCTGATCCTGCCGGGCGTGGATCGCGCCGGCGCGGCGTCGATTGCCGAGCGCATCCGCGTGATGGTCGCGATGTGCAGCAGTGATGCCGGCTTCGCGTTGCCCGAAAAGGTCACGATCAGCCTGGGGGTCGCCGCGATTCATCCAGCACCCGGGCGATCGGTCCACGAACTGACCATCGCCGCCGACGCCGCGCTCTATCGCGCGAAAATGGCGGGAAGAAACCGGTACGAGCTCGCCGTCATCGACAACGTGGCGGTCGCCGCCTGAGCGTCTTGCCGGGGCAGGGCGTGGCGATGCCGTAAACGCCGCTAATTGCGAATCATTCTCATGGGTTCGAGGCCTTGCCCGACTCCGGGTGCCGTCCTAGAGACGCCGCAACGTTTCGCACCTGCGAGAGACAATAGTGGTCGACCTGTCACAATATCTGCCGATCCTGCTGTTCCTCGGCGTCGCGCTCGCGCTGTCCAGCGCGTTCGTGTTCCTGCCGATGATCGCGGCCCGTTTCACCGGGACCCATCAGCCGAATCCGGAGAAGCTCAGCGAATATGAATGCGGCTTCCCCGCGTTCGAGGACCCGCGCAGCCAGTTCGACGTTCGTTTCTACCTCGTCGCCATCCTGTTCATCGTGTTCGATCTGGAAGCGGCGTTCATCTACCCCTGGGCAGTGAGCGTGTTTTCGCTCGGCTGGACCGCGTGGATCAGCATGATGATCTTCATCGCCGAACTCGCGCTTGGCCTTGTCTATGCCTGGAAGAAGGGAGCGTTGGATTGGGAATGACCCCTTCGATTATCGGACATTCGGGCCCGGTCGAGCTGCCGATGAGCACCAGCGGTCAGGCGGTCATTCCGCCCGACCAGGGTTTCTTCGACGGCCTGAACGGTGAACTGCAGGACAAGGGCTTCCTCGTCGTCGGCGCGGAAGAGCTGTTCCAATGGGCGCGCACCGGCTCGCTGTGGTGGATGACCTTCGGCCTGGCGTGCTGCGCGGTCGAGATGATCCACGTCAACATGCCGCGCTACGACCTCGAACGCTTCGGCGCCGCGCCACGCGCGAGCCCGCGCCAGTCGGACGTGATGATCGTCGCCGGTACGTTGTGCAACAAGATGGCCCCGGCGCTGCGCAAGGTCTACGACCAGATGTCGGAGCCCAAATACGTCATCTCGATGGGCAGCTGCGCCAATGGCGGCGGCTATTATCATTATAGCTACAGCGTCGTGCGCGGCTGCGATCGCATCGTGCCGGTCGATATCTATGTGCCAGGCTGTCCGCCGACCGCCGAGGCCTTGCTCTATGGCATCATGCAGTTGCAGCGGAAAATCCGCCGCGCCGGCACGATCGAGCGGTGAGGGGCTGACGTGAAGTCCTCCGCTCCCGCTTATGCGCCCAATGATGGCGTGATCGACGCGGCCGAGAAAACGCTCGGCGGCCGTATACTGTCGAGCCTCGAAGCCGCGTACGAAGTATCGTTCACCGTCGATCGCGACAGCCTGGTCGAGACGATGACCCTGCTGCGCGACACGCCGGGCCTCGAATATCAGCAGCTGATGGAGATCGCCGGGGTCGACTATCCCGACCGGCCCGATCGGTTCGAAGTGGTCTATTGCCTGCTCTCGCTGACCCGCAACCACCGCATCCGCGTCCACGTCCAGACCGACGAGATCAAACCGGTGCCGTCGGTGACGGGAATCTGGCCGGTCGCCGGCTGGCTCGAACGCGAAGTGTACGACATGTACGGTGTGCTGTTCGAGGGTAACCCGGACCTGCGCCGCATCCTGACCGATTACGGTTTCGTCGGGCATCCGCAGCGCAAGGACTTCCCGCTGACCGGCTATGTCGAGCTGCGCTATTCGGAAGAGACCAAGCGCGTCGTTTATGAGCCGGTCAAGCTGGCGCAGGATTTCCGCACGTTCGACTTCATGAGCCCGTGGGAAGGCGCCGAGTATATCCTGCCGGGTGATGAGAAGGCTGCTGCTGCGCCGCCGGCTCCGCCACCTCCCGCCGCTCCGCCACCTCCCGCACCGGCCGCTGCCCCCGCGCAGCCCAAGGTCAGCGAGAGCGCTGCCGACACCGGTGCCGGAAAGGCTGAAGCCGACGCCAAGCCCAAGCCCGCGCGCAAGCCGCGGTCCAAGGCCGCCGATGTCGCCG
>DASVNU010000005.1:0-2272 GCA_036383655.1 Sphingomonas sp. | reverse complement strand
ATCGCGGATCATCGCCGCCAACAATATCGTCAACTCGCTCGTCATCGTGCTGGTAATGGCGGTGGTGATCGCCATGGCGCATTACGGCGCGGCGATTCCCGCGGTGATCGCGACGATGGGGTTCGCGACCTTGATCGTCGCCTTGGTCAGTTGCTGGCTGCTGCCCGAGACGGTGATCAAACGGCTGATCCGAACCGTCCTGGAGATCGCCTATCGCGTCGAAGTCCATGGCGCCGAGAATATGCCCAAGCCCGGCGAGCGCGCGGTCGTGGTGGTCAATCACGTGTCATGGCTCGACGGACTACTGCTCGCGGTGTTCCTGCCGGGCAAGCCGGTGTTCGCCGTGCATAGCGCGGTGGTCGCCAGCTGGTGGATCAAGCCCGCGCTCAAGCTGTTCCGCGCCTTTCCGGTCGATCCGACCAATCCGATGTCGACCAAGGCGATGGTCAAGGCGGTCAAGGACGGCAACACGCTGGTGATCTTCCCCGAGGGGCGGATCACCGTCACCGGCGCGCTGATGAAGGTGTTCGACGGCCCCGGCATGGTCGCCGACAAGGCCGATGCGCCGATCATTCCGGTGCGGATCGACGGCGCCCAATTTTCCACCTTCTCCAAGCTGCGCGGCAAGGTTCGGCTCAAGACCTTCCCCAAGATCACGCTGACCGTGCTGCCGCCGCGGCGGTTCGAGATCATGGGCGAGATGACCGCGCGCGCGCGCCGGGCGATCGCCGGGCGCCGTCTCTACGACGAGATGAGCAACATGATCTTCGCGACGTCGGAGACCGAGACGACCCTGTTCCAGGCATTGCTCGACGCCAAGGACGTCAACGGCGGCCAGGCGCCGATCGTCGAGGACATCAAGCGCGAGCCGATGACCTACAAGAAACTGGTCGTCGGCAGCATGGCGCTGGGTCGTGCGTTCGACCCGATCACCAGGCAAAGCGAAGCGGTCGGTGTGCTGTTGCCCAATGTCGCGGGGGTGGTCGCGACCTTCTTCGCGCTACAGCGGATCGGGCGCGTGCCGGCGATGCTCAACTATACCGCCGGGCTGACCAATCTTAAGGCGGCGTGCCAGGCCGCCGAGGTACGCACGATCATCACCGCGCGCGCCTTCATCACCCAAGGCAAGCTCGAACCTATCGTCGAGGGGCTCGAGGCGGACGGCCGCACGATCGTCTATCTCGAGGATATCGGTGCCGGCATCGGCACGGTTGCCAAGCTGCGCGCGTTGGTCGCGGCCCGCTGGGCGGGGCGGCTCCATCGCCGCCGCAAGGTCTCGCCCGACGCCGCGGCGGTGATCCTGTTCACCAGCGGCTCCGAAGGGCTGCCCAAGGGCGTGGTGCTGACGCATCGCAATTTGCTGTCCAACTGCCAGCAATTGTCGGCGCGGATCGATTTCAACTCATCCGATCTGGTGCTCAACGCCTTGCCCGTGTTCCACAGTTTCGGGCTGACCGGCGGCACCTTGCTGCCGATCCTGAGCGGCATCCGGACCCTGCTCTATCCAAACCCGCTCCATTACCGGATCGTGCCCGCGCTGGCCTATGACGCCAATGCGACGATCCTGTTCGGCACCGACACCTTCCTCGCCGGCTATGCGCGGATGGCGCATAATTACGATTTCTATTCGGTCCGCTACGTCTTCGCCGGCGCCGAACGCGTCCGCGACGAGACGCGCAAGGTGTGGGCCGAGAAGTTCGGCGTGCGCCTGTTCGAAGGCTATGGCGCGACCGAGGCGTCGCCGGTGATCGCGGTCAACACGCCGATGCACTTCAAGGCAGGCAGCGTCGGCCGCCTGCTGCCGGGGATCGAGGCCAAGGTCGAGCCGGTCGAGGGCATCTGGGAAGGCGGCAAATTGTCGATCCGCGGGCCCAATATCATGGCTGGGTACATGAAGGCGGATCGGCCCGGCGTGCTGCAACCGCCCGAGGGCGGCTGGCACGACACCGGCGACATCGTGACGATCGACGAGATGGGCTTCGTCACCATCCGCGGCCGCGCCAAGCGTTTCGCCAAGATCGGTGGCGAGATGGTCTCGCTGCCGGCGGTCGAGGGTTACGCCGCCGCGGTCTGGCCCGATGCCGACCATGCCGTCGTGACGCGCGCCGACCCGCGCAAGGGAGAGCAGCTCGTGCTGTTCACGACGGCCAAGGGAGCGAAGGCGGCGGAGTTACAAGCCTGGGGCAAGGCGAATGGCATCGCCGAGCTTGCGGTGCCGCGCGACATCCGGGTGGTGGACGCGTTGCCGGTGTTGGGGACAGGCAAGCTCGAT
>DASVNU010000004.1:0-5169 GCA_036383655.1 Sphingomonas sp. | reverse complement strand
GCCGGATTGGTCACGAACAGATCGTCGCCGACCAGCTGGACCTTGTCGCCGACCATGTCGGTCAGCGCCTTCCAGCCCTCGAAATCGTCCTCGGCCATGCCGTCCTCGATCGAGATGATCGGGTATTTGGCGACGAGGTCGGCGTAGTAACCGGCCATTTCCGCCGGGGTCAGCACCTTGCCCTCGGCCGAGATGTGATATTTGCCGTCCTTGAAGAATTCGGTCGACGCCGGATCGAGCGCGAGCATCACGTCGTCGCCCGGCTTGTACCCTGCCCCTTCGATCGCCCGCATGATAAAATCGAGCGCATCGGTCGTGTTGGCGATGTCGGGCGCGAACCCGCCTTCGTCGCCGACGCCGGTCGACAGGCCCTTTTCATGGAGCATCTTCTTCAGGGTGTGGAAGATCTCCGATCCCGTGCGCACCGCCTCGAACAGCGACGAGGCGCCGACCGGCATGATCATGAATTCCTGGAAGTCGATCGGATTGTCGGCATGTTCGCCGCCATTGATGATGTTCATCATCGGCACCGGCAAAACGTGCGCGTTGACCCCGCCGACATAGCGATAGAGCGGCAGCCCGCGCGCATCGGCCGCGGCCTTGGCGGTCGCCAGGCTGACCCCCAGGATCGCATTGGCGCCCAGCCGGCCCTTGTTGGGCGTGCCGTCGAGCGCGATCATCGCGGCGTCGACCTCGGCCTGGTCCTCGGCATCGAAACCGAGCAGCGTGTCGGCGATCTCGCCATTCACCGCGTCGACCGCCTTCTGGACGCCCTTGCCCGACCAGCGGCTCTTGTCGCCATCGCGCAGTTCGACCGCCTCATGCGCGCCGGTCGAGGCGCCCGACGGCACCGCCGCGCGACCGAACGACCCGTCCTCGAGCATCACTTCGACCTCAACCGTCGGGTTGCCGCGGCTGTCGATGATCTGGCGGCCGTGGATGTCGATGATTGCGGTCATGGAACGGTCTTCCTAGATAAAGGGGGAACGGGGCGTCGCGGCGGCGCTCTAACGGCTTCGCGCGCGGGCGGCAAATCGCTTGTCGCGCTCGCGGAACCGCTACGCGCCGCCTTGGTTGTCGATATGGATAGCGTAAGGAACAGTAATATGGCCGATACCGCATCGAACGATACCCCGACCGATACCGGCGGGACCGACAAGCCCAACGCCACCCAGGCGCTCAAGGACAATGTGATCAAATTCGCCAACGACGCGGGCGAGAAGGCGAGGGGCTATGCCGAGGACGGCAAGGGCCGCGCCGGAACCGCGCTCGACGAGCTGGCGAAGATGCTGCACGAGGCAGCCGGCACCGTCGACGAGAAGGTCGGCGAGCAATATGGCCAATATGCCCGCTCCGCCGCCGACGCGGTCGCCAATTTCTCGGGTGCACTCAAGGAAAAGCAGGTCGACGACATCATCGACGACGCGCGTGAGTTCGTGAAGAAGAGCCCGGCGGTCGCGATCGGTACCGCGGCGGCGATCGGCTTCGTGCTGGCGCGGCTGGTCAAGGCGGGGCTCGATACCCAGTCGGACAAGCCGTCCCGCGACGGCAACAAAGACTCTCGGGCCTGATCCGAGCGGCCGCGCGTGGAGGGGGAACCGCAGCCCGACGACAGCATCACGTCGCTGGTCGGCCGTCTGATCGACGATGGCGAGAATTTCGTTCGGGCGGAGGTCAAGCTCTATCGCGCGCGGCTGTTCTCGCGGCTGGATGAAGCGCGCAACGCGATCCTGCTCGCGATCGGCGCGCTGGTGCTGGCGCAGGCGGTATTGGTGGCGGCGCTGGTCGGCTTGCTGATGACCTTGCGCTGGCTGGTCGGCCCTGGCTGGGCAACGCTGATCGTGGTCGGCGGCGGTCTGCTGGTGACCGCGATCATGGCCTGGAGCGCCTGGCTGCTGGTCAAGAAGGCGACCGAGATCAAGGACAAGGACCAACGGCGGTGAATCTGATCGACGACGAGCTGGTGAAAGCGGAAAGCAATTCGGTCGATGCGCGCCGCCAGCTCGCCCAAACCGTCGTCGCGCTGCAATCCAGGCTCAAGCCCAGCGCGCTCGCCCGCGACGCGGTCGAGGAACTGAAGGAAGTCGGCGGCGAGATGGCGCGGTCGGGGATCGAGGCGGTGAAGCGCAATCCCCTGCCCGCGGTCGGCGCCGTGGCGTTGTTGACCGCATTTGTCGCACGCAAGCCGCTCGCGCGCCTGTTCAGACGGCAACCGAGCGAGCAATGAAGAGTTTGACCCCGTTGAAGAGGGACCTGTGACATGACCGAGACTGTTGAGCACCAACCGACTGGCCGCGTGGAAACCGCACTCGCGACCGCACGCGGCGCTACCAACGACGCGCTGCACGAGACGCGCAAGGCCGCGGCACGCGCAGGCAAGGCGATCGAGACCAATCCGTTGGCGGTGATCGCCGGCGGGATCGCGATCGGGCTGGCGGCGGGCGCGTTGCTGCCCAGGACCAAGCGCGAAACCGAGTTGCTCGGTCCGGTCGGCCAGCGCCTGACCGGCGTCGCGGCCGGCGCCGCGGGCGCGGCGCGCGATGCCGCCAAGGCCGAGCTCGGCTCGCTGCCGCTCAGCAAGGACGCCGCCAAAGCGCAGATTTCGAAGCTGATCGACCAGGTCGCCAAGGCGGTATCGAGCGCGGGCGACGCGGCGCTCAATCGCGGGACGGCGGACGCGCCGCCGCCCAAACCGTCGAAGAAGGCCAAATAGGCGCTTCAACGCTGCAGCGCAGCGCGTTATGGGGTGGAGCATGAGCAAGCTCCACCTCGTGTTCGGCGGTCGCGTCAAGGATCCGCAGACGCTCGACTTCGACCAGGCGACGATCGAGGTCGTCGGCATCTATCCCGATTACGCCTCGGCGGAAAAAGCGTGGCGCGCCGCCGCGCAGCGCACCGTCGATGATGCCGAGATGAAGTTCGTGGTGGTGCACCTCCACCGCCTGCTCGAGCCCGATCCCGATTTGCAGGCGCCGCAGGGCTGAGCTGGAGCGCGAAATGCCCCCGCTACGCTAATCCTCCCCCGCTAGGGGGAGGTGGCAGCCGTCAGGCTGA
This sequence comes from Sphingomonas sp., assembly GCA_036383655.1. GTDB lineage: Bacteria > Pseudomonadota > Alphaproteobacteria > Sphingomonadales > Sphingomonadaceae > Sphingomonas. The sequence continues at coordinate 2,115 of DASVNU010000004.1, read as the reverse complement.
CGGAGGGGGCGGTTGGCGACCAAATATCGACAGGGCTTCCGCCCCCTCCGAGGCGCTTCGCGCCCCACCTCCCCCTGGCGGGGGAGGATTGATGAAGTGTCACGCCTTGCGGTAACGCCACAGCAATAGCGGACGCGCCAGGATCAGACCGACGATGAATCCGCCGATATGCGCCCCGATCGCGACCGGCTGGCCCATCATGGTGGTGAAGCCGATCAGCAGGTTGATGCCGGTCCAGGCCACCCCAAGCCACAAAGCGTGGATCAGGCCGGCGGGCAGCGGGCCGACGCCTTGCGTACGGCTGCCGCCGTACAGCATCGCATAAGCGGCAACGATCGCCGAGATCGCGCCGCTGGCGCCGATCATCGGCATGGCCGCTCCAGGATCCTGTGCCCATTGGCCTGCCGCGGCGGCATAAGCGCCGATCACATACAGGAGCGCGATGCTGAACGATCCCAGCGCCCGCTCGGCCTCGCGCCCGCAATAGACCAGCATCACCATGTTGAAGAACAGGTGGATCCACCCGCCGTGCAGCAAGGTGGCGCTGAGCGGCGTCAGCCACACCGGCACCAGCCAGCCCGAATAATTCTGGATCGGCACGTCGGGAACGCGGCCGGGAATGAACCCGCCGGTCACAGCGGCGACGTCAGGTGCCACGAACAGGATGACGAGCACCGACACGCCGACGGTCAGGATCGCTATCCCGTACGTCGCCGGCGCGTCGCGGAAATGCATCGCGGTTAGATGAACTCGATCTTGGCGACGACGTAATAGCGGTCGCCCGCGGGCACCGACACTTCCACCTCGTCATCGACCTTGCGCCCGATCAGCGCGCGGCCGAGCGGCGAATTGTACGAGATGCGGCCGGTCTTGGCGTCCGCCTCGGTCTGGCCGACGATCTGGTAGCGGATCTTCTTCTCGTCATCGTCGAGCAAGGTCACGGTCGCGCCGAAGATCACCTTGTCGCCCGACAATTCGGTCGGATCGATGATCTGCGCGCGGCTGAGCTTGTCCTCGATGTCGGCGATCGACGCCTCGATCTGACCCTGACGCTCCTTGGCGGCATGGTATTCGGCGTTTTCCGACAGGTCGCCGTGCGCACGCGCTTCCTCGATCGCATCCACGATCTGGGGGCGTTCGTCTTTGAGACGGCGCAGATCCGCAGTGAGCTTTTCATAGCCCTCTTGCAGCATCGGCATCTTCTCAACAGTCGCCATAACCCCTGGTCCCTCGTTCCAAATATTCATCCCCAAGCGGCCCGTTCGGGAACCGCCCGCACCTGTTTCTCTTGTGAGGGGATCAATTGTGCGAGTGCGAATGATAGGATTGCAACGGCCGAACTTCAAGTGACCGTGTTGCAAGTGCGACGATCGCCTTTGCAGCTTCGACCGATGCGGACGCCGTGGTGAAGTGCGGAATCTTCTGCGCGACCGCCGATTGCCGGATCGGTTGCGAGTCCTTGAGCGACTGCCAACCCTCGGTCGTATTGAAGATCATGTCGATCCCGCCGTCCTTGATCCGGTCGACGATATGCGGGCGGCCCTGCGCCACCTTGTTGACACGCTCGACCGGCACGCCGTGCTCGCTGAGGTAATCGGCGGTGCCCCCCGTCGCGACTATGGTGAACCCGAAATCGGCCAGTGCGCGGGCGCCCGGCAGGATAACCGGCTTGTCGCTGTCCTTGACGCTGATGAACACCGTGCCGCCCTCGGGCAGGATGGTGCCCGCGCCGAGCTCGGCCTTACCGAATGCCGCGGTGAAATCGTAATCGATTCCCATAACTTCGCCGGTTGACTTCATTTCCGGTGATAGGACCGGATCGATGCCCTGAAAGCGATTGAACGGGAACACGGCTTCCTTGACCGCGAAATAACCGATGTTGCGGTCGATCACCGGCAGGTCCTTCAATTTCTCTCCCGCCATCACCCGGCTGGCGATCTTGGCGATCGGCGAACCGATCGCCTTGGCGACGAACGGCACCGTGCGGCTGGCCCGCGGATTGACCTCGATCAGATAGACCTTGCCGTCCTTGACCGCGAACTGGATGTTCATCAGGCCGACGACGTTGAGCGCGCGCGCCAGCAGGTCGGTCTGGCGCTCGATCTCGGCGATGAT
>DASVNU010000003.1:0-14169 GCA_036383655.1 Sphingomonas sp. | reverse complement strand
CGCTCGATGCTGACGATCGCGATCCTGATCGGCCAGTCGCGGCCCGACCAGCTGCGCAACCACATCAACGGCGCGCTCGCCAATGGCGTCACCAAGAACGAAATCAAGGAGATCCTGCTCCACGCGACGCTCTATGTCGGGTTGCCCGCCGGATCGGACAGCTGGCGCCATGCGCGCGAAGTCCTGCAGGAAAACGATGTCTATTGACCTGATCGAACCGGCACGCGACCGGCTCCACAATTCGATTTCCTCGATCGAGGAGATCATCGAAACGGCGCGCAACGGCCTGCCCTACATTCTCGTCGATGCCGAGGATCGCGAGAATGAAGGCGACGTCATCATCCCGGCGCAGTTCGCGACGCCTGCCCAGATCAACTTCATGGCCCGCCATGCGCGCGGGCTGATCTGCCTGGCGATGACCGAGGAACGGGCGCGCGAAATGCGCCTGCCGCCGATGGTGGCGGAGAATAACTCCGGCCATGGCACAGCCTTCACCATCTCGATCGAAGCGCGCGATGGCGTCACCACCGGCATTTCCGCCCATGACCGAGCGCATACCGTGGCGGTGGCGATCGATCCCTCGAAGGGCTGCGACGATATCGTCTCGCCCGGCCATGTTTTTCCGTTGGTCGCGCGCAGCGGCGGGGTGTTGGTCCGCACCGGCCATACCGAGGCGGCTGTCGACGTGTCGCGGCTGGCCGGCCTTATCCCGGCCGGCGTCATCTGCGAAGTGCTGAACGAAGACGGTACGATGGCGCGGCTGCCCGACCTGGTCGAGTTTTCGCGCGAGCACGATATTCCGATCGGCACGATCGCCGACCTGATCAGCTATCGCCGCCGCACCGAACGCTGCGTCGAACGCGTCCATGAAGAAGCGTTCGAGACCGTCTACGGCGGCGGCTTTCGCCTGTCGGTGTTCCGCAATACTATCGACAATGTCGAGCATGTCGCTTTGTCGCGCGGGCGCATCACCCCGGACGCGCCGACCTTGGTGCGCATGCACCGTCTGGACTTCGTCTCGGACATGCTCGGGCCGCCGACCGACCGCCGCGAATATGTCTCGCGCGCACTGGCTCGGGTCGGCGCGCATGACGGTCCCGGCGTGGTCGTCTTCATCCGCGACCCGTCGGTCAGCGCGATATCCGAGCGGCGCAGCAGCCCGGGACCGACGCGCGATCAAACAATCCGCGATTACGGCGTCGGGGCGCAGATCCTCCTCGATCTGGGCGTCAAGGATCTAGTCCTGCTCTCCGACAGTGAAGCGAGGCTGTCAGGGATCGAGGGTTACGGACTGCGCATCGTGGGCAGGGAAGGGCTGGGTACCGATGAGTGAAGGGCAAGTCCGCGAGATGAACATCGCCCCGCTGAGCGTCGCCGAGCAACTGAAGAACGGCCTGCGTCGGCTCGGCAAGGCCGTGGTGGTCATTACCGCCTGGCACGAAGGCAGGCGCTGGGCGATGACCGCGACCGCGGTGAGCGAACTGAGCATGGACCCGCCGTCGCTATTGGTCTGCGTCAACAAGAACGCGAGCCTCCACGCGCCACTGACGGCCGGCGCGCATTTCTGCGTCAACATCCTCCATGCCGATCAGCTCGCCGTGTCGCAGACCTGCGCGGGCAAGCTGAAGGGCGAGGAGCGCTTCGCCGAGGGCCGCTGGGGCTCGGGCGCGTGCGGTTCGCCGCATCTGTGCGACGCGCAGGCAAGCTTCTTCTGCGAATATGAGACGCATATCGAATATGGCACGCACGCGGTGGTGATCGGCGCCGTCAAGGAGGTGCATATCTCCGGCGACGTGGATCCGCTGATCTATCTCGACGGCGGCTATGCCCGCGCAACGCGATTGTCCGCCTGAGCGATGGATGACACCCAGGCCCTTCTCGAGCAGATCGAGCATAGCTGTCGGCGCCTCAAGATGGCGCAGTCGACGTTCGGTCGGCTGGCGGTCAACGACGGCAAGCTCGTGCAACGGCTACAGCAGGGCGGGCGGGTAACGGTGCAGACCGTGGAGCGTGTCCATCGCTTCATCGAGGAGCAGAACGGCGCCTCTGCCAGCGCGCTGCGTTCGGGCATCAAGGGGCTGCGCGCTGAACTGCGCCCCGATCATAATTTCCGCTTCTACGACAATCGCCAGAAGTATCTCGCCTTCGTCAACACCACCAACGAGAAGCAGATCATCGCCGATCGCGCGGTGCACGAATTGTCGGACACCCAGCCGGTCCCGCCGGCGATCCGGCTGTTCGACGGCGGTGCCGGCGACGGCACCGCGCTGGCGCGGATGCTGCGCGGGCTGCACCGGCGCCATCCCTGGGTGCCGTTCTACGTGGTGGTCAAGGAGATCAGCATGGAGAATATCCGGCTGACGCTCGAAAAGATGCCCGACCGGCTGCGCGAGCATCCCGGCACCGTGCTGGTGCTGACCAATCTCAAATATGGCGAAGCGCCGAATCTGCAGCCCGAGACCCCGGCCGGGGCCAGCGCGATGGTGTGGCACGAAGTCGGGCTCGAAGGCACCTCGGCGGGACAGTTCGAGGAGCAGATCCAGCAGCTCGATCCGTTCCTCGCCAAGCATTGGCAGGCGAGCATCGCGCCGAGCGGCAACCCGATGTACAAGACGCCGACGGTGCTCGTCCTGTATCGCAAAGACCATCACTTCATGCTCGATCCGATCATTCCGCGGCGTGGCTACGCGCAGGCGGACTTCGATTTCGTCCTGTTGTCACAGCCCTATCGCGCGCATGCGCCGCTCAAGTTCAAGAGCGCGCGCGTGGTCACGCCGCTGGTCCGGGCGCTTCGCCCCAACGGCAAACTGATGGGCGTCCACAGCCACGGCAACGATCCCGGACTGGAGATCATCCGCGCGATCTGGCCGAACGAGGACCCGTTCCATACCGGTCGCGCCGACATCATGCAGGCGGTGCGCGAGGAACTGGGCGCGGCCGCGCGCGACTATCATTTCCATTCGCTGTCGGACGAAGAAGCCTTGTTCCGCTACGATATCCGCACGCTGCCGACCGAGATCGACGCGCATACCCCGATCGGCAGCTCGACATTGTTCGCGGCCTGGAACGCGGCCAGCTATGTTGCGCAGATCGAGGATGGCCGCTTCGCCAAGGCGCTGTCGAACGACCAGTATCTCGAAGCGACGCGCGAAGCGCTTCAGCGCCATCAGGGGCTGTGGTTCAACGACGAGATCTATCTCATCTCGCGGCGTTCGCGGTTGAACTGATCTTACGCCCCTCTCTTGCAGGGCCGGGGAATCAGTTGGCCAAGAACGCCTTCAAATCCGCCTGCGGCCGCGCGCCGAAATGGCCGATCGCTTCGCCAGCCGCCGCGCAGCCCAGCCGCCCGCATTCGGCGAGCGGCAGTCCGCGACTTAAGCCGTACAGCACGCCCGCCGCGTAGAGATCGCCGGCGCCAGTGGTATCGACCACCGCCGTCACCCGCGAGGCAGGCACTTCGACCAGGCCGTTCGCGTCGATCAGCAATGCCCCGGCGGACCCGCGCGTCACCGTCACCAGGTCGACATGCTGCGCGGCGATCGTCGCCGCTTCGAGCGTGTCGTCGATGCCATATAACGCCCGGATCTCGTCCTCATTGGCGAACAATATGTCGACATGGCTTTCGACCAGCTCGAGGAACTCGTCCTTGTGGCGGTGGACGCAGAAGCTGTCGGACATGGTCAGCGCGACCTTGCGTCCGGCGGCATGCGCCAGCGACGCGGCCTTGCGGAAGGCGGCCTTGGCGGGGGGCTGATCGAACAGATAGCCTTCGAGATAGATGATCCCCGCCGAGGCGACGAGCGCTTCGTCGATATCCCCTTCATCGAGCCCGGTGCAGGCGCCGAGAAAGGTGTTCATCGTCCGCTCGGCATCGGGCGTGACCAGCACCAGGCAGCGCGCGGTGGCGGCGCCGGCGGTGGTCGCCGGCGTATCGAAGGCAACACCGATCGCGCGCAAATCGTGGCGGTAGATATCGCCCAGCGCGTCGTCGCGGACCTTGCCGATGAACGCGCCGCTGCCGCCGAACGCCGCGACCCCGGCAATGGTGTTGCCGCCCGATCCGCCCGAGATTTCCATCCCCGGACCCATCGCGCCGTAGATCCGCTCGGCGCTGGATTCGTCGATCAGGGCCATGCCGCCCTTGGCCATGCCTTCCCGGGCGAGGAAATCGTCGCTGGCATGGGCGATGACGTCGACGATAGCATTGCCGATGGCGAGGACGTCGTAACGGGTGGGCTGCATGCTGGCTTGTCTCCACGGCGAGGATGGCGAATGCGCGAAAGGCGCTGGATAATGATCGCGCCCGTTATATAAAGACGAACGGCATTCAACAAGATGCGTGTTGATGGAGAAGGTACGATGAGCGAGGGCGACAGTGCGACCTGCCCGTTTTGCGGGGCGGCGTGGAGCGAGGATATGCTCGCCCAACTCGACCGCTTCACCATGCCTTCGGGTTGTGCGTGTTGCGGCGGGGTGCCGGCGCTGCATGCCGCCGTCGCCCCGTTGCCGACCGAAGACATTTGCTGCGCCGCATGCGGCCGCGCCATCTACCGCGGCTTCGCGGCAAAACAGGAATCGCAATCGTGAAGAGCACCGACTTCGACATCATAGACGCCCAGATCCACCAGCCCGCACCCGCCGTGCCGTTCGGTGACGACGTGCCCGACGACGTCAAACTCGCGATAAATGTCGAACTCGCGCGCGAGGCGATGGACAGCGTCGGTGTCGACGCCACGTTGGTGGTCGCGGCGCCGCCCTATATCGATGCCTGCGTAACTCGCTATCCCGGCCGCTTCATCGGCGTCGAGACCTTCATGGCCAAGGACGGCGACCTGGGAATTGCGGTGGAGCGGGCAAAGCGCGACGACCGCGTCATCGCAGGCCGGCTGCTCGTCACCGATTTCCGCACCACCGAACTCTCCGCGGCCTTCACCAGCGGCGCGATGGACGCCGGGTTTGCTACCGCGGCCAGGGTCGGCCTGCCGCTATTTCTGTCGACCCACGGCCAGGCCGCGGCCATGCGTCCGCTGATCGAGCGCCATCCCGATCTCGGCGTGATCATCGACCATGTCGGCGTCAGCCAGCACCCGGTGTCGCCGGCGCGCGATGATCCCTGGGACCGGCTCGATGGGCTGCTCGGCCTCGCCGATCTCCCGAACGTCTCGGTCAAATTGTGCGGGCTGCCGTTGCTGTCGCGCCAGGCCTATCCGTTCGCCGATGTCTGGCCCAATCTACGCCGCGTCATCGCCGCGTTCGGGCCCGATCGGCTGATGTGGGGCAGCGACTATACGCGTCTGCGCATGGCCGAGGCCGGTGGGCCGAATCGCAACCGTGGCTGCCTATACAGCGAGAGCCGCGACATGCTGCTCCACAGCGACGAACTCGACCGCGATGCCAAGGCGGCGATCTTCGGCGGCACCGTCAAGCGCGTGCTCGGCTGGCAACCACCGGTTTAGCGGCTCGCGAGCTTATTTGCGGGGCGCCCTTTAAGGATTTGCAGCGCTGGTGCCCAGCGACTCTAATGCCCGGCGGTGCGGGTTCCCGGGTCGAGCGGCTTGAGCGTCAGCAATATCCAGATCACCGTGCCGGCCAATGCCAGCGGCGCGGCGAGCAGGAAGAAATAGCCGATCGCGCCCCAATGATATTGCAGCGCGAGCATGCCGTACCAAGGCCCGACGATTGAGGCGACGCGCCCGGCGCCATAGGCCCAGCCGACCCCGGTAGCGCGGTTGCGCGTCGGGTAGAGTGTCGAGGCGATCGAGGCCAGCCCGGCATGCGCGGCATGCTGCGCCAGCGCGTTGAGTGCCAGCGCGGCGAACATTCCCCAGCCGGGTGCGAACAAACCCATGCCGATCGCGGCAGCGGCGGCGACGATGAAATAGGTCGGCACGATCGCCTTGAAGCCGAACTTGTCCATCATCAGTCCGATCGTCAGCATACCCGTCGCGCCGAATGCGGTACCGATCGCCGTGGTGATGCCGACCTGGCTCCAGTTGAGCCCGATGGCGTCGTGGAACACCGTCGTCTTCCAGAGCGCGGCACTGATGAAGCCGAAGCTGCTGACGAAGCTCAGCCACAACAGAATCGTCGGCAGCGCCAGCCCGGGCTTGAACAGATCGCGCACCAGCGACACGCTGCTCGGACGCTTCTCGGGCACTGCGCGCCGCGACAAGATCACCGCTTCGCCATCGCCCTCGGGCATCAAGGCCCGCACGATCGCCTGCAGCCGGGGATCGTCAGGATTGCGCGCCGCCAGGAATTTGGGCGATTCGGGCAGCAGGAAATAGATCACCGGCACCAGCAGCAGCGGCATCGCCGTGCCGATCCAGAATGCGACGTGCCAGCCGTAGGGCTCGAGCAGGAACGCCTGCATCGCCGATCCGAGCAAGGCGCCGGGCATCGCGCCGGCAAGCACCACCGTCACCACCGTCGAGCGCTGGCGCGCAGGAGCGAGTTCGGAGGCCAGCGCGACCATGTTGGCGATCACCGAACTGGCGAACATGCCGGTGAGCAGCCGGCAGATCGCCAGTGCCCAGATACTGTCGGTAAAGATCGTCACGAAACACGTCGCGGCGACGCCGCCCAGGCACAATATCAGCAGCGTCCGTCGCCCGATCTGGTCCGCAAACGGCGCGATGAGAAATGCGCCCAATACCATCCCGACCTGCTGCATCGACAGCACCCAGGTCAGCGAGGTTCGCGCGACCCCGAACTGGTCCGAAATCTTGGGAAGCACCCAGCTCAGCACGCCAAGGTCGAACCCGTCGACGAGCATCGCCAGCGCCCCGATCAGCATCACTCTTACGTGGAACGGGCGGAACGTCACGCCATCAAGGAAGGCGTCGATGTCAACGGTCGGCCGGGCCAATGCGCGATCCTCTCATGGTGATTGCGTGCCCGCTCGAACGGGTCGGTATTACCCGCCATAAGAATGTAAGCCTGGCTGTCTGTCAACGGCGCAAATCGTTTCCAAATTATCAGCGGCACTGGTATAAGACAGGCTGTTATTTACGCCCGATCCAAGGCCTGGACTTGAGGGCGGAGAGAGGAGAGCAGCCGATGCCCATCGAACGATTCGATCCGCGACTGGACGCAATTGTCGCCCCGGGCGTGGATTGGGAAGAGCTCGGCCGCGGCTTTGGCGGGCCGACCGGACCTGCCGAAGGGCCGGTATGGATCGCGGAGGGTGGCTATCTGCTGTTCAGCGACATCCACAACAGCCTGCGCATGCGCTGGCATCCCGTGCACGGAATCAGCGTCGACAAGCGCGACACCAAGAACGGCAACGGCCAGACTCGCGACCGGGAGGGCCGACTGGTCGTCTGCCACCATTTCAGCCGCTGCGTCGATCGCGAGCACGCCGACGGCACCGTCACCATGATCGCCGACAATTATCGCGGCATGAAGCTCAACCGGCCCAACGATGTCGTCGTCAAATCGGACGGAGCGATCTATTTCACCGATCCGCCGCCCAAGGTGCCGTTTACCCCGCCGGAGCATCCCCCGGAGATCGATTGCGCCGGCGTCTACCGCGTTTCGCCCGATGGCGAGCGACTCAACATGGTCGTGCGCGACCTGATCAATCCCAACGGGCTGTGCTTCTCGCCCGACGAGAAGATACTCTACGTCAACGACAGCAACCAGCATCGCAAGCTGATCATGGCCTATGACGTCGAGGCCGACGGCATGCTCGATCTCGGCAGCGCTCGCCTGTTCTGCGACATGCGCGCCGACACCCGTATGGGCGGGCCCGACGGGATGAAGGTCGATGTCGAGGGCAACGTCTATTGCACGGGCCCCGGCGGCATCTGGATCCTCAGCCCCGCCGGCGAGCATCTCGGTACGATCGCCATGGAGGGGCGCACGTCCAACATGAACTGGGGCGACAGTGACTGGCGCACGCTCTATTTCACCGGCGCGCGCTCGCTCCACCGCATTCGCCTCCTGATCCCCGGCATCCCGGTTCCGCGCGGCACGCTGGCGGACTCAGGCTAGACGCCGCGCAGCGCGCGGACGCCCAAGTTCACAGTGTTGCGCGCACCAACGCGGCGCCTTCGACCATTGCCTGCATCTTGGCGAAGGCGATGTCGCGGGGCACATATTTGAAGCCGCAATCGGGAGCGACGATGATCTTGTCGGCGGGCACGACGGTCATCGCTCGGCGGATTCGCTCGGCGACTATCTCGGGCGTTTCGATCGCCGGATCGTTCAAGTCGATCGTCCCGACCATGATGTGCTTGCCGCGCAACGGCTCCAACTCCGCCGGATCGAGGTTTGGCTGCGCGGTCTCGACCGACACCTGATCGACGCGCGTGCCGGCAAGCTCGCCCAGATAGTCATAGCCGTGCGGCCGATCGCCATGGATGATCGCGGCATAGCCGAAGCAGACGTGCAGCGCGGTGACGCCTCCGATATCCTGCAGCGCGCGATCGATTGCCTTGGCGCCATATTGTCGGGCCTTCTCGGGTCGCGCCTGGAGATAGGGCTCGTCGATCTGAACGATGTCGGCGCCCGCGGCAAACAGGTCGCGTATTTCCTCGTTGACCGCCGCCGCATAATCGAGCGCCATTTCCTCTTCGCTCGCATAAAAGTCGTTCTGCGCCTGCTGGGTCATCGTGAACGGGCCCGGGACGGTGATCTTGATCCTGCGATCGGTGTTGCGCCGCAGGAACTCGACATCGCGGACCTGGACGGAATGCCTGCGGCGGATCCGGCCGGTGACGCGGGGCACCGGATTAGGATGACCGCTGCGATCGAGCGCGACGCCCGGATTGTCGAGGTCAACGCCTTCGAGCGCCGTCGCGAAGCGGTTCGAATAGCTTTCCCGGCGCATCTCGCCGTCGGTGACGATATCGATTCCGGCCCGTTCCTGCATGTGGATGGCCATGATCGTGGCATCGTCCTGTGCTTCCTCGAGATAATCGGGGGCGGGGCGCCAGAGTTCGAGTGCGCGCACCCGCGGCGGGAAACGGCCGGCAAGGCGGGCCCGATCGATCAGCCATTCAGGCATTGCGTAGGATCCGACCAGAGTCGTGGGCAGCAGCTTGTTCATCGGCACATCCCCTCATTCCCGTTCCTCGACGGTGACTGGCGACCATAAGCAGCGACCACGGCATTGTGAACGATTTTCGACAATGACGAACGCCGATCATGCGCTCGACGTAGAATCCGGCCGCCAGCACCTTCCATATTATCAGATAGGCTGTTATAAGATAGGCTGTTAAATGTGCCGCATCGGAATTCCGGGCGGGAGAGGAGCCGGAGGGAAAGCGCAATGCAATTCGGTCTGTTTTACGAGCATCAGTCGCCCGCGCCGTTCACGGCCGCGAAGGACATGCAGATCTTCCACAACGCGCTCGACGAGCTCGAGCTCGCCGACAAGCTCGGCTATGATTACGCCTGGCTGGTCGAGCATCATTTCCTCGAGGAATATTCGCACAGCTCAGCGCCCGACGTCTTCCTCGGCGCGCTCAGCCAGCGCACCAAAAGGATGCGGCTCGGCCATGGCATCTGCGTGATGCCGCCACTGATCAACCACCCCGCGCGCGTCGCCGAGCGGATCGCCACGCTCGACCTGCTGTCGAAGGGCCGCGTCGAATGGGGCACTGGCGAGAGCGGCACCGCGATGGAGCTCGAAGGGTTCGGCGTCGATCCCGATCTCAAGAAGGGCATGTGGCGCGAAGCGACCGAGCAATGTGCGAACATGCTGACGATGACGCCCTATCCCGGTTTCCAGGGCGAGCATTTCTCGATGCCGACGCGCAACATCGTCCCCAAGCCGATCCAGGCGCCGCACCCGCCGCTCTGGGTGGCATGCTCGCGCCGCGACACGATCCTGCACGCCGCGCGCAACGGCATGGGCGCGCTGGTGTTCGGCTTCGCCGCGCCCGAACAAGCCGGAAAATGGGTCCAGGAGTATTACGACATCATCAAGTCCGACGAGTGCGTGCCGATCGGTCATGCGGTCAACGCCAATTTCGCGATCGTCACGGCATTGTCGGTCAACGAGGACGAGCAGGTCGCGATCGAGCGCGGCACCGAAGGCTTCAAATATTTCGGCTATTCGCTCGGCTTCTATGCGTCGTTCGGCAAAGGGAAGCCCGGCCATTCGACGGTGTGGGAAGATTTCAAGAGAGCCGAGGCTTCGATCGAGGACAATCACGGCAATGGCGGCATCGGCACACCCGAACAGGTCCATGCCCATTGCAAGGCCTATGCGGACGTCGGTGTCGATCAGATCATCTTTGTCCAGCAGACCGGCCCGGCCAATCACACGCATATCTGCGAATCGCTCGAATTGTTCGCCAACACCGCGATGCCGCGGCTGAAGGAAGGCGAAGAGGCACGGCTGGCCAATAAGCAGGCGGAGTTGGCACCCTATATCGAGGCGGCGCTGGCGCGGAAGCCCAGGATGGCGGCGCTGGAGAAGGACGAGATCGAACCGGTCAAGTCCTATGGCCTGCGCAAGAAGGAAGCCGGCACCTTCCAGAACGTCCGGTCGGATCGCGGCGGGGGCCTGGCGGTAGTGGCGGATGATCCGCTCGCGCTGGTATCGAACGCAGCCGAGAAGGCTTCGCAGTGAGCATCCTGCACGGACGGGTCGTCGTCATCACCGGCGCCAGCTCGGGCATTGGCGCGGCGTGCGCGACGGCCTTTGCCGCAACCGGCGCCAGAATCGTGCTGGCGGCACGGCGCGGTGATCGGCTCGCGTCGCTCGTCGCCGGGTTGGAGAAACAGGGCGGCGAGGCCTTGGCGGTGGCCACCGACGTCACCGACGAAGCCGCGGTCGCGGACCTGTTTGCCCAGGCGATGGAGCGCTTCGGTCAAGTCGACGTGCTGGTCAACAATGCCGGCATTGCCGACAGTACCGCGGCCGACAAGCTCGAACTGGCGCTGTGGCACAAGGTGATCGACACCAACCTGACATCGGCCTTTCTGTGTGTGCGCTCGGCGATCCCGATCATGAAGGCGCAGGGACGGGGACGGATCATCAATGTCGGATCGATCTCGGCGCGCGTGCCACGCGCCGAGAGTCCCGCTTACACCGCCAGCAAATGGGGTCTGGACGGGCTGACCCGGGCGCTGGCGATCGATTGCCGCGCGCACAACATCGCGGTCTCGGTGTTTCATCCCGGCATCGTCGCCACCGAGCTGGGCGGGGGCATGAGCAGTTTGCCCGACGATCTCGTCGCGCGGCCCGAGTACGCGGCGGACATCGTCGTCCATATGGCGAACGTGCCCGATCATCTCAATTTCTACGAAGCGCTGCTCGTCCAGAACAAGATACCGTTCCTCGGGCGGGGATAGGCCGGAGGAACGCGGCCGTTATTCCTCGGCTTGCCTGGCATCGACGATATTCTTGAGCCGCCGCGCGGCGCTCACCGCCACCGGCCAGCCGGCGTAGAATGCGATATGCGCGATCGCTTCGCCGAGTTCCTCTTCGGTCAGCCCGTTCTCCAGCCCCAATTCCATATGTCCCTGCGCCTGGTCGCGGTTGAGCGCGATCAGGCAGGTAATGGTGATCAGGCTGCGATCGCGCTTGGAGAGTTCGGGGCGTTCCCAGACCTTGTCGTACAGCACGCCCTGCGTGATCTCGTCGAGCAACGGCGCCACGCCGGCCAGTTCCCGGCCGCGTCCTCCGGATGGTCGCTTCACTTGGTCTCTCCCCGATAGGCTTTGAAGTTGCTCGCCGCATTGTTCAGCGCCGCCCGGAGCATGCCCAGTTCGGACAGCCAGGCGATGTAATGGACGCCGCGCGCGACATAGGATTCGAGCTGGGCGGCATTGGCGACGACGGTACCGATATGCTTGCGGCCCGCGGCCACCTCGATCACGCGGTCGATCGCCGCGACCACATCGGGGTGCGCCGCATCGCCCGGGTGGCCAAGCGAAGCGCTGAGATCGCCGGGGCCGATGAACAGCACGTCGAGCTCGTCGACCGCGCACAATGCCTCGATATCCTCGACCATCTCCTTGTTCTCGACATGGACGCAGACCAGGGTCTCGCGATTGGCGCGCTGCTCATAGTCGGGGAGGGTGCCATAGGCGGCGGCGCGGCACGCGCGCGCCGAGCCACGCTCGCCGAGCGGCCAGTATTTGGCCATTCTAATCACTTCACGCACGTCCGCCGCGCTCTTGAGCGAGGGCACCTGGATGCCGCTCGCGCCGCTATCGAGGACATGGAGGATATTGGCCTCTCCGGCATCGGGAGTGCGGATGACGCTGCTCATCCCCATCCGTTCGCAGGTGCGGATCATGTTTTCGAGGCCGGCATGCGTGTAGCAGCCATGCTCGGCGTCGAGGATCACGAAATCGAACCCGGCGATGCCGTAGAGCTCGACGATCGCGGGGGCGTCGAGCTTGACGAAACTGCCGAAGACGATCTCTCCGGCCTCCAACTTGCGCTTCACTTCCCCGTTGAACATCCTCGCATCCCTCTCCCGATCCGCTTGGCGGAGTCGCTATTTACAAACGCCATTCAACATGGCAGCAGTACGACTATAAGCCAAGCTTTCATATGCGAAGCCGGCAACACGGTCCGCCAGCAAGGCGGCCAGCTACAGGAGATGATGTGAAGCGCAGCATCGATCGCATCCTTACCACGCATGTAGGCAGCTTGATCCGCCCGCTCAACGTGCTCGAGGGGATGATGGCCAAGGTCCTCGGCGAGCCCGTCGACGAAGCCCAATTCCAGCGCGACGTCCGCCAGGGCGTCGCCGATGTCGTCGCCAGGCAGGCCGAGATCGGTATCGACATTCCCAGTGATGGCGAAATCTCCAAACCGAGCTTCCATAATTATGTGGTCGAGCGGCTCGGCGGGCTCGAAAAGGTCCCACCCTCGGAGCGGGGTGCCTATTATGCGGCGCTGACCGATGAATTTCCGGGGTTCATGACTCAGTACAACGCCATGTACAAAACGATGTGGATGCCCCCGGAGCTCGACGCCGAGAAGGTCCGCAAGGCGGCGAATACGCCGCCGGCGCGTGTCCGTGTCGTGGCGCCGATCCACTATGTCGGACAGGATGCGCTCCAGACCGATCTCGACAATTACCGGGCGGCGCTCTCCGGCAAGGAATTCGTCGAGGCGTTCATGCCCTCGGCCACGCCAGCGCGCGACGATGCCGATGCCGGCACGGTCTACGCGACCGAATCCGAATATCTCTACGCGCTCGCCGATGCGATGCATGTCGAGTACAAGGCGATCGTCGATGCCGGCTATGTCGTCCAGCTCGACCTCGGCCTGCCGGCGCGCAACCAGGTCCTGCCCGGCAATCCCAATCCGACCCCAGAGGATCTGCGTCGCGCCTCCGAGCGGCAGGTCGAAGCCTATAACCACGCGCTGCGCGGCATTCCCGAGGACCGCGTGCGCTATCACATGTGCTGGGGCAGCATGAACACGCCGCACACCACCGACGTGCCGCTGCGCGAGGTCATCGACATCATTCTCAAGATCAAGGCGCAGGCCTATGTGATCGAAGGCGCCAATCCGCGCCACGAGCACGAATGGATGGTGTGGAAGGACGTGAAGCTGCCCGACGGCAAGATCCTCGTCCCTGGGGTGATCAGCCACCAGACCAACGTCGTCGAGCATCCCGAGCTGGTCGCGTGGCGGATCTCGAACTTTGCGAGCGTGGTCGGGCGGGAGAACGTCATCGCCGGCACCGATTGCGGCTTCTCGCAAGGCTGGAACATGGCGAGGGTCCATCCCGAGGTGCAATGGGCCAAGCTCTCGGCGTTGGTCGAGGGCGCCGCCCTGGCCTCGCGGCAGCTGTGGCAATGAGATGAGCAATCCCAGGCTCGCCGCGGGATTGGCCGAGTATCTGAATGCCGTCCGCGGCACGCCTGGTACCCCGCTCGAAACGGCGCGCCTCCTCGCCGACCGCGATGCGCAGCGGATCGCGTACCCGCTGCCGACGGGGATGACGGTCGCCAACAGCTTCGTGGTGCGAGCCGGGGACGAGGTGCCGGTGCGTATATATCGTCTGGCCGGGGAAGGGGTGCTGCCCGCTATAGTCTATTTTCACGGCGGCGGCTTCACCACCGGCAGCATCGAGACCTATCAACCGCTGGCGATGGCGCTGGCCGAGGCGACTGGCGCGGTGGTGATCAGCGTCCAATATGCCCGTCTGCCCGAAGCTACTCCGCGCGCGACAGTCGAGCAATGCTATG
>DASVNU010000002.1:0-3127 GCA_036383655.1 Sphingomonas sp. | reverse complement strand
GGCTTCGGCGGCGGCGGCGGTGGGTTCCGCGGCGGCGGCGGTGGCGGCGGGTTCCGCGGCGGCGGCGGTGGTGGCGGCGGCATGCCCCCCCAGGTCGTCGGTGAAGGCACCGGCGTCGTAAAGTTCTTCAACGGGCAAAAGGGCTTCGGCTTCGTCGTTCGCGACGATGGCGGCGAGGACGTGTTCGTGCACATCAGCGCGGTCGAGCAGGCCGGCCTGACCGGTCTGGCCGAAGGCCAGCCGCTGGGCTTCACGCTGGTCGATCGCGGCGGGCGCATTTCGGCGACCGACCTCAAGATCGAAGGTGAGCCGTTGCCCGTCCAGGATCGCGGTCCGCGTCCCGAGCGTGCGGCTGGTGGCCCCGGTGGTGCTGGCGGCGGCGGTGGCCGCGAGCTGACTGGCGAGAAGGCGACCGGCACGGTCAAGTTCTTCAACGCGATGAAGGGCTTCGGCTTCATCCAGCGCGATGACGGCCAGCCCGATGCGTTCGTCCATATCTCGGCGGTCGAGCGCGCCGGCATGACCAGCCTGAACGAGGGCGACCGGCTCGAGTTCGAGCTCGAGGTCGACAATCGTCGCGGCAAATATGCCGCGGTGAACCTGACGTCGATCTAAGCTCCCAAACCGGTTCTGCTTTGAAAAGCCCGGTCCGCCACGCGCGGGCCGGGTTTTTTCGTTGGGACGAATTCCCCCGCTTTCCACCGTCATCCCCGCGAAAAGCGGGGATGACGAATGGGCGTCAGCCGGAAAGTATCAATCCCGCTCCAACCAATATCCCCAACACCGCCGCACCCCGCCCCACCGTCACCCGCTCCTTCAGAAACACGACCGCGATAACCAGCGCCGTGACCATCCCCGTTTCACGCAATGCGGCGAGCGGGGCGGTTGGGCCGATCGACAAGGCGTACAGCGCCAGGCCATAGGTCAGGATCGACAGCCCGCCGGCGATCGCGCCCGGTCGCCATTGCTGGCGCATCGAGGCGAACAAGGTGCCTCGCGTCAGGATCGCGAACAGGCCGACGATGACCAGTCCCATCGTCACGAACATCCAGGCGATATAGCTGAACGGCGTCGGCGCCGCGCGCACCCCGGCGGCATCGATCACGGTGTAAGCGGCGATGGTGAAGCCGGTCAGCACCGCCCAACCGAACCCGGAGCGGCTCAAGTGGCGGCCGATCGCCAGCACGAACATCGACACGCCGATCAGCGCGATCCCGGCCACCGCGAGGATCGACACATGCTCGCCAAGCAGCCCGAGCGTCACGCCGGCGGTGACCAGCGGCGCGGTGCCGCGCAGCACGGGGTAAGCGGCGGAGAAGTCGCTGACCTGATACGCCCGGATCAGCGCGTAGAGATAGAGCGCGTGGACCAGCGCCGTCGCCGCGAGCCAACCCCAGGCGCCGTGCGGCAGCGGCACGAGCAACAAGGCAGGGAGCAGGATCACCGCCGCCGATCCGTCGGTCATCGCGCGCGACGCCATCTTGTCGCGCCCGCCCTTGACGATCGCATTGACCACCGCATGGATCGACCCCGAGGCGATCATCAGCAGCGGCGCGAGCGTGACGGTCATCCGCACCCTAATTGCCTGCGGCGGCGGGGAGGTCTAGTCATGCGCGGTGCGCCAACCGACCGATCCTGCCGCCGCCCGCGCCCGCCTGACCGAGGCGCTGGTGCGTACCGGCCAGGAGGATCGCGCCGCGTTGCAGGATGTCTATCGCCTGACGTCGGCGAAGCTTTTCGGCATTTGCCTGCGTATCTGTGGAGAGCGGAGCGCTGCCGAGGATGTATTGCACGACGTCTATCTCACGATCTGGAAGCGCGCCGGCGCCTATGAGCCCGGCCGCGCGAGCCCGATTTCATGGCTGGCGACGATCGCGCGCAACAAGGCGATCGACTGGGTACGGGCAAGAGGCGCCCGCCCCTCGCACCCGGTCGAGGAAGCCGCGATGGTAGCCGACCCGTCCCCCGACCAGCGCGAGATCGCCGAGCGCGGCCAGGAATCGCAACGGTTGCACGATTGCCTCGACGCGCTCGACGAGCGCGCGCGCGACGCCATCCGCACTGCCTTTTTCGACGGCGTGACCTATGCCGAACTGGCCGAGCGCAAGAACGTGCCGCTGGGCACGATGAAGAGCATCATGCGGCGCGGGCTGCTCCAGCTGAGGGGGTGTGTCGATGACGCCTGACGCGCCCGATCCCGACATGACCGCCGCCGAACTCGCGCTCGGCTTGCTCGATGGCGAAGAGCGCGCCGCGGCGCTGCGCCGGGTGCTGGCCGATCCCGCGTTCGCGCGCGAGGTCGAACAATGGCGCCAGCGGCTGGCCGGGCTGTTCGACGATTATCCCGAGGTGGCGGCGCCGGACGCTGTCGCCGAGCGGCTCGCCCGGCCCGACGCGCAGCCCCAGCCGCAACCTCGCGCCCGATCGGCGTTCCGCTGGCCGATCGCCGCGATGGTCACGGCGATCGCGGCAATGCTCGCCTTGTTCGTCGTGCTGCAGCCCGCATCGCGCGTGGTCGGCCCGCCGCATCACATGATGGTCGCCTCGTTGATGATGAGCGACAAATCGAGCGCGGTGCCGGCGATGGTCGATATGACCACCGGCGAGGTGCGGATCGGCGAGACGAGGATGGCGCCCCAGGGCAAGACCGCACAGCTGTGGATGATCGGCGGCGACGGCGTGCCCAAGCCGATGGGAATGCTGGCATCGACCGGGCCCTCACGCATGATGCTGCCGATGGAGAAGCGCCGGCATTTGCAGGCGGGAATCATGCTGGCGGTATCGATCGAACCGCTCGGCGGATCACCGACCGGACTGCCCACCGGGCCGGTCGTGGCGAGCGGGAAATTGTCGATCGCCTAGATAAGCGCTCGCTGACTGCATCCGCGAGCGATTCCCACCCGTACCTCCTGACGCACGCGCCACCAAGCGTGCTCCAGGAGAGATCGACATGAAGGCAATTCGCAAACTGATGCTCGCGACCGCATTGGTCGCCGGCGCCACCGCGGGCGTCGCCGCGATGAAGAACCCGATGGTCGGCGGCGCGCCGATGTATTCGACCAGGACGATCGTCGAGAATGCGGTCAATTCGAAGGACCACACCACCTTGGTCGCCGCGGTCAAGGCG
>DASVNU010000001.1:0-24557 GCA_036383655.1 Sphingomonas sp. | reverse complement strand
TCGAGCAAGGCGATGACGCGCGGCTCGGTCGGGTGGAAGATCATATTGTCGATGCGGTAGTCACCATGCACGACCGAGGTCCGCGTCTGCGGCGGCAAGGTCCGCGGCAGATAGTCGATCAGTTTCTCGACCGCGGGCATGTGCTCGGTCTCGGCCATGCGATATTGCTTGGTCCAGCGGCCGACCTGGCGCTCGAAATAATTGCCCGGCTTGCCGTAATCGCCAAGGCCCGCTTTCTCGTAGTCGGTATTGTGCAGCGCGGCCAGCGTGTCGCACATCGCGCTATAGACACCGGTGCGCTCCTCGGGCGCATAGTCCGGCATCGTCCCGTCCCAGATGTTGCGTCCGTTGGCGAACCCCATCACGTAGAAATCGGTGCCGATCACCTCCGGGTCGGTGCACAGCCCATAAGGCCGCGCGACCGGGAATCCGGTCGGATACAGGCCGGCGATCACGCGATATTCGCGATCGACCGCGTGCGCCGAGGGCAGCAGATTGCCGAACGGCTTGCGCCGCAGGACATACTCGCCCGATCTGGCCTCGAGCTTGTAGGTCGGGTTGGACTGCCCGCCGGCGAATTTGGTGTAATCGAGCGGTCCTTCGAACCCCTCGACATGGGCGTCCATCCACGCGGTCAGCCTGGCGAGGTCGATGCGATCCTTTTCCGCCACCTCGATCGTCTTGGGTGCATCGTCGGGATGTGCGCTCATCAACCTGCCCCTACCCGAACGTGATCACCGAGCGCGCGGCGTCGCCCGTGCGCAGTTCGTCGAACGCGTCGTTGATCCGCTCGATCGGCATGCGATCGGCGATGATCGTGTCGAGGTCGAGCAATCCGCGCAGGTAGAAATCGACCAGCCGCGGAATATCGACCGGGAAGCGGTTGCCGCCCATCAAGCCGCCCTGCAGTTTCTTGCTGCCGAGCAGGTCGAGCGCGGACAGGCCGACCTGGCTACCCAGCGGCATCATGCCCAGGATCGTCGCGGTGCCACCGCGGCGCAGCACCTTGACCGCGGTCTGCGCCGACGCCTCGCGCCCGACCGCCTCGATCGCGTGGTGGACGCCGCCCCTGGTCAGTTCGACCACCTCGGGAACCGTATTTTCGGCCAGCGCATCGAAACTGTGCGTCGCGCCGAGCTTTTCGGCCAGCGCGCGCTTTTCGGGCACCGGATCGAGCGCGATGATCTTGCCCGCGCCGGCGATCTTCGCGGCGTTGACCGCGGCGAGCCCGATGCCGCCACAGCCGACCACGCACACCGTCTCGCCGGGCGTGACCGGGCTGGCATTGAACACCGCCCCCGCCCCGGTCGTCACCGCGCAGCCGAGCAGCGCGGCACGGTCGAGCGGCATGTCGGGATCGATCGCGACGCAGGCATGTTCGTGGACCAGCATCATCTCGGCATAGGCCGACAGGTTGAGCATCTGATGCACCGGATCGCCGTTCAGGCGGAGCCGTGGCGCGGCGTCGCGCGGGCGCTTGGTGTCATTGCTGATGCACAGCGACATGCGGCCCGTCACGCAGAATTCGCAATGACCGCAAAAGGCCGACAGGCAGGTGACGACGGCATCGCCGACCTTTACCGTGCGCACTTCTGATCCGACCGCTTCGACAATGCCCGCCGCCTCGTGCCCGGGGATCGCGGGCAGCGGCGTCGGATAGGCGCCGTCGACGAAATGCAGGTCCGACCGACACACCCCGCACGCCGCGGTGCGGATCAGCACCTCGTGCGGACCCGGCTTGTCGACCGTCACGTCACAGATTTCGAGCGGCTTCTTCGCCTCGAACAGAACGGCTGCTTTCAAGATCTACTTCCTCAAGTCGAAACCAGACCCTCACCCTTCCCACCGCCCTCGGCGGCGGGCCCCTTCCCTCTCCCGCGTGCGGGAGAGGGAGGGAGGCGCGAAGCGCCGGAAGGGTGAGGGTCTTTTGTTGCTAGCGCGAAACCCCGATATCCCCGCTCGACACGATATCGGCCTTGTAGTCGCCGTATTTGCCGAACTCGTTGCGCGCGATCGCGCGATTATGGACTTCATCGGGACCGTCGGCGAAGCGCAGCGTCCGCATCGCCGCCCATTGGTGCGCCAGCGGGAAATCGTCCGACACGCCGCCGCCGCCATGCGCCTGGATCGCGTCGTCGAGGATCTGCAGCGCCATGTTGGGCGCCTGGACCTTGATCATCGCGATCTCGAGCTGGGCCGATTTGTTGCCGGCCTTGTCCATCATGTCCGCCGCCTTGAGGCACAGCAGGCGCGTCATCTCGATATCGATGCGGGCGCGGGCGATACGCTGTTCCCAGATCGAATGGTCGGCGATGCGCTTGCCGAACGCGACGCGGCTGAGCAGGCGCTTGGCCATCGCCTCGATGCCCGTCTCGGCGACCCCGATCGTGCGCATGCAATGGTGGATGCGGCCCGGCCCGAGGCGGCCCTGCGCGATCTCGAAACCGCGCCCTTCGCCGAGCAACAGATTGTCGATCGGCACGCGGACATTCTCGAGCAGCACCTGGCCATGGCCGTGCGGGGCGTGATCATACCCGTAAACCGAAAGCATCCGCTCGATCTTGACGCCCGGCGCGTCGAGCGGAACCAGGATCTGGCTCTGCTGGGCGTGGCGCTTGGCATCCGGATTGGTCTTGCCCATCACGATCGCCACCGCGCAGCGCGGATCGCCGACCCCCGACGACCACCATTTGCGGCCGTTGATGACATAATGGTCGCCGTCGCGAACCATCGAGGTTTCGATATTGGTGGCGTCCGACGAGGCGACCGCCGGCTCGGTCATCAGGAAGGCCGAGCGAATCTTGCCCTCCATCAGCGGGCGGAGCCACTGCTCCTTCTGCTCGAGCGTGCCGTAACGGTGAAGGACTTCCATGTTGCCGGTGTCGGGCGCCGAGCAGTTAAAGCATTCCGATGCCCAGCCGATCTTTCCCATTTCCTCGGCGCATAAAGCATATTCGAGATTGGAAAGCTGCGTTCCCTCGAACGCGAAACTGTCATCGACATGGGTTTGGCCCGAATGCGGCGGCATGAAGAAGTTCCACAGGCCCTGGGCCTTGGCGATCTCCTTCACCTGCTCGATCACCGGAATCACCTTCCAGCGATCGCCCTCATGCGATTGCTGGTGATACTCGCCGTTGCGCGGCGCGATCTCCTTGTCGATGAAGGTCCGCACGCGGTCCCGAAAATAGGTTTCGCGTTCGCTCAGCGTGAAGTCCATGATGCTGCTCTCCTATGGCTGTCGCGACTCCGACTAAACCGTACCGTGTTTTCGGTAAAGCCGTTGAATCCTCTTTTTGTCAGGGGTTCCGAACAACGAAAAAGCGAAATGGCGATGCTGAATCCGCTGGCTCCGTGTGACGGAAATGTTAAGCTGGCCGGATGGGGCATACCGACACTGCAGAATTGGACGAGGTTGCGGGAACGAAGCGTTTCAGGGCGAAGCGTAACGCGATCCTGGCCGCCGCTTCCGAAGCGATAAACGAACAGAGCGCGAAGGGTATGACCTTCGCCGATGTTGCCCGCCGCGTGGGGCTCAACACGACCAGCGTGACCTATTATTTCAAGCGCAAGGAAGACCTCGCCCAGGCGTGTTTCGAACACACGCTCGAAACCTTGGGGGAAATGCTCGACACCGCGCAGATGGAAGCGACACCGGAGGCGCGGGTCGCGCGCTATCTGTCGCTCAACATGGAGCGGTTCGCGCGTATCCGCGAACATGAGGAGCGCGCGCTGGCGACATTGAGCGACCTGCGCGCGATGGAGGATCCGATGCTCGGCCGACTGATGGCCGCCTGGCGAGAGATTTTCCGCAAGACGCGCGCCTTGTGGGGCGAGGAGCCGGAGAACCGGCGGCTCAAGGACCTGTTCGGCGCGCGCGCGCACGTGCTGCTCGAGAACACGTTCTGGATCCCCGCCTGGATCGCGCGCTACGACCTCGACCAGTTCGACCGCGTCGAAGCGCGGATGATGGACATGTTTCGTCACGGCATCGCGGTCGAGGGCGCGGCCTGGGAGCCGGCGATTCTCGACATCGAACACGAAGAGGTCGAGCCGGGCCGCGAGGCGTTCCTGCGCGCCGCCACGCGGTTGATCAACGAGCTCGGCTATCGCGGCGCCTCGGTGCAGCGCATCGCGTCGGAACTCAACGTCACCAAGGGCAGCTTCTACCACCATCTCGATGCCAAGGACGATCTGGTCATCGAATGCTACAAGCGCAGCTTCGACACGATCACCGAGACGATCCAGGTCGGCGAGAACGCGACCGGCGACTGGTGGCATCGGCTGTCTAGCATCATCGCGACCCTGCTCGACGTGCAATTCTCCGAACGCGGCCCGTTGCTGCGCACCACCGCGCTGACCGGCTTGCCGCGCCAGGTGCGCCAGGCGATGCTCGACCGCTCGAACCGCATCGCGCGGCGTTATGCCGGGATGCTGTCCGACGGCGCGGCCGAAGGATCGGTTCGCCCGGTCGATGCGATGATCGTCAGCCAGTCGCTGATGGCGTTGCAGAATGCCGCGTTCGACATGCGCAAATGGGCGTCGGCGATGCCGCGCGACCGCGCGGTGGCGATGTACGCCTCTACCCTCGCCTTCGGCATGTTCGACGACCGCGCCGCGGATAGCTGAGCCGCCTGCCAACGATCAGACGGCGATCGGACCCTGCCCCGCTTCATGATCGAGCGCCTTGCGCTTGAGCAGCACACCCGCGCGCCAATAATGGAAGATCGCCCAGGGGGTGATCGCGGTGAAGACGAACATCGAATAGCGCAGGGACTCGGCGCCATAGGTCGGCTTCAGCGCGTCGCTGAGCATACCGACCAGAAATGGCCCCAGCCCCAGGCCGATCATATTATTGACCAGCAAGGTAATCGCCGCCCATGTCGCGCGCAGCCGGACCGGTGCTTCGGATTGGATCAACGCGAAGGTCACGCCGAGATAAGCGGTCGAAAACAGGATCGACAGGAAATAGAATCCTATCCCAAACGTCGGATTGGTCGCGGTATAGACGCACAAGGTCAACGGCAGCCCGATCGTCTTGAAGATCGCCACCATGAACGACTGGCTGTACTGCCCATAGCGGCGCGTCAGCCGATCGGCGATCCGTCCGCTGGCGATCGCCGCGACAGCGACGATGATCGCCCCGGCCGGTGCCACCTTGAGCGCGATGTCGAGCTTGGTGAAGCCGAACGACCGCTGCATGAAGCTAGGCCCGAACGCGGTCAGACCGTAACCGATCATCGACGTCAGCGTGAAGCCGGCGACAAGGTGGAGCGCGGCGCGATTGGCGAACAAGGTGGTGAAGCCGTCGATCAGCGACGGCCTGGCTGTATCCATCGCGATTTGCGCATCGGACAGGCCGCGCCTGGGCTCGGGCACGACGGCCCAGATGATCCCCGCCAGTAACAATCCGGGCAGGCCGATTACATACATGGCGACGCGCCAGCCATAATAGGTCGCGACGACCCCGCCGATGATCGTACCGAACGCCGCCCCCAGTCCGACGCCGAGCGAATAGATCGACATGGCCGATGCTCGTTTGTCGGGCGGATAGAGGTCGGCGATGATCGAATGGCTCGGGGGGCTCGATCCCGCCTCGCCGATGCCGACGCCGACCCGCGCGCCGAGCAATTGCCAGAAATTCCCGGCGAGTCCGCCCATCGCCGTGAACGCGCTCCAGATAGCCAGCGCGCCGGCGATGATCCGTACGCGATTGCCGCGATCAGCGAGCCAGGCGACGGGAATGCCGAGCCCGGCATAGAAGATCGCGAAGGCCATCCCGCCCAGGATGCCCATCTGGGCATCGGAAAGGTGCAGGTCCTTGATGATATCCTCGTTGAGGATCGCAAGGATCTGCCGGTCCATGTAACTGAAGAAATAGGCGAAAGTTAGCAGCAGCAGGGTTAGTGCGCGGCGTTTGGGGACGAACGTCGCCTCGATTTCGGGAAGGTGCGTGGGGGAGGACACGGGAGGGGCGACCTTTCTTGTCGTTGTCAGTTATCGTCGTCGAAAACGACGGCCCCGCCGCGCTGGTCTGGCGCGACGGGGCCGAGAGGAGGATCAAACGGTCAAGATCAGAACTTGGTCGACAGGCCGAGCTTGAACATGCGCCCGTAGGGGTTTCCGACGAACGGCTCGTAATTGTAATCCTCGCGCGCGAACGGCGGCTGCGCGTCGAAGATGTTGAACACCGTGCCGGTCAGGACGATGTTCTTCCACGGCAGCTTGATCTGGACGTTAAGGTCGGCGGTGATGAAATCGTTGAGGTCGGCGCCGGTCAGGATGCTCGGCGCGAGCACCACCGGATCACCGGCTGCGCACGCGGTGCCGGCAAACCCCACCGAGGGGTTGGGCAGCGCGGTATAGCCATGACCAAGCGAGCAATCGGGCGCGAACGGTCCGGTTCGTGTATCGTAGCGCTGATCGTGCAGGCCGCCGGTATAATTGACCGTAAGGCGGGCATCGACCGGTCCCGCACCCAGATCGAGATAGGCCTGCCCCTTCCATTTGGGCACCGGATACAATGTCGACTGATAGTTGAGCAGCCCGACGCCGTCGAAGGAACCCTGGACCGGCGTGCCTGCGACCGAAATCGCGCTGATCCGGTCGTGGAGCACGCGAGTCACGTCGACGCCGGCCCCGAAGCGCATGCCCGACCCGAGGAACTGGTTGGACTTGTAGTTGACGCTGACGTCGAACCCGTCGTTCTTCAGCGTGGCGCCATTCTGCAGCACCGTCTTCACGCGCGCGATATTCGCCACGGTCGTCGCGGCGGTGCAGGTCGGCGTGGTGAAGGTGAAGCGGGCGGCCAAAGCCGTGTTCGTGCCACAGGTATTGGGCTGGCCGGTCGGGAACAAGGTCGCGACCATCGCGCTTAACGGGTCCGTCACGATCACATCGGACAGATTGTAGCGGAAATAGTCGAAGCTCGCATTGAACCCACCGAACTTCAGCAGCACGCCCCCCGAATAATTCTCCGAGCTTTCAGGCTTGAGCGCGGGATTGCCGTAGACGTCCACCGGCTTGAAGGTCGAGCCGATGAGCTGGAGCGATGTCACGAAATTGTTGGTGATGTTCGCCAGCGTTGGTCCGCGGAACGTCGTGCCATAGCCACCACGCAACGCCAGCCAGGGCGTGACCTGCCATCGGGCGCGGACTTGCGGATCGACGGTCGAGCCAACCGAGCCGCCATAGTCCTCATAGCGGATCGCCGCCTGGATGTTGAAGCTATCGAAGACGGGCAGCTGCAATTCGGCGAAGACCGCCTTGACGCCGCCCTTCAGGAAGTTGTCTCGGCCCGTGCCGAGGAAGGCATATGCGCCGTTCGCCGCGCTTGGAGTAACTCCCGATGTCGGAGAGCAGGCAGCGGGATTGGTGTTGCCGGTGATCGGCGTATCGCGGCATGGATTGACCGCAATGTTGCCGTTCGCGCCATATTTGGTGTCGAACCAATTGTATCGGTACTGCGCGCCAACACCGAATTGGATGTCGCCGCCAGGCAGCTTTATTCCCGAGGAGCCGTTGATGTTGGCGTCGAGGACGAACAGCTGCGAGTCGACCGCGGTATAGGAAGGCACGAAGATCCAGTCCGTCAGTGCCTTGCTGTTGGCCAGCGCTGCGTTGCCCTGCGGGTTGGTGGTGCCGTTGATCGCGCCTGCGCTGACCGCGTTACCGAACGGGTTCAGCCAGAGACAGCCATTGGCGCCGGGGGTGTTGCCGGTGCAGTTGGGGCCGCCCAGCCCGCGCAGGGCCAACTGGACGCGGTCGCCGAACGAATCATAGCCGTCGATATAGCGATAATAATCATGGTACGTGGCCGACAGGCTGTAGTTGATCTTCGGCGCGAGTTCGCCGCTCAGCTCGGCGGTGAAGCGCGTCGATTCCGACTTGCGCATGCCACGCGCCGATCCCGTTTCGTCGGGATCGCCCAGGGTCGACGGATTGCCCCCCGCCATGAACGGACGAAACAGCAGCAACGGGAACACCGCGCCGGCGGTGTTCGCCGTGAATGCGGTCGGGTTCGCCGCCTTGTAGGCGATGAAGCCGGGGTTGGTCGCCGGCACGTAAAAGCCCGGAACGAATGGCGTCGGGTTGGTCCCGCCGAACGAGGCGAGCGACGGCGCCTGCGTCAGAATATAGGATGGTGAGGTCAGGTAATGCGGCACGGTGGTGCGGCCGTACAATGCCGTGACCTCGAACTTCGTCTTTTCGGTCAGATCGACCGCGACATCGAGCCATCCGGTAAAGCGCTTCTCCAGGTCCACCAGCGAGTCAAAGCCCGAATATTGCGTGTAGCAGCGGCCGTTGCCGACCCCGACGACCCCACCAAGCGGCACGCAGCTCGAATCGGCCTGGAGCCCGGTGGTCGGCGCACCGCTCGCTGCGAGGCCCAGGAACGTCGCGGGGTTGCCGCCACCGGTCCAACCGCCTTGCGGGTTGTTCCGATATGGCTGGACCGCGAACGGACGATCGCGTGCGAGCAGTTCGCCGCGTTTGCTGAAGCTGGCCGCGGCGAGCATCCGGAAGCCATTGCCGACATGGCCGTAGCTGAGCGAGGCGTCGATATCGCCGTCGGTATCCTTGACCCAGCGATACGTGCCGGCGGCGCGGAACCCCTCCTGGTCGGTTCGCGTGATGAAGTTGACCACCCCGGCGACCGCATCCGAACCATAGGTCGCCGCCGCGCCGTCCTTGAGCACTTCGATTCGGCCGAGCGCGGCCGACGGAATCAGGTTGATGTCGACCGCCGGCACGCCATTGCCTGCGGTGACCAGCCGGCGGTTGTTGAGCAGGACCAGGGTGCGTTGCGGCGACAGGCCGCGAAGGTTGGCGGTCGCGATGCCTTCGGCGCCTTGCGAGCGGCTGTCGAACTGGTTCGAATCGCCGAGCACCCCGCTCGAGGTCGGCAGCGCCTTGAGCAATTCGACCGCCGAGGGCGAGCCCTGCTTCTGGAGTTCGTCGGCACCGATGACGTTGACCGGCAGCGCCGCGTCCTCGGGCGTTCCCCTGATGATCGAGCCGGTGATGACGATGTCCGGCGTGCTACCAGTGTCTTGATCGGACGATGTCGATGGCGCCGATTGCGCAGCCGCCGACGAGGCCGCGCATACCGCAAACACGGAAATAGCGCAGGCGCAAAGCAACCTTGTCTTGGTCATGTGCCTCTCCCCAAGCGGGTCAGAGCCTTTTAACGGCTCCATACCCGGAACTCGAATAGGCACTAAGGGTGACGCAACGTCAAGCGTTAGTCGCGTTGCAAATCGCTATGTATTCTCGCCTCATCCCGAAAATAGCATGACCTCATGGTTCCGAAACCGGCCAGACCCGATCCCGGAAACATGATCAGAATGGCGCTTGTCTCAATAGCCGCCGAGACGCGCGAAACGGTCGCGCAGATAGGCCGTGTTTCCCCATACCGCTTCCAGTACACGCATGCGCTTGAGGTAGAAGCCGGCGTCATATTCGTCGGTCATGCCGATGCCGCCATGGAGCTGGATCATCTCGCGGCTCATCGCGTGACCGACCTCGTTGGCCTTGGTTTTTGCGAGCAGCGCGGCCTGGCGGGTATCCCCGCCGGCGTCGATCGCCGCCAGCCCCGCCTCGACCGCCGAACGCATCAGCTCGATATCGCTGAACAGCCCCGCCATGCGATGCTGCAGCGCCTGAAAGGTCGACAGCACCTGGTCGAACTGGCGGCGCTGTTTGAGATAGTCGAGCGTGGTCTCGAACGCCTGCTGCGCCATGCCGAGCATCTCGGCCGAGGCGACGACGCGTGCGCGGTCGAGTAGCTGATCGAGCAATTTGTCGCCGCCATTCGCCAATTTGTCGGCTTCGACCGCGTCGAACGTCACGTCGGCGTGGCTGCGGAAATCGGTCAGATGGCGACGCGAGCGCGTAACGCCGGCCTGATTGCCATCGACCAGATAGAGCCCGTCCGTCGCCGCGACGACGAACAGGCCGGCGCTATCGCCCTCGGCCACGAACGCCTTGCTCCCGCTCAGCTTGCCGCCCGCGACGCTGGTCTTGACGGTCTCGGGGTCGTGGCGCGGCCCTTCGTCGAGCGCGAAGGTCGCGATCAGCTCGCCGCTCGCGATCTTCGGCAGCCACGCGTCTTTCTGCGCATCGCTGCCGCCGAGCACGATCGCCGAGGCCGCCACCGCGCTCGCCGACAGCGGGCTCGCGGTCAGCGTGCGGCCGAGTTCCTCGATCACCAGACCGAGGCTCAGCCAGCCGAAATCGGAGCCACCCTGCGCTTCGGGGATGACGATCCCCGCCCAGCCCATCTGCGCCATCTCGTTATAGACCATAGGGTCGTAGCCCGTGGCGGTATCGGCATCGCGCACCTTGCGCCACGCGGTCACCGGGCTTTCGTTGCGAGTCCATTCGCGCGCCATGTCGCGCAGCATCGTCTGTTCTTCGTTGAGGACGGCCATATCTAAACTCCTTCGCCTTTTCCCCTCTCCCGCTTGCGGGAGAGGGAGGGGCCCGCCGCGAAGCGGTGGGAGGGTGAGGATCTTCTTTCTTCTTTTCAGCTTATCCGCCCGGAAGAAGAAAGAAGACCCTCACCCAACCCTCTCCCGCACGCGGGAGCGGGCTTTGATTACTGATGATCCAGCATCCCGAGGATGCGCTTGGCGATGACGTTGTTCTGAATCTCGGTCGAGCCGCCATAGATCGTCGTCGCCTTGCCGAAGAGCCAGGCGCGGACCGCGTGGAGTTCGGTGTCGCTGAACCCCTCGCCTTCCCAGCCCAGGCCCTTCAGCCCCTCGATCTCGATCGTCAGCTCGGCACGTTCCTGGCCCAGTTTGGTGCCGATCGTCTTGAGGATCGACGAAACTTCGGACACGCCGCCCTTCGCCTTGGATTCGGCCTGGATGCGCATCGCGGTCAGCAGGAACGCGCGCCAGTCCATCTCGAACTTGGCGATCCGCGCGCGCAGATCGGGGTCGGCGATCCGCCCCTCCGCATCCGCGCCGACATATTGCTTGGCCATGTCGGGCAGTCCCGGCCCGCTCGGCATCAACCGCGATCCGCCGCCCGACAGATTGGTGCGCTCGTGCTGGAGCAGGCGCTTGCCGATCGTCCAGCCCTGCCCTTCTTCGCCGACCAGATTCTCCTTGGGCACCTTCACATCGGTAAAGAAGGTCTCGCAGAACGGCGACATGCCGCTGATCATCTTGATCGGCTTCACCTCGACGCCGGGCGCGGTCATATCGATCAGCAGGAAGCTGATGCCCTTGTGCTTTTCCGATTTGTCGGTGCGGACGAGGCAGAAGCATTTGTCCGCCCATTGTCCGCCCGAGGTCCAGGTCTTCTGGCCGTTGACGACATAATGATCGCCCTTGTCCTCGGCGAAGGTCTGGAGGTTGGCAAGGTCGGAGCCGGCATTGGGCTCGGAATAGCCCTGGCACCAGCGTATCTCGCCCTTGGCGATCGCCGGGATATGCTCGCGCTTCTGCGCCTCATTGCCATATTCGAGCAATGTCGGGCCGAACATCATCACGCCCATGCCGCCGATCGGGTTCCAGGCATCGACGCGCGCCATCTCGTCGGCCAGCACGCGCGCCTCGGCCCTGCTCAGGCCGCCGCCGCCATATTCCTTGGGCCAGGTCGGCACGCCCCAGCCCTTTTCGCCCATCGCCTCGCGCCAGGCGGTCATTTCGGGCGTTTCCGCGGTCGGCCCCTCGACACTGGCAAGCGCATTGCCCTTGCCCTTGAGCGATGCCGGGAAATTGGCGGCGAGCCACGCGCGCACGTCGGCGCGAAAATTCTCGAGTGCGTCGGAGGGACGATCGAGTTCGGCGGCGGATGCCATGAAAACTCTCCTTTAAACCGAATCTGAATATCGGGTATGGTCGGGAGATGACACATTCCGACGCAACGGGAAAGCCCCTGGCAACGCGGGTACGCGAAGCGCTGGAGGCCGTAGCGGAACCGGCACGGGCACCGGGGATGCAGGCGTATATGAAATCGGCGATGCCCTATCTGGGCGTATCGGCGGTGCCGCTGCGCGCCGCGCTGAAGACCGTGTTCGCGGGAATCGACTGGCCCGACGGCGCGGCGTGGCAGGCCGATGTGCTCGCCCTGTGGCGCGGCGCCACCCATCGCGAAGAGCGTTATGCCGCAATCGGGCTCACCGCGGTCAAGGCAGCCCGCGACTTCCAGCATATCGAGGCGCTACCGATGTACGAGGAGATGATCGTCACCGGCGCCTGGTGGGATTATGTCGACGAGATCGCCGGACATCGCCTGTGGTCGCTGCTGCGGAATGACCGCGCGGCGATGAGCGGGACGATGCGGACATGGGCGAGCGATGGAGACATGTGGAAGCGGAGAAGCTCGATCCTCTGCCAGTTGCCGGCCAAGAGCGACACCGATCTTGAGCTACTCTATGCCTGTATCGAGCCGTCGATCGGATCGAGTGAATTCTTCCTGCGCAAGGCGATCGGTTGGGCGCTGCGTCAATATGCCTGGATCGATCCCGACGAGGTGGCGCGCTATGTCGCGGTGAACGAGGATCGATTGAGCGGCCTCAGCAAGCGCGAGGCGCTCAAGAATGGCGGCAAACGGAGAGGCGCATGACGACGATCACCGGCGGGTGCCTGTGCGGGCAATTGCGCTACGAAGCGCGCGGCGAGTCCGATGGCATGGGCTTCTGTTATTGCGCCGATTGCCGCAAGGCATCGGGGTCGGGCTTCATCCCGTTCATGGGCTTTCCGGCCAGCATGCTGACGATCACCGGTCGAGCCCACCAATTCCATTCCCCGGCGATGCGCGGCGGCAACGCCACGCGCAATTCGTGCCCCGATTGCGGCGGCCTGGTGTTCGGCGGCATCCCCGGCGTGCACGACAGCCACACCATCTATGCCGGCTCGCTCGATGATCCGTCGCATTTCCGCCCGACCATCGCGATCTTCATGCGCGACAAGCCCGATTGGGTGGCCATGCCGGAAGGGCTGACGGCGTTCGAGACGATGCCGGGCCAGGAATAGTCCAGCGCGGCCGCTCGTTTTTTCGGACTGACTTCTCACCCATCGTCATCCCGGGCTTGTCCCGGAATCCGCCTGGCCGCGCT
Source organism: Sphingomonas sp. (assembly GCA_036383655.1). Taxonomy (GTDB): domain Bacteria; phylum Pseudomonadota; class Alphaproteobacteria; order Sphingomonadales; family Sphingomonadaceae; genus Sphingomonas. The sequence continues at coordinate 11,485 of DASVNU010000001.1, read as the reverse complement.
CTATAACCTACGAGTCTCTGACGAAGGGAGGGTTGCCGGCCCTGCCCTTAATTCGAGCCCGGCATGGAATGGCCAGAAGGACAGTTTGACTCCTTCATAGCTGCTTAGCTATATAGTCATATGGCTATCGAATCAGTTCATCTCGACGCGACCTTCGCCGCGCTCAGCGACCCGACCCGCCGTGCGATCCTTGCCCGACTGGCGTTGGGCGAGGCGACGGTGTCCGAACTCATGCAACCGTTCGCGCTCAGCCAGCCGACCATCTCGAAGCACTTGAAGGTGCTCGAACATGCCGGGCTGATCGAGGGCGGGCGCGACGCGCAGCGCCGACCGCGACGGTTGCGCACCGAGGCGATGAAGGATGCCGCCGACTGGATCGAGCGTTTCCGCGACCAATGGGACCGCCGCTTCGACAATCTCGACCGCCACCTCGCCACCACCAAGAAGGAGACTTGAATGCCTTCCCCAGCTATCGCCGCCAACGCGCCCGGTTTCACGATCGACCGTGCCGCCTACGCCATCAGGTTCATCCGCGATTTCGCCGCCTTGCCCGACGCCGTCTTCACCGCCTGGACCACACCCGAGAGCGTGCGCCTCTGGTGGGATGCCGGCGGCGAACCGCTGTCGCGCTGTGAGATCGACCTTCGCGTCGGGGGCGGATTCGTGTTCGTCTCGCCCAGCCATGCGCATATGGCGTTCACCGGAACCTATCGGCGAATCGAACCGCCGCATCTGCTCGAGTTCGAAGCGATGGACGCGATCGGTCGCGTGATGCTCGCCGACAATGACGGCGGCACGCGCATGACGGTGGAGATAATCTGCCGCTCGGACGAGCATCTCGACGATTATATCAAGCTCGGCGTCGCCAACGGGACGAGCCAGACGCTCGACAATCTCGTCGCCCATCTCGCCTGAGTCCCGCCGCTGCGCCGTTCCTTGCCCCCGAGGAGCGGCGCTTTGCGCTGTTGGAACAAAACGGGTATAAGCAGCCGACGACGCGTATCGGAATCGGGCGCAGGACAAGAATTCGGTCGCAAGGGAGGAATGATGCGCTTCGACAATCGCGCGGTACCGCTCGCGCTGACGGCGGTATTGATCGACACGATCGGCTTCGGCGTCATCGCGCCGGTCATGCCCAAGCTGCTGACCACGCTCGGCCATATCGATATCGAGCACGCAACGCGCATCGGCGGGTGGATGATGGTGGTGTTCGCCGGCATGCAATTCGTCGCCGGTCCGATCCTCGGCAATCTGTCCGACCGGTTCGGACGGCGCTCGGTTCTCCTCGCCTCGATGCTGGCCTTTGGACTGGATTATATGGTCATGGCGTTCGCGCCGACCATCGCCTGGCTGTTCCTCGGTCGCGCGATCGCTGGCGCGGCGGGCGCCGTCTACGGTCCCGCCGGATCGGTCATCGCCGACGTGACACCGCCCGAGAAACGCAGCGCGACCTTCGCCCTGATCGGTGCGGCGTTCGGGCTCGGGTTCATTCTGGGCCCGGGATTGGGTGGGATCGTCGCCCCGCTGTTCGGCGTCCGGGCGCCGTTCCTGCTTGCCGGCGCGCTGGCGTTGAGCAATGCCATCCTGATGTATTTCGCGATGCCCGAAACGCTGGCGCGCGAAAATCGCCGGCCGTTCCGGTTGAGCGATGCGCACATCATCGGCGCCTTCAAACCTTTATTCCATGCCGGTCGCGTCGGACCGCTCCTGCTCGCGACCTTTCTCTGGCAGCTCGCGCACATGGTCTATCCGGCCACCTGGAGTTTCTGGGCGACCGCGGCGCTGGGATTCGGCGAAAAGGCGATCGGCTGGAGCCTCGTGCTGGTCGGCGTCCTGGGCGTGATCGTCCAGGGCGGACTCACCGGGCGGATCATCGCCAGGATCGGTGAGCGGCGCGCGCTGATGATCGGGCTGCTCACCGGTGGCCTGTCGTTCCTCGGCTACGCCTTCGTGACCGCGTGGTGGCAGATCATTCCGCTGTTCGTGATAAGCTCGTTCTCGGGCCTGGCCATGCCTGCGATCCAGGGCCTGCTCTCGCGCCTGACCGATGCCACCCGGCAGGGCCAGCTCCAGGGCGGCATGGGAAGCATGGGCAGCGTGGCAGCGATCGTCGGGCCGTTCATCCTGACCCAGGCGCTCGCCACCGGGATCGATCACCATTTCCCGGGCGCGGCGTTCGTTGTCGCAGGGACTTTGGGGCTGGTGTCCTGCCTGATCATCCTGTGGAAGGTGATGGATCGCGTTCCGGGCAAGATCGAAGCGGTTGCAGAAGGCTGACTGCCGCCCCTGCGGTCACTCCTCCTTCCCCGGCCGACGCGTCAGCGCGACGTCGAGGTGACCACCGGCATCGAGCAACGTCACCTCGCCGGTGATCGCGCGGGCGATCGGGTCGAGCAATTGCACGATCGGTCCGGCGACGTCGTCGGGTCCGGCGGCAAATCCCATCGGCACGCGACTGGCGATATTCTGGTTGAGCCGCTCGAACCCTTCCGCCCCCAGCCTTTTCTCGAACCAGCCGGTACCGACATAGCCGGGTGCGACGGCGTTGACCCGGATATGCGGCGCGAGCACGCGCGCCAGGCTCTTGGTCATGGTGATCAGCGCGCCCTTGGACGCCGCATAGGCGACCGACGATCCCATCCCGAACACGCCCGCCACGCTGGCGAGATTGACCACCGCCGACGCATCCTGCTCGCGCATCGCCGGCGCGCAGGCGCGCACCATCTGGAACGCGGCGACGGTGTTGAGCCGATAGATATCGACGAAGTCCTCGGCATCGAGCGCGTCGAGATCCTCATGATTGGCGAATTTGGTGCGCCCGGCGTTGTTGACCAGGAAATCGATCCGCCCGAACGTATCGATCGCCGCCTGCGCCAGCGCCCGGCACGCCGCATCCTCGACGATATCGGCCTGGACCGCGATTGCGCCATTGCCGGCCTCGACCGCTACGGCTTCGGCATCCTCTCGGCTCGACGCGTAATTGACCACACAGCGCACGCCTCGCGCGGCGAGCATTTTCACGGTCGATGCGCCGATCCCGGTACCGCCGCCAGTGACGATCGCGACGCGGCCGTCCATTCCCGCGCTCACGCCGCCGCACTCGGACGCGCGGCGACACGATCGTACCAGGCTCTTAGCGCCATCGCATCCTCGGGCATCTCGACGCCGATGAACTTGCCAAAATCGATCGTCGTCTGCAGCACGATATCGGCCATCGAATATCCTTTTCCGTCGAGAAACTGGCGTTCGGTCAGCGCCGTGTCGAACTCGCGCATCACGGTGTCGATCCGCGGGCGGTTGCTCTCGCCGAACTCGGTATATTGCTTGGGCACGACGCGCGCGGTGTAGGGGTGCGTGTGCACCCACACCATCGCGATCGGAGTCATCAGGCGGAGTTCTACTCGGCGGGTCAACATATCGACTTCCGCCTGGCCCCGCGCACCGACGCCGAACAAGGGCGGCTCGGGATTGAGCGCCTCGAAATAGCGGCAGATCGACACGCTTTCGGTGATGACGGTGCCGTCATCCAGTTTCAGGCATGGCACCTGCCCCAGCGGATTGACCGCGCGATACGCTTCTCCCTTATGTTCGCCGCGCGGGATCGAGACCTGCTCGCTGGCGACGCTCAGCCCCTTTTCGGCGAGATAGATCCGCACGCGACGTGGGTTAGGCGCGGGATTGACCGCATCGTAGAACAGCATCCGACTCCCCTTTTGATTCTGGTTTTCGAATATTGCGTATGGCATTTCGCGGTCGCTTCGCCTAGCGATTCGCGGCAAGTTTGAGGAGAGATCATGAGCGCCGAAGCCTTGCTCACCAGTGACTTCGCCACGTTGCCCGACATCATCCGCGACCATGCCAAAGAGCGCGGCGGCAAGACTGCGGTGGCCGACGCCGCCGGCAGCTATACCTATGCCGAGCTCGATACGATGATGGATCGCGTCGCGGCGGCACTGCAGCGCGACGGAGTCGCGCGGGGCCAGTCAGTGGCGATCATCTCAGCCTCGTCGATCGCTTATGCGGCGGTATTCCTGGGCGCATTGCGCGCCGGCTGCGTCGCGGCACCGCTGGCGCCGTCATCGACCCCGGAAGCGCTCGCCGCGACGATCGCCGATTGCGGCGCGCCGATCGTCTTCCTCGATGGCGACAATCAGGCCGCGATCGCCGCACAGCCGGTCGCGGCGAACCAGATCCGGCTCGATACCGACGCGTTCGATAGCTGGCTGGCGCCGATCGGGACAAAACCCCGGCCAGTGACGATCGACCCGGCGGACGGCTTCAACATCATCTACTCCTCGGGAACCACGGGCACGCCCAAGGGCATCGTCCAGTCGCACAATATGCGCTGGTCGCATATCGGCCGCAATTCGACGAGCGGCTATGGCGACGCGGTGACGATGAACTCGACGCCGCTTTATTCGAACACGACCTTGGTCAGTTTCCTGCCCACGCTCGGCTGGGGCGGCACCGTCGTGCTGATGAAGAAGTTCGACGCGCGCGCTTTCCTGGAACTCGCCGAAAAACACCGCGCGACGCACGCGATGCTGGTGCCGGTGCAATATCAGCGGATCATGGCGGTGCCCGATTTCGACCGGTTCGATTTGTCGGCGTTCAGGTTCAAGACCTCTACCAGCGCGCCGTTCGCACCCGCGCTCAAGGCCGACATATTGAAACGCTGGCCCGGGCGGCTGGTCGAATTCTACGGCATGACCGAAGGCGGCGCCTCGGCCGGGCTCGACTGCACCGCGTTCCCCGACAAGCTTCACACGGTGGGATTGCCGCTGCCCGGCCACGACATGCGGTTGATCGACGATGACGGAAACGAGGTCCCGCAAGGCGAAACCGGCGAGGTCGTCGGCCGCTCGCCGGCGATGATGACGGGCTATCATGGTCGCAGCCAGGCGACCGCCGACGCCGAATGGTACGACAAAGAGGGCAATCGCTTCATCCGCCACGGCGATATCGGCCGGTTCGACGAGGACGGCTTCCTGATCCTGATGGACCGCAAGAAGGATTTGATCATCTCGGGCGGGTTCAACATCTATCCGGTCGATATCGAGGCGGTGCTCAAACAGCATCCGGCGGTCCAGGAATGCACCGTGATCGGTGTGCCGTCCGAACAATGGGGAGAGACGCCGGTCGGTTTCTACGTCCCCGATGCCGGGGTGGATGCCTCGGCCGACGAGATCATGGCGTGGACCAACAACCAGCTCGGCAAGACGCAGCGGCTGTCGGCGCTCCATCCGATCGACGAATTGCCGCGCAGCGCGATCGGCAAGGTGCTCAAGCGCGAACTGCGCGACCGGCTCGCGATGCAGGCGGCGTGATCCGATGACCGGCATCAAGCAGATCATCGACGCGCTCGAGCCGATCGAGGGCGGCTGGCGGGGCAGCATTCCCGACGCATGGCTGCAGGGACGGACGAGCTATGGCGGCCTGTCCGCGGCACTCGCGCTCCATGTCGCGCAGCAATCGGATGAGGACCTGCCCCCGCTGCGATCCGCGCTGATCGCGTTCATCGGCCCGTTGTCGGGCGAGGTGGTCATCCGCGCCAGCCGGCTGCGCCGTGGCCGCAACGCCGCGTTCATCCAGGCCGATGTCGAGAGCGACGCCGGATTGGGGCTGCGCGCGACCTTCGTCTTCATGGGCGCCGTGGACTCGAAACTCGACCATCAGGTCGGCACCGCGCCCGACTTCCCGCGACCGGGACCCGACGACACCACCTTCAAAGGCAATTCGGCGGTGTCCTTCACGCGCAACTTCGAATTGCTCGATCGCCGCGACGCAAGCGTCGGCCCGGCGGAATGGCTGCGCTGGGTACGGCTGAACGAGCGCGACGGGCTCGACCCGATGGTCGAGCTGATCGCCGTCGCCGATTGCCTGCCGCCCGCGGCGCTCAAGCTGATCGGCGGGCCGGCACCGGTCAGCTCGATGACCTGGCAACTCAACCTGCTCGGCGGCCAGCCCACGACTTCCGACGGATGGTGGTTGCTGAGAGCCAATGCCGATTACGCAAAGGCAGGCAGCTCGAGCCAGGAAATGATGATCTGGAACGCCGACGGCGAACCGATCGCCGAGCAGATGCAGAGCGTCGCCATCTTCGCCTGACCGGACGGCTTTCCGGTACCGCGCTACAATTTGCGACAATTTCGCCATGGACTGACATGCGCGAGCGACACAGAGGAACGACAAGTCTTGCGATGGCGGGGAATGACCCTTTGCCCGATCGAGGACTACGGGATGAATCGAGTGTTTCTTGCCGCGGCGCTCGCGAGCGCGAGCTTCATGGGAGTCGCGCTGGTCGGGCCGACCGCGGCGCAGACCGCGCCGGCGCCCAAAGGCGATACCAATGGCGACGGCGTGATCACGCGCGACGAGGCGATGGCGCAGGCCGATGCCCGGTTCGATCGCATGGATGCGAACAAGGACGGCAAGCTGACCCCCGACGAAATGCGGCCGCGCCGCCCGATGGGCGACGCCAGTGCGACGCCCCCTGCTCCTCCGCCGGCCGATGGTGCGGCTCCTCAGGCGGGATCCGCCGGCCCCGGTGGCCGCGGCGAACGGATGTTCGCGCGGCTCGATACCAATGGCGACGGGACGATCGACCGCGAGGAGTTCCGCGCGCAGGCGGCGCAGCGCTTCGACCGCATGGACACCAACAAGGACGGCAAGATTGACGCGGCGGAGCGCCAGGCGGCGCGCGACGCGATGGAACAGATGCGCGGCCGGCGCGGCAATGGTGGGGACATGGCCCCGCCACCCCCGCCAAGCGCATCGACGGACAAGCCCGGGCAGTAATCCCCATATGCCCAGGCTGCCGGGCGGGTGCCCCTCCTCACCCGCCCGGCTCTCTCTTTTCGAATTCGAGGGCTTTTCAGGAGGCCGATAGATGCTAAGCGAAGTGCCGATGGGCGGCACTCCCCATATTCTACTGGTCGATGACGAGCGCTCGATCCGCGAGCCGCTGGCGCAATATCTGACCAAGCAGGGCTTTCGCGTCACCCAGGCGGGCGATGCCGAAAGCGCGCGCACGCGCATGGCGGCCTATGCCATCGACCTGATCATCCTCGACATCATGATGCCTGGCGAGGACGGCTTGAGTCTGTGCCGCCATATCCGCGCGACCGGCGACATTCCCGTCATCCTGTTGACCGCCAAGAGCGAGGAGACCGACCGCATCGTCGGGCTCGAAATGGGTGCCGACGATTATGTCGTCAAACCCTTTTCGCCGCGCGAACTGGCGACGCGCGCCCGCGTGATCCTGCGCCGCTCCGCCGGCAGTGGCGCACGCCAGCACGCGCCCGAAAGCGGATCCTATGCCTTTGCCGGTTGGGTGTTGAAGTCGGGCGAACGTGCGCTCGTCGATCGCGAAGGCGTATCGGTGCCCCTGTCGACCGGGGAATATAATCTGCTGCTGGCGCTGGTGTTGCGCCCGCGCCAGGTACTCACCCGCGACCAATTGCTCGACCTGACCCAGGGCCGCGAGGCGATGGCGTTCGATCGCGCGATCGATAACCAGGTCAGCCGGCTACGGCGCAAGATCGAACCCGATCCCAAGAATCCCGCCGTCATCAAGACGGTATGGGGCGGCGGCTACACGCTCGCCGCGGAAGTCACGCGATTATGAGATTATGGCCGCGCAACCTTCCCGGCCAGATGGCCGTGCTCGTCGCGGTCGCGCTGTTCGTCGCGCAGGCGGTCAATTTCGGCTTGAGCCTGCGTGATCGCCAGGCGTTCCGGTTGGAGCAGACGGTGGGGCCCGTCGCCGCGCGCATCATCGACGCCGCTCAGGGACCACGCGGCAGGCACAACGACAAGCAGCCGGACATAGCTTCCGCCCCGCCGGCGGGTGACGAAACACCCTGGGACCATTTCCGCACGCGCCCCTGGCCTTCCAATCCGATGCCGGCCGGGCTCGTGCGGCGACCGGAGATCGAGGAGGCGATGCGCACGCGACTGGTCGAATCGGGTATTCCGGTCGAGCGAGTCATCACCGGGATCCGCCCGTTGCGCTCCAACGACCCGCGCTTCGCCAAAATGTCGCGCGTCCGCGCGCAGCGCTATCGCTTCGCCAGGAGCGAATTGCTGATCGTTGTCGAACAGCCCAAGGTCGGCTGGTGGGCGGCCGCCAATCCCTGGCAGGATTCGGAATGGCCGTTCCTCTCGCGGCTGATCGGTCAGACATTGGTGCTCTACGCGATCGTCTTGCTGCCGGTGTTGCTCGCGACGCGCCGCATCGCCCAACCACTCAGGTCGCTCGCCAAGGCGGCGCAGCGTTTCCATCCGGGAGAGGCCGACGGGCCGATCACCGAAAGCGGGCCGCATGACGTCCGCACGCTGATCACCGCGTTCAACGACTTGCGCACGCGTGTCAGCGCGATGCTCGAGGAAAAGGACCGCATGCTCGGCGCGATCGGGCACGATTTGCGCACCCCGCTGGCGGCGCTGCGTGTCCGCATCGAATCGGTCGAGGATGACGACGATCGCGCCCGCATGGCGGATACGATCGACGAAATGAACCGCACGCTCGACGACATCCTCTCGCTGGCACGGCTGGGGCGGCCGAGCGAGCAGGCGACCGAGGTCGATCTCGCGGCGTTGGTCGACGCCGTGGTCGAGGATTTCCGCGATCTCGGCATGCCGGTCGAATTCACCGAGGCCGAGCGGCTGACCATGCATTTGCGGCCGTCACTGATGCGCCGCGCGATCCGTAACCTGATCGAGAATGCGGTCAAATATGGCGGCCGCGCGGACGTGTTCCTCCGCTCGGACGCCAAGACCGTTGAGATCGTGGTGTGTGACAACGGACCGGGCATCCCGCCCGATCGCATCGCCGAGGTGTTCGAGGCGTTTACGCGGATCGAGGGATCGCGCAACAAGGAAACCGGCGGGATCGGGCTCGGCCTGGCGCTGGCGCGCGCGATCGTGCGCGAGGCGCGCGGCGACATCCGGCTGGAGAACCGCCCCGAAGGCGGGCTGGCGGCAACGATCACGCTGCCGCGTTAAGGTCCGTCTTCACCCGCAGCATCGACACCGCCGCCAGCACCAACACCACCGCGCCGCATGCCATCGTCCAGACCGGTTCGGTCGGAAAGAATGTGCGGATGATCGCGCCCATCACCGTCGCGACGAGCAATTGCGGCAGCACGATGAAGAAGTTGAAGATGCCCATATAGATGCCGAGCTTGTGCTGCGGCAGCACACCGGCAAGGATGACGTAGGGCATCGTCAGGATCGATGCCCAGGTAAAGCCGATCCCGATCATCGGAAGCAGCAGCAATTGCTGATCGCGGATGACCAGCAGCGAGGCGAAACTGGCGGCGCCGATCAGCAGGCACAGCATATGCGTCTGCTGCGCGCCGATCCGCTTGGCCAGCAACGGCAGCGCGAACGCGGCAAGCGCGGCGACACCATTATAGACCGAGAACAGTACCCCGACCCAATCGGCCCCGTCGTTATAGGCCTTGGCCGTGGTGTCGGTGGAATGGAACACATATTGTGCCACCACCGGCGTGGTGTAGATCCACATGATGAACAGCGCGACCCAGGAGAAGAACTGGACCAACGCCAGCCGCTTCATCTGATCGGGCATCCGCGCCATGTCGCTCATGATCTGGACGAGCGCGTTCCTGCCGCCGCTGCGCGTCATCGCCGCGGCGATCAGCGCCAGTACGCCGAACGCGGCCAGCGCCCCGCCCAGCACATAGAGGTCGCGTTCGAGTGCGAACCACCGCACTACGCCGATCACCACGATCCCGCCAACCAGCCACCAGAGGCCGCCATGGAAGGCAACCGGCTGCCCGTCATGGCCAACAGCATCCGCATCGCCGAAATCGCGCATCTGCTCGGGCGAATATTCGCGCACCGTCAATACGGTCCACAGCACGGCGGCAAAGATCGCGACGGCACCGAGATAGAATGCGTAGCGCACCGAATCCGGAATGCCCCCGGCCGCGGCGACATTGCTTACCCCAAGCTTTGCCATGGCGAACGGCGCCAGGCTGCCCAGCACCGCGCCCGCGCCGATAAAGGCGGTCTGGAAGGCATAGCCGGTCGTGCGTTGTGACGGCGCGACCATATCGCCGACAAAGGCGCGAAACGGCTCCATCGACACGTTGATCGACGCGTCGAGCATCCACAGCAGCAACGCCGCGCCCAGCAGCACCGAGGCGTTGGGCATGCCGACCAGCGCCAACGCCGCCAGCGTCGCGCCGGCCAGGAAATAGGGCCGGCGCCGCCCGAACCGCCCCCAGGTGCGGTCGCTGAAATGGCCGATGATCGGCTGGACCAGCAACCCGGTGACCGGCCCCGCGATCCACAGCAGCGCGAGGCCGCCGACATCGCTGCCCAGCGACTGGAAGATCCGACTGACATTGGCGTTCTGCAGCCCGAACGCGATCTGGATGCCGAAAAAGCCGAACGAAATGTTCCACAGCCCGCGCCAGTTCTGGCGCGGTTTCTCCACCGGGAGCGCGCTCATGCCTTGGCTGCCGTCGAGCGTCGCACGACCAGCCGCGGCGGCAGCATCGCTGCTTCGACGGGCTGCGCGCGGATCTGGCGCAGCAGCGTATCGACCAGCATCGCGCCCGCCTTGGCATAATCCTGCGCGATCGTGGTCAGCGGCGGATGCGACAGGCTCGCCGCCGGGATATCGTCGAAGCCGACGATCGACACGTCGCCCGGCACGCTGAGCCCCGCCTCCTCGAGCGCGCGCATCGCGCCGATCGCGATCAGGTCGCTGCCCGCGAAGACCGCGTCGAACATCACACCGCGCCGCAACAATTCGATCGCCGCTTCGTACCCCGACGCCTCCGTCGTGATCGCATCGACCTGAAGCGCCGGATCGGGATCGATGCCCGCTTCGAGCATCGCCGAACACGCGCCGCGATAGCGATCGGCGAGTTCGGGCGAATGGCTCGACACCTGCCCCAGGAACGCGATCCGACGACACCCCAGCCCGATCAGATGGGCGCCGGCATCGCGCCCGCCGCGGACATTGTCGCAGCCGATCGTCGTGCCCGGCTGGCCGGTCTGGACCGATCCCCAGCGCACGAAATGCGTACCCTGCGCCTCGAGCTGTTCGAGCCGCGCGCGATAGGTCTCGTAATCGCCATAACCGAGCAGGATGATGCCGTCGGCCTTGTGGCTGTCCTCATAGTCGACATGCCAGTTCGATGAGAGCTGCTGGAACGAGGTGAGCAGGTCATAGCCACGCAGCGCGCAGGTCCGGGCGATCGACCCCAGCATCGACAGGAAGAACGGGTTGATCAGCGAATCGTCGGGCGTCGGATCCTCGAAGAACAACAACGCCAGCGTATTGGTGTGGCGGCTGCGCAGCGATGAAGCGTTCTTGTCGACCTTGTAGTTGAGCTGCGCCGCGATCGCCTCGATCCGCTTGCGCGTCGCTTCACTGACGGTCGGATCGCCACGCAACGCGCGCGACACGGTCGGTTGGGATACGCCCGCGCGCTGCGCAATATCGAAC